>CALWBA010000061.1 GCA_944375815.1 uncultured Lachnospiraceae bacterium | reverse complement strand
TTAAAAGAAAATGATATCAATTTAAAGGCCATTTCTGCATGTATGGGGCACCATGAAGTAAAAATAACAGAAGATGTCTACATCAACATAAAGGAACCGATATATGACTGTTCAAAAGAGATTGGTTCCTTTATAGCAGAGATCATGCCTGTTGAAAAAAACATACTGGAAATTCCTATTGATCCGAACTATCTGCTTGAAGTCCTTCCTTAAAAGAGGTATAATATTGAAGATTATGTGTACTGTGTAATGCTGTATACGAATCTTCAATACCTCTTAATATCAAGCTATATTTTATTCTGTCAGGCAATACAGAGTGTAGCAGAAAAATGAGATGAAAAACAACTTAAAAACCGGGTTTTTAATAGCTTTTGGTGCTATTCTGTGATATGTGTGCTTGTTCAGTGTTATGTCTTGATGAATAAATATGCAGGATGATGCAGAATCGAAAAAATTGAAATTTGTTACGCAGAGCCCAAAATGATCAAAAAAAGCAGATGGTCGGGGCTAAAAAAGTTCGCAGAAGCATTGAAAAAAACAGCTATTTTTTAAAAGAACAATTTAGATGAAACACTCATTTGTTTTGTTTATTTTGCACAAAAATCGAAAGGAGAAACATGAGGAAACTAGCTTTAAATGATGAAATATTACTAAAAATCGAGAAGCCTGCCCGTTACATCGGGAACGAGGTCAACTCGGTGATGAAGGACAAAGAAAAGGTGGATATCCGTTTCGCCATGTGCTTCCCGGACGTGTATGAGATTGGTATGTCCTATCTGGGCATTCAGATTCTCTATGATATGTTCAACAAACGCGAGGATGTCTGGTGTGAGCGTGTCTATTCTCCATGGACGGATCTGGATAAGATTATGCGGGAACAGGATATCCCGCTGTTTGCCCTGGAGTCTCAGGATGCAATAAAGGATTTTGATTTTCTGGGAATCACGCTGCAGTATGAGATGTGCTACACAAACATCCTGCAGGTACTGGAACTTGCAAAGATTCCGCTTCTGGCGGCAGAGCGTACACAGGAACATCCGCTGGTGATCGGAGGCGGTCCATGCTCATATAATCCGGAGCCGATTGCTGATTTTTTTGATCTCTTCTATATGGGAGAGGGAGAGAAAGTCTACGATGAACTCTTTGATCTGTATAAGGAATATAAGAATGAAGGCAGATCACGCGAGGATTTCCTCCGAAGAGCAGCATCAATTCCGGGAATCTACGTTCCTTCAATGTACGAGGTATCCTATCATGAGGACGGCACACTTGCCGCGTTTACTCCGCGCTACGAGGATGTGCCGGCTCAGGTGGAGAAACAGGTTGTGATGGACCTTGATCATGTCACTTATCCGAAGGCGCCTGTCGTACCGTTTATTAAGGCAACACAGGATCGTGTGGTGCTTGAGATTATGCGCGGCTGCATCCGTGGCTGCCGCTTCTGCCAGGCGGGCATGATTTACCGCCCCACACGCCAGAAGGATGTTGAGTCCATGAAGGAATATGCGAGGGCGATGCTTGAAAACACGGGATATGAAGAGATTTCGCTGAGCTCTTTAAGTTCCAGTGACTACGAACAGCTTCCGGAGCTGGTTAATTATCTGATTGATCTGTGCAGTGAGAAGAAAGTCAACATTTCTCTGCCTTCTCTGCGTATCGACGCGTTTTCTCTTGACGTAATGTCGAAGGTGCAGGACGTAAAAAAAAGCAGTCTTACATTTGCACCGGAGGCCGGTTCTCAGAGAATGCGCGATGTCATCAATAAAGGGCTGACCGAGGAAGTCATTTTAGAAGGCGCAGGCAAAGCTTTTGAGGGAGGCTGGAATAAGGTAAAACTCTATTTTATGCTGGGTCTTCCGACCGAGACGGAGGAGGATATCAAAGGTATTGCACATCTGTCACAGAAGATTGCAGAACGCTATTATGAAATCCCCAAAACACAGCGCGTCGGTAAATGTCAGATCACTGCGAGCACATCCTTCTTTGTGCCGAAGCCGTTTACGCCGTTCCAGTGGGCTGCGATGAACACCGAGGAGCAGTTCCTTGAGAAGGCAAAAACCGTTAAGCAGGAGGTACGCGCACAGGTCAATCAGAAGAGCATTAAGTACAATTATCATGAGGCGGATGTCAGCGTACTTGAAGGACTTTTAGCCCGCGGAGATCGAAGGGTTGCGCAGACGATCCTTGCAGCGTACCGAAACGGGGCGCTTTTTGACGCATGGTCTGAGACTTTCCGTATGGATGCATGGAATCAGGCGATTACATCTACAGGAACAGATATGAACTTTTATGTGCACAGAGAACGAGATCTCAACGAACTGTTCCCGTGGGATTTTATTAAAATCGGTGTGACAAAGGATTTCTTAAAACGAGAGTGGGAAAACGCGAAACAGGGCAAAGTAACGTCCAACTGCCGGGAGAAGTGTTCCGGCTGCGGTGCGGCAAAATTCGGAGGAGGTGTGTGCTATGAAGGTTAGAGTAAAGTTTTCTAAGGAGGGGGCCATGAAATTCATCGGTCACCTTGATATCATGCGATACTTTCAGAAGGCAATCCGCAGAGCCGGATTAAATGCAGCATTTTCTGAGGGGTTTAGTCCGCATATGCTGATGTCGTTTGCAGCTCCGCTCGGTGTGGGAATAACAAGCACAGGAGAATATTTTGATCTGGAGCTTAATGGGAGCATGAGTTCTGCAGAACTGACTGACCGTTTAAATGCGCAGATGGCAGAGGGAATGCATGTCATTTCCGTAAGAAAAGTTCCGGACGGGAAGGCAAGCAAGGCCATGGCGCTTGTGGCTGCGGCAGACTATACCGTGACTTTTTATGAGGGTAAGGCTCCGGCCGGAGAGTGGGAAAAGCAGGTGGAAGCGTTTTTGAACCAGGAGCAGATCCTGGTATGGAGAAAGACAAAGCGCAGCGAGGGAGAAAAGGACATCCGGCCATGGATTTATAAGCTGGAGGCTGCAGAGAATGCTCTGATCATGCAGCTGTCAACCGGCAGTGTCCATAACTTAAAACCTGAGCTTGTTGCAGAAGCATTTTATAAATATCTGGGTCAGGAGCCGCAGCCCTTCGCATGGCAGGTGCATCGGGGAGAGATCTATGCGGATCTGGGAGATGAAAACGGCAGAAAACTTGTGACTTTAGAGTCCCTGGGTGAAATCATTGAGTAGGAAGATTATTATCACAGAAATGACCATACGGCAGCATCCGTGCCGGGTTACCGCAATAAAAGAGGAAGGTGTGATCACACAGTTATCACTTTCCGGGACAAAGCGGGAGAATATGCTGGGAAACATCTATATCGGAAAAGTAGAGAAAGTTCAGCCGAATATCCGTGCGGCATTCGTACGGATCGCACCGGATGTTATGTGTTATTATCAGCTGACCGACAAAGCTGGAGATTATGTCCTGAACCGCCGCCCGGACGGGCGGCTGCTGCCGGGTGATGAACTGATGGTACAGGTTGAAAAAGAAGCACTGAAGGAGAAACTGCCCGGAATTACGACGAATCTGAGTTTCACAGGTAAGTATCTTGTACTTACGAGCGGCCGAAAGGAGCTGGGATTTTCCGGAAAGCTGGACAATGAGTCAAAGCGTGTGATGCGCATGTGGATGGAGCCTCTGATGGAGGAAAATTTTGGCGTGATTGTGCGCACAAATGCAAAGTATGCGGAAAAAAGTGAACTGCTGGCAGAGTTTTCGTACCTGAAACAGCGCTTTCTGCGCGTTGCGGAATTCGGCAGGAGCCGTACCTGCTACAGTCTGCTGGAGAAAACACCTGAGGACTATATTCAGCTTCTGCGGGATACGGCCGGGGATGAACTGGAAGAGATTGTCACTGACGACCGTGATATCTATGAAAATATTGCAGCGTATCTGGAACAGTTTCAGCCCAAAGAGCGTATAAAGCTGGCGCTGTATGAAGATACACTGCTGCCGCTCGGCAAGCTGCACAGCCTTGAGACGGCGCTTTCCGAAGCACTGAGAGAGAGAGTCTGGCTGAAATCAGGAGGATTTCTTGTGATCCAGCAGACGGAAGCTTTTGCGGTAATCGATGTCAATACCGGGAAATACACAGGAAAGAAGAAAGCACAGGAGACATACCGGAAGATCAATCTTGAAGCGGCAGCTGAGATTGCGCGCCAGATTTTGCTGCGTCAGCTCTCCGGAATAATTCTGATCGATTTTATCAATATGGATTCCGAGGACCACCGTCAGGAGCTGATGCATGTGCTGCAGCGATACTGCCGGAAGGACCCGGTTAAGACTGTGGTAGTGGATATGACGGCGCTTCATATTGTAGAAGTCACTCGCCAGAAGGTAAAGAAATCTCTGGCAGAGCAGGCAGCGGAACTGGAACAGGGGTAAAAGAGAGGAGCATCATAGATGGACGAAATCAGAAGAAGGAAACTGAAGCCCTGGCATGGAATTTTATTTTTTCTGCTGATAATGGCAGTATTTTTTACAGTGTGTGCATATCTGCAGATGCATTTCGGAATGTACGGACTGGCTGCAACGGAGCTCATCATTTTTGCAATGGCACTTGCATTTGCTGCTGTGATGCGTGTGCCTATGCATGAGATTTTTCCCGTGAGAAAGCCGTCTTTGGCGCGTATTTTTGGTACGCTGCTGCTATGGGTCAGCGCTTATATAACATCAATGGCGGCTGTGGGAATCATCGCGTATTTTTTCCCCGCTCAGGTGCTTGGAACGAATGCTGCACTAAATTCTTTTATTGTGAGCGTGCCGCTGGCAATTTCATTTGTGATCGCAGCTATTATGCCGGCAATCTGCGAAGAGGCGGTGCATCGCGGCGTAATTCTTCACTGCATGCTGCCGCTTGAGAGAAAGTGGCTGATTGTGTTTGTGATGGGCGTGATTTTCGGACTGTTTCATGCGGATATCTGGAGATTTCTTCCCACTGCGATACTCGGAGCTATGCTGTCATATATCATGATAGAAACGGAAAACATGATCTATCCGGCACTTTTTCACTGCGTGAATAATGCGGTTCCGCTGCTGCTTATGGCAGCACTGCCGGACACGACCAAAACAGAACAGATTACTGCTGCCGGACAGATGCGGATGCCGCTTGTGACAGTCGCGGTGTATATCATTCTCTCAGCAGCGGTTCCGTATGGTATTTATTTCGGCAGCTATCTGCTGAAGAGAAAGGACCGGAGAAGGGAAGTCTTTCCCAAAGAGACGCGTGTGCGCACCGTAACAGTGCTGACAGTGCTGACGGTTGGACTGTTTATGATCGGTGTAGTGCTGTTTATGGCAGGTATTCTTATGGATCAGGAACTGTTCCGGATGATTATCCGGAGTATGCGCTAGGAGGACAAAGGATATGACGCCGCAGGAACTGGACAGTTTTCTGAGAAAATGCTCGGAGGCGGAGACTGTGTTTCGCAGCACGCGGCAGCCGCAGAATACCGGGGTAGGAGAGATGAAGCAGGAAGAATTTTTCCATCCGTGGAGTACCATTGAAGTTGTCAGAAATGAGCGTTTCCATGCTGTACCGGCACACTCTCATGACTATATCGAGATGAACTATGTCTGGTCGGGAAGATGCACACAGTATGTTGAAGGACGCGCTGTCGAGACGCAGCAGGGGGATATCTGCATCATGGACACAGATGCAGTGCATGCGCTTGGTGTCTGCAAAGAGAATGACATTGTGGTCAATCTGCTGATGAAGAAGGAGTACTTTGACAGCAGCTTTTTGTCCCGCATGACAAAGAGCGGAATTCTGCCCGCATTTCTGATAAATGCAGTGTCAGAGCGCAGGAACAGGGAACACTTTCTGAAGATTCCGACGGCACAGGATCCGTATGTACATGACCTGGTTACCCGGATTCTCTGTGAGTATTATGGGGATGATGTTGGAAAAAAGGAAATCATTGACAGCTGTATGGTGATTCTGTTTACGGAGCTGCTGCGCTGCTTTCGAAGAGCGGATTCT
>CALWBA010000060.1 GCA_944375815.1 uncultured Lachnospiraceae bacterium | reverse complement strand
ATATAGACATTATACCTCTACGGGAATAAAAAGTCGAGAGTTATACGCGTCTTTGTATAATACGTATAACCCTCGATAAAATCCGCTCTTCTTATACTTTTAAAAATCTTTCATGAAACAACCCTGTGGCATGGTTTCTGCAGCTAAAGCAGCTGGCTGTACAGAAAACGAGAGGCCGAAACACGTTCTGTCTGCGGCCTCTCGCTTCTGTTATCTGTTATTTTCTGTTCGGAATCAGAACTATCTCAAATTCAAATTTCTCCTCATTCAGCCGATATTTCTCCAGCAGCTCCGGTCCGCAGCTGTTGGATCCGATACCGTTTTGTCTGTAATCGAGGCAAAGTACCGTATCTTTGCAGGGCTCAAGTTCATAGTTATGCGCTTTTATGGTCAGCTCTTCCTGCGTATAGGGGGATGCGTTAAAGGAGAACGGCGTCTTGCTCACAGCAGTGAGGGAAACTCTGGAACCCTCAAGGGTCACAAAGTCGCAGTCCCAATGACTTCCGTTTTCCTGAGGACGCAGGTAATCTTCGTGAAGATCCGCTGTTGTGCTGCGGTAGATACCATGACTGGAAGCGCGGTGCTTATCCATATAGCTCTCCAGCGGTCCCATTCCGCAGTAGGTAACCTCATCCATCTCACGCGGCAGGAAAAGGCGCAGGCCGAAACGCGGCAGAGACGGGAACCCGGGAGTCCTCTGTACAGACATATGAGCCTCGATTCTGCCGTCGGAGCAAATTGTCCAGACCGTTTCCGTGTTCAGAATTCTCTGCACCGAATTGGCGGATACAGATGCAGTACTGCGTATCTGAATGCCTCCCGGAATGTGCTCCCATGAAGCAGTGTATGCCCTGGCAGATGTACAGTCAAAATGCGCTGCCAGCCATTTGTTTTTGATATTGCGGTCATTGTCCGTAGGTGCACGCCAGATATTAAGCTCCATAGGACGCGTGAGAAGCTGCTGCTGGCGGTATATCATTTTCTCGAAAAGTCCTGTCAGCCGGTTAAACGTATACGCGAAATCCGGATGCTCCACATAGATATACCGGTCTGTCTCTGTTACGGTAAACTCACCTGCTGCCGCAGATGTATGTTTGAGCAGATCGCAGACTTTTTGGTTTCTGTCATCGGAAGTCTCCAGTCGTATCTCATCAAATCCCAGCAAATGATGCTCTCTCAGCACAGCAGATGCCTGCTTCAGCGTATAGAATAGCTTCAGGAAGCACTTTCCGTTTTCCGGGATCTGTACGGGAATGGTAATCTTTGCCTCCCCATGCGGAGCAATCTCAGGAACGCTGTCCAAAACACCGCTTAAGACTGTTTCCCCATCGCGTACCACTTCATAGCTGATATCCAGATAATCGTTACTATTCACAAAGTCCAGATAGCTGTGCAGTGTCAGCTCACCCGTCTTCTGATCATATGCCTCAGCACGAACAGGGCGGAAGACATTCTTAAACTCCAGAAGCCCGGTATGTACCTTGCGGTCAGGATATACAAGGCCGTCCATACAGAAGTTTCCGTCATGCAGATCTTCTCCATGGTCGCCGCCATAGAAATATTTTTCCTTTCCGTTCTCGGTTGTCCCCTTGTAAATGCCATGGTCACACCACTCCCATACGCATCCTCCGCTGAGCACATTGTATGCTTGTATGACCTCAAAATAATCCTCCAGGTCTCCCGGTCCATTACCCATCGCGTGGCTGTACTCGCACATAATATATGGCTTCTGAGGGCTGCTCTTTGCATATTCCTTCACGGATTCTATTGACGGATACATCGTACTGTAAAGATCCAGGTTAGAAAAATCATATTTGCGGTCCTTTGCGTGATAGTGGAATCCCTCATAGTGTGTCAGACGTCCGGGATCGAACTGCTTCGTCCACTTCAGTGCCTCCTCAAAGGTGCATCCGTATCCGCCCTCATTTCCCATGGACCAGATCACAACGCACGGACGGTTCTTATCTCTGTGCACACAGCGCTGCGTCCTGTCCACAGTCGCTGCAGTAAATTCCGGGTTGTCCGCAATCGGTTTGCTCCAGTACCGCAGAACATTCTCCCACTGTGCATCCTGAATATACACAGACGCTGTGCCATGGCTCTCATTATCCGCCTCATCAATGACGAGAAAACCGTATTCATCGCAAAGCTGATAAAACTGAGGCGCATTCGGATAGTGGCTGGTACGTATTGCATTGACATTGTGCTGCTTCATCAGCTGCAGATCCCTCTTCATCTGCTCTGTGGAAATGGCAAATCCTGTCACCGGATCGCTGTCATGGCGATTCACACCGTGAAACTTCACGTTCACGCCATTGACATATACAACACTGTCGCGAATCTCTATTTCCCTCAGTCCGATCCTGTCTGTAATCACCTCGTCACCGCATGTGTATACGACTGTATACAAATACGGCTGTTCCGGATTCCACAAAACGGGGCTTTCCATATCAAGATGAAGTTTCGCCGTATATCCGTCCTGATCGCCGCTCAGGATCTCTGAAAAAGCATGCGCTACAACCTTTCCGTCTTCATCATAAACAGATGCCTCCACCGGAAGGGTCTCGCCGAGGAAAGAGAAACGGACATCCACGGAAGAATGCGTCACATTTGCGAAATAATCGAAAATACAGTTTTGAGGGCGCTTCAGCAGGTATACGTCCCGGAAAATACCGCTCATGCGGAATTTATCCTGATCCTCCAGATAACTGCCGTCACACCACTTCAGAACCAGTACACAGAGCGTATTTTCTCCGTCTGCTATATACTCTGTTACATCGAATTCACTCGTGGAATGTGATACCTGGCTGTATCCTATATAAGAGCCGTTCAGCCACACATAGAAGCAGGAATCCACACCCTCAAAATTCAGAAATGCACGCTCTGCCCTGCTGTCCTTCTCATAAGTAAACGTGCGCACATACGCGCCGCATGGATTCTCATTCGGAACGTAGGGAGGATCCATGGGAAACGGATAACGGGTATTGGTATACTGATGACGGTCACAGCCATAGTTCTGCCATACGCCCGGTACCTCTACGTCCTTAAAATTGTCAGTGCAGTATCCCTTCTCATAAAATTTCTCCTGAAGTTCATAGATACTCTCATAATATTGAAATTTCCACTTACCGCTCAGAAGCTGAAAACAGTCAGAATCCTCCCTGTTTTCAACAAGTGTGCCCATAGAAGAGGATGCCGGCACATAATATGCACGATTTGGCATCGTATTTTCATGAAGAACCTGAAGATTCTCATAATGTTTCGGTATAATCATCGCAAATACCTCCTGTTAAATATAGTGTCATTATAAAATGAACTGCTGCGGATTTCCATATCCTGTATTAGACAAAACATACACAAAATGATACAATAGGAAAAATATTACGAGGAGGTTGTCTATGTACGCAAATACAGGTTATCTCTGCGGAGAGGATATCGACGAAGAAAAAACAGACATTCCGCTCGCTGTGGTAAGCTGCGGCAATTATCGGCTGCGCACAATGTCATTTCTGAAGACTGTGCGTCCCCGGGGAAGAAAAGATTATCAGATCATGTATGTGGCGGCAGGAAACGTTTATTATACAGAAGGAGTTCATCAGCACACCGCTCCCGCCGGAAGTCTGATTCTGTTTCCTCCGGGTCTTCCTCAGAATTATATTTATTATCGGGAAGAGCAGACAGAGGTATACTGGGTACATTTTACCGGAAGCAGAGCCGGGTACGCTGCAGAGGAGGTTTTCGGCGATGTGAACGCAGTGCATGTACTTCCTGCAGGCATTTCATCGGAGTATCCGTATCTGTATTTACAGATGATTCACGAACTGCAGATGAAAAAACCGTACTTTGAGGAGATGCTGGAACTGCATTTAAGAGAATTGCTGACCCTGGCAAAACGCTACAGGGCGGAAGCGCTCGGCGCTGACTGGAGAATGAAAAAAGAAGTGGAGGCGGCAGTCCGCTATTTTAATGAACATTACAGCGAACCGGTGAATATCTCAGAGTATGCGAAATCCCAGAACATGAGCACCTGCTGGCTGATCCGCTGTTTTCGCCAGTATACAGGAATGCCGCCTCTGCAGTACCTGACAAAGATACGAACTGCAAAGGCGGCAAGTCTTCTGGAAAGTACAAATTATAACGTGGGAGAAATCGGAGCCGTTGTGGGCTACGAAAACCCCCTGTATTTCAGCCGTATATTCAAAAAGCAGACGGGCTATTCACCTGCTGCATACAGAAGAAGATGTCTGGAAAAACTCACATCTTCCGGGGATACTCCCTGAAAAACTTCTGCATCCGCACCAACGCACCGGCAATCAGATCCGCTTCTTCCGGTGAGAGCTCCTCGAGTACTGCCTCCACCATCTTCTGATGAAAGAGCTCGTGATGGTCATAAGCCCGCCTTCCCTTCGGGGATAGGGAGATCAGGACAACGCGGCGGTCTTCCTCGCTGCGTTTTCTCTTGACATATCCCTTTTTGACCAGCCCGTTAATGGAAATGGTCAGTGTTCCCACTGTCACTCCCATGGTTCTGGCTATGGATGACATGTTGCGCGGGGTCCCGATTCCGATCGCCTGAATAACGTGCATATCGTTATTTGTGATATCGCTGAATTCTTCTGTAATGATAGCCTTTTCCTCTATATCCATAATCTCATTGAAAAGATTTACAAGAACGTCTTTTAAGGTATCGTACTGCGCCATTTGGAATCACCTTCTTTTCCCCTTTTTGCTTCATTATACATGATTTACTTTAAATCCACAACGATTTTTAGAGGTTTTCAGAAAGCGCCTCCAAGGACTGCGCTTGCGGCAAGTCCGGCAAGGGTGGCAATCAGTGCTCCGGCAAGAGTATACCGGGTCTTTGTGACCTTTGCCGCTGCAAAATATACAGACATCGTATAAAAGATCGTTTCTGTACAGCCCATGGATATAGAAGCAATCAGCCCTATTTGGGAATCTGTTCCGAAGGATTTATAGACATCCAGCAAAAGCCCTGTTGCAGCACTCGATGAGAACATTTTCACAACGGTCAGAGGTACAAGCTCCGGCGGAAATCCCAGAGGTGCAAGCAGTTTTCCCAGCATCTGGGCAAGCATGTCTAGAAAACCGGACGCCCGCAGAACCCCGACAGCCACCATCAGACCGATCAAAGTCGGCATAATCCGAACTACTGTTTTCAGTCCGTCAGCGGCTCCTGCAACAAAGTCCCCATATACGTCTCTCTTCATCAGCAGCGCAAAACCCACGACATAAAAGATCACAAGAGGGATCATCAGGTTCGAAATAAAAAGCAGGATATTCACGGAACATCTCCTGGCAAAATGCTTCTTCTTTTCAATATATGCTCAAAGCTTCGCGCTATGCCGCGCAAGGGAATTTCTTTTACTTCCACTCGTTTTGCTTATGCTCTCTGGTCAGGCGAACCACAATTTGGGAGCCTCCGATCAGAGCCAGCAGGTTCGGGAGTACCATAAGTCCGTTAAACATATCCGACATATCCCACACCAGTGTCACTTTCAGACAGGAGCCGGCAACCACGAAAAGTATCACCAGCAGAGCATAAATCTTTGTCGCCTTCTGTCCGAAGAGATACTTTACATTCACCTCTCCGAAGAAGTACCACCCGATGATTGTCGTAAATGCGAAAAACAGCATACAGATCGCAATAAATGCGTCTCCGAAGGAACCGAATGCAGAGTTAAATGCAAACTGTGCAAGTCCCGAGCCTGTAAGTCCGCTCTCAAGGGAACCGGTGGAGAGAATCACGAGTGCAGTCAGCGTCAGTATCACAAAAGTATCCACAAAGACTCCCATCATCGCAATCAGACCCTGATCACCCGGATGCTTTACGGCAGCAGTCGCATGCGCGTGAGGCGTAGAACCCATACCGGCTTCATTCGAAAACAGACCTCTGGCAATACCAAAACGCATTGCCTTCTGTACTGTGACTCCGGCAATTCCTCCGGCCACAGACTGCGGCGCAAATGCCATTACAAAAATATCATGAAATGCTTTTGCAACCCCATCCGGATTCATAATCAGAATCACAACACATCCGATAATATAAAGGAGCGCCATAATCGGAACAATTTTCTCTGTAAAGAGGGCAATTCTTCGAATACCTCCGATAAATATGAATCCCGCTGCAACTGCTACTATAATTCCCATTACAAGAGGCGGAACACCAAACGCATTCTTAAAGGAATCGCCAATTGAGTTCGACTGTACCATATTTCCCATAAATCCGAGTGCAAGAATCAGAGCAATGGAAAAAAATCCAGCCAGGAACTTTCCGAAAGTTCCCTTAAAGACTTCTTTAATATAGTAAACCGGACCGCCTATAAAAGTGCCGTTTACTTTGCGGCGCGTATGCTGTGCAAGTACCGCCTCGGCATAAATGGTGGACATTCCGAAAAACGCACTCAGCCACATCCAGAAGATTGCACCGGGACCTCCGGAAGCGATTGCCGTCGCAGCTCCCGCTATATTTCCGGTGCCGACCTGCGCGGCAACGGCAGTTGTCAGCGCCTGAAAAGAACTAAGCCCGTCTTCTCCCGACTTTCCGTGAAGCGAAAATCCGCCGAACATCGCTTTCATTCCAGCGCCGAATTTGCGCAGCTGGATAAACCCAAGCCTTATGGTGAAATAGATACCTGTAGCTACAAGCAGATACATCAGTGCGTAATCCCACAAAAAGGAGCTGATCATCTCCACGATTTCTGTGAGAAAATTCATAAATGCGTCCATGATACGTTTCCTCCAAACTCATTAAAAAATTCCGTTTGAATAACGTCTCTGAAGCTGTGATAAAAGAGCTGTGCGGGTGAAAAAAAAGAAGTCGGAACCGCTGTATAAAAATACAGCCATTCCAACTCCGGAATACCCAAATAGATACAAACCCTGTCCTTTTGCCTGAGAGATTCACAGCACTGCTGCTTACACCTTCGGCACCCATTTTATGGGATTCTCCAGAGAGCCATCCAACTGCAGTCCTATCTCACAAATCTGAGACACCTGAGAGTATTATTCCGTCGGTAAGCCAAAACGGCTGTTTTCCTGCAGTTTTCTACTGGCAATATTCAAATCTTTTTTTACTATATATGATTTCTATCTGTTTGTAAAGCATAATTTTCCGTAATCAGTCAGTTCAGCAGAAACTTTTCTACTACGGGGAACGGCGCAGCACCGATACGCAGAATTTTTTCGTGAAATTCTTTCAGTGAAAACTTCTCTCCCTGCTCTTCTTTGTACTTATCCTGAAGCCGGACAAAGCAGAGACTTCCCACACAGTATTTCAGATAATTGGCCGGAGTCTCCACAACATACTGATAAATCTCTGCACATGTATCCGGATCTGTAATCCCAAATCCGCGCAGAAACTCCGAAGCTGTCCCCGGTGTCCATCCGTGATAGTGGATGCCTATATCAAGCAGAGAATACAGGCAAAGCGTCACTCTTCGGTTGAGCGCTGCAAGACTTGCAAGATCACTGTCAGAAAGTGCATATCCGTATGCAAAAGATTCCACATAAGTCGCCCATCCTTCCGTATAACCGCCCGGTTCAAAGAGACTTCGGATCGGATTCGGATCCGTGCGCTCATAAAAAACGGTCTGGTAGAGATGTCCGGGAAAGCTTTCATGCGCAAGTGTCGTATACAGATCAATTCCTGTCAGATCAGAGGCTCTATTAATATAAATAGAGTTGGATGTCTCCAGATCAAGCGGCGGCGTCAGATAAAAGGCGGGACTCAGAAACTCTTCAAGATCTCTGTGTACATATTTGATCTCATACTCCGGAGCGTCAAGTTCGGGAAAATCCGCACAGATTTTCTCCTGAAGTTCCAGCAGAATTTGCTCAGGCGGCAGCGTGTTAATCTCCGAGGCGGCCTGCGTAATGAGCTTTGGATTTTCCGCGATCAGTTTCTGAATCTCTGCAGTATCCTTCTGCAGACAGGTAAGCAGCATGGATTCCACATCCTGCATGGAATCGCTGATTCCCACCTCACTTTTGACAAGATATTCATAGTATTCCTTTCCCTGGGGATAATAAGAAAGTCCCATCGTGTTCGTACCGCTGCCCTTTAACTCCTTCAGTCCCTCAATCAGAGACCGATAGGCCGCAATGACACTTTCCTCCATCAGTACACGATGCGCTTGTGAAAGCTGTGAGCACTCCTCTTCCTTCAGACCTGGAAATTCAGATAGCTTTTCCTGAAAGATTGTCTGCAGATAATTATCATCGCCACCGTCAATAAATGTACTGCATTGCTCAATGATGCGATCGGCACTTGCATCACTCATAAAGCATCCCTCATCAGCCTTTTTCTTTTCATATGTAAGGATGGAAGCAAAGTAGGAAGGCAGATCTTTGAGAAGTGCCAGATATTCCAGAATATCCTGCTTATCATAAAACGCATACTCAGCGAGCAGTACCGGAAGCTGTGCCTGTACGCCAAGCGAAGGACTCAGAGGTTCATACAGAGGCGGCAGATCCGCAGCCTCCAGAGCATTCTCGCAGTACAGCTTCATCGTATCGAATGTGATCCTGTTTTCTTCTGTCAGTCTCGAGGGAAGGAATGAGGAAAGGGAGGCGTAAAGATTTTCGAGATCTGCGTTTTTCTGCTCATCGGAAGCTGTGATACGCCCCAGCGTGACAGGGTAATCACTGATACCGAAGGCTTCCGGATCCGAGAGTATATAGTGCATACTCAGGGTATCCGAGGAAATTTCCCCGATAAAGACCTTCCGGGTAAAGTCCGAAAATCTTCTGTTCTCAGCCGCCCGCTCCAGCAGCACATACGATGCTGCACCAAAAAGCAGCGCCAGCACGCAGATACAGATTCCCAGCCACTTGCGCCGGGCGGTAAAAAATTTCTGCAGCATATGAAAGGAACCCCCTTTTCTTTTATAAGAGGCTGTTGTTATCAGGTTATGAGTCTGGAAGTTGTCCATATGAGAATTTATGATAGAACTCTTGGGAACGTTGTGGTAAAATCGGGGTAGGAGGTGTGCGCTTATGGGAAAATATACGAAGCATATTCTGGTCATACTGCTTGCAGGGCTCCTGCTTGCCGGATGCAGTTCAAAAAAAGAAGAAAAACCGCTGTCGGATAACCCTCTTCCAGAGGATGATAACGAGTCTCTCGTCATGGACGGGGATGATACGGATACGCCCTCAGCCGAAGACGAGGTGCCGCAGTATGATGTGGAGCTTCCGGATGAGCTCTCCTCATTTTCTTTTTCCTTCTGGGGAGAGGAATACACACTTCCGATGAAGGAAGCGGATTTTTCAGCGCTGGGATGGGTAGCTGACGGACTGGAGCAGATGGAGCTGCAGCCGCAGTCATATATTGAAGATGTGACATTTTCTCAGGCAGATCAGAAAATCAGCGCGGATCTTGTAAATATGACGGATCAGGTGCAGAGCGCAGATCAATGTCTGGTGGGCGGCATATCCGTGGATGCCTCCGGACAGACTGCAGATCTGTATATGGAGCTTCCCGGGGAAATTATTCTTCGGATCGCAACAGAAGCTGATGTGCGGGAGGCATACGGGGCGCCCAGAGACCGATACGAGGAGGGAAACACCGTATCCTGTACGTATACATTCGGCGTAAACCGCGAGGCCGTTCTGGAATTTACAGATGATATACTGACAAAGGTGGATCTGAAGAATTACACGGACCCTGAAGGTGATCAAAATCTTGAAGGTGTTGAACAGGGAAGAACTCCGGAAGTGGATGCATATCAGCCGCCTGAACAGCTGTCAGCAGAGCTGAATGATTTCACAGTGTTATATGCCGGAAGTTTATACCGCCTTCCTGCTCCGGTAGCCTCTTTTGAGGACAACGGATGGGATCTGAATGCAGAAGAGTCCGATCAGGCAATACCGGCTGGAGAGTTCGGATATGCGACACTTGAGAAAGACGGACAGAAGCTCTATACCGTTATATACAATTATGGGCAGCAGCCGACTGTCTCCAGCAACTGTTTTGTGACGAGCGTATCGGGCGATATGGACACCGTAAAAGTTCCGATTACTATCGCGGGTGATATTTCTCTTGGTACTTCCCTGACCCAGTTCGAGGCATTCGCAGACGGAAAAGACTGTGAAAAGTCTGAAGACGAAAAAGCCGGTACGGTGACGTATACATTTTACGCAGACGGCAGCAAACAGGATTATACGGAGATCACTGTAGACCGTGCGCTCGGCATGGTTCGCGGAATTAAAGCGGTATGTAACCGGGGAACCTCCGTTTCCCCGGAAGAAGATACATAAACTTTTAAAGCATAGAAAGGAAGAATACTGATTATGTATGACGTAATTATTATAGGTTCAGGACCTGCAGGTCTTGCAGCAGCGATTTATGCACAGAGAGCAAAACTGGAAATGGTTATTATCGAGGAGAATTATATAAGCGGCGGTCAGGTAGTCAACACATATGAGGTTGACAATTATCCGGGACTTCCGGGCATCAACGGAATGGATCTCGGCATGAAGATGCGTGAGCATGCCGAAAAGATGGGTGCACAGTTTGTACGCGCAAAGGTTGTTGAAATTCAGGCTGAGGGTGATATAAAAGTTGTAAAAACTGAAGATGAAACGTACGAGGCGAAAACAATTATCTTTGCTGCAGGCGCAAAGCACCGTACTCTGGATATACCGGGTGAAAAAGAATTTACAGGCATGGGCGTATCGTACTGTGCAACTTGTGACGGAGCATTTTTCCGCAATAAAGTGACTGCAGTAATCGGCGGCGGAGACGTGGCCGTGGAGGACGCGATCTTCCTGGCCCGCCTGTGTAAGAAAGTATACGTTGTGCACCGCAGAGATGAGCTGCGCGCTGCAAAGATTCTGCAGGACAATCTGCTCTCTCTCGACAACGTGGAAATGGTATGGGACAGCGTAGCAGAGGAAATCCGCGGCGAAGGACTCGTAAAAGAGCTTGCTGTTAAGAATGTAAAAACCGGTGAACAGAGAACGCTTGACGTGGACGGAGTCTTTGTGGCTGTCGGAATACTTCCGAATTCTGAGCTGCTGAAAGATCAGGTGAGGACCGATAAAGGCGGCTATCTGGAAGCCGGAGAAGACGGAGTCACCAGCATTCCGGGCGTCTTTGCCGCTGGAGATGTCCGCACCAAACAGCTTCGCCAGATTATTACCGCGGCTTCGGATGGAGCAAACTGTATAACAAGCGTGCAGGAGTATTTACTGACGGCTGGAAAATAAAAAACTTGTTTTTACTTGCGACGGGCAGCCCAGGGCTGCCCGTTCTTTATAATTCTTCTCCTTAAACTATAAATGAGCAAATATCGAATTTTGCACAAACTTACCCCACAAACTTCAACGCTTCCTCAAGGGACGTACTTCTTTTTATGAGGCGGTACATGTTTGCAAATTGCTCCTGCTTTAGTTGCTGCTTCAAGAATGCATACCCCTCTTCGAATGTACAGTAGTTTCCTGAATGCATACAACACAAATAGTGGACGAACGACATGATCAGCCAATACCTTTGGATCCCTTGACGGGATCGGATTTGGTAGCTGTCCAGCGCAAGTTTACTTTTGCTCTGCCGGAAAAATAATTCAATCGGCCACCGTTTCATGTAGGTGTCCAGGATTTCCTGCGTGGATAACGCTGCATTTGTAGAGAGAAATACGCGCAAAGCTTTCGGATTCCCAAAGCTTTCCTTCGGATAACTGAGGATCACCGCTGCATTTGGAATGCCATTCAGCTCCCCTTCGTAGCGGTATACATAGAATTCACGGCTGCCAACGGTCACGAGGCTGACATCCGGGTCTGTTTTCCGCAAATGAAGGGCAAAT
>CALWBA010000059.1 GCA_944375815.1 uncultured Lachnospiraceae bacterium | reverse complement strand
GTATAAGTAAGATTTTTAATTTCAATGACATTCATACCATTTCATCCTTTATGCGTTTTCTGCAGTCCTGTTTGCGGTTCCTCTTTTTCTGATGATAAGAACAAGAATCACAACGATCAGAGCTGCCGTAATCATTCCAACTGCCAGAGCCGCCCTGCTTTCTGCCCATGCTGCTTCCCAGTCAATCAGAGCCATTCCGCTTTCTGCCAGCATCTCTGCTGCAATCGCTGCTGCAAAAGCTATAGCGGAACAGATAATAACTTTAAAATTGATGCCTCCCATTGCCGTCTTTTCTGTTCTCGGACTTATACCTAATAAAGGCTCGATTTTTCCATAGAGTTTCGGAACAAGGAACAGGGTCGGCAGCAGACAGAACAGGATTCCGGAAAACAGAATATCATTCAGGCACGCAAATCCCTCCGTGGCAAAAACACTCTACGGAAGCCCGGGTACCGCCTCAAAATCCTGTACTGCGAACTGCACTTTGAGAATATCTACGATCATGCCCAGAATCAGCTGAACGCTGGTTCCTGTCATAGCTGCAATTCCTACCATTTTTTTGTTTCTGGGATCCTTCACCATACGGCCGGCAATATAGACACCGATTGTTACAGTGACAAATTTTTCCAGCTCACCCAGACCTCCGAACTGTCCCAGCATGATCTCACTGAATACCAGCTCTCCTGTAGCTGCTCCTAAAGCTGCTGATATGGGATCAAAAAGCATTCCGAGCACCAGCGGTATAAACAGAAAATACTCCACCGAAAATTCTACAATACCTGCCTGGAACTTGGGAATCAGTTCCGTAAATAATGTTGCCAGCCCGTATAAGGACATGGTCAATACAAAAACCATAAGTTTCTGCGACTGAGTCATTGTCTGCTTTTTCATCATTTTCAAATCCTCCTGATTTTTATGGTACTTGTTTCTTTCCAGATTTGATTATACGGTGAGAAAATGAAGTCTGCTATCTTGGTTTCGTAAAATGAAAGTTAATTTTCATTTTTGCATTTTAAGAAAATTTATTTTCTTTTTTTATACTCTGCTGCATCGTTTCATACGCCCTCTTCCGTATCTGCAGTTGTATATCATGTACATCGTGCCCCTTCCCGTTTTTGAAGGCACACCTCTTTTTTCTACAGGAAAAAACATGTTTAGACTAGATAATTTAGCTAATATGTGTTATGATAATCACAGCGATTACAGACGGCAGAATCTGTTTTTATTATTTTTTCTTCCTCGCACAGGGAAGAAAGAATTATAAAATCGGGTATCGTCTGTGGATCAAGTATATAAGGAAGGTGAGCAATTGGAAAATTATACCAAGTATAAGTTAAAAAGCAATGACGAACTGGTTTCCCTGTTAGAGGGCAAAGATAATTTGTTCATCATTGCCTGCAACAAGTGCTTCAAGGAATTTGAAACCATCGACGAGCCGGAATGCGGCGAGTTCGAGAAGCTTGCTGCTGAACACGGAAAGACCGTTACCGGCAGCGCCAGGGTTGATTTTTTGTGCAATAAGACCCAGACAGAGAAGCGTTTGCAGGACATGATCCCGGAGGGAACAGAAAATGTGATAGTAATCTCCTGTGGTCTGGGAATCCAGACCGTTGCGGATCTCGCAGACAAACCTGTATATGCTGCCAGCAATTCTCTGAATTACACAGGATACCACGGCATGGCGCTGACTGAGCGTAAGTGTGACGCCTGCGCGCAGTGCTACCTGAACATCACCGGCGGAATCTGTCCGATCGTTGACTGCTCAAAGAGTCTTGTAAACGGTCAGTGCGGCGGCGCGAAGAACGGTAAATGCGAAGTCGATGGAAACAAAGACTGCGCATGGGAAAAAATTTACCAGAGACTGGCAAAGCAGGGACGCCTTGAGGAGTTTCTGAATCAGCCGGTTCAGCTTCGCGATTACTCCAAGGTGGACTATAAGTATGTAAGCAATTATGTGAAATCTATCCGCGAGAACCGTCTGGACGGATATTACGGCGGCGTACATCCGTCAGAGCGCAAGGAATTTACCGAGCATCTGGCTCTGAAGCGCTTCCCGGATCCGGAAATCGTTGTGATTCCGCTGTCTATGCATGCGGGCGCTCCGGCAAACCCAGTTGTGCAGGTTGGTGACACTGTACAGGTGGGACAGAAGATCGGTGAGGCAGCCGGCTTTATCAGCAGCCCTGTACACTCCAGCGTGAGCGGTACGGTTATCGCAATCGAAAACCACGGACATGCTACAAGAGGAGAATGTCTCTCTGTTGTAATGCGTTCCGACGGAAAAAATACACTGCATGAGTCTGTGAAGCCGCATGGAGATCTCGACAGTCTGACACCGGATGAGATCGTGGAGATCATCAAAGAAGCCGGAATTGTCGGAATGGGCGGCGCAGGTTTCCCGACTTCCGTGAAGTTAAAACCTGCCAAGCCGGTTGATACTATTCTTTTAAACGGATGCGAATGTGAGCCTCTGCTGACTGCAGACCACAGAGTTCTGCTGGAGTATGCCGACGATGTAATCTTCGGTCTTCAGGCTATGTTAAAGGCTACAGGTGCTGAGAAGGGTATTATCGTCATTGAGGATAACAAGCCGGATGCGATTGAACTTATGAAAGAAAAGACTGCCGGATATGACAATATCGAGGTTTCCGTAGCCAAGACAAAATATCCGCAGGGCGCTGAGAAAATGCTGATCAAACGTACTCTCAAACGCCAGGTTCCGCAGGGCGGACTGCCGGCAGATGTAGGATGCGTAGTCGGCAACATCAGTACCACAAAGGCGATTGCAGATGCTATTCTTCGCGGCATGCCACTCATAGAGCGTGTAGTGACCGTTACAGGTGAGCGTCTGAATACTCCTGGTAATTTCATTGTAAAGATTGGTACCAGTACAAAAGAGCTGGTTGACTACTGCGGCGGTGTAACAGGTGACAACGTCACATTCAAGGCAGGCGGACCAATGATGGGCTTTACTCTCTCTGATCTTGATGTTCCGATCATGAAGGGTTCCAACGGCATTATTGCCATTGATACAGACCATACGGTTGAGCAGCCGTGTATCAAATGCGGACGTTGTATGGATGTCTGTCCGATGGAGCTTTCACCTCTGTATTTTGCCAAATTTGCTGATGAGCAGAATTGGCAGGGTATGAAAGAAAAGAACGTGATGGATTGTATCGAGTGCAGATGCTGCGAGTATATCTGCTCCTCCAAGATTCCGTTAGTCAGCAAAATTAAAGCCGGCAAAACTGCAGTAAGGGGGATGAAGTGATATGTTAATTACTGAATTAAAGCCAAGAGAGACCATCACATCCCTTGTGGATGGAAAGAAAATTTTTATCATCAACTGCATTGGATGCAAGGAAGTGCATTTTCCCGAAAAAGAGATTGAGGAACTTGAAAAAGAACTCTCCTCTTCCGGAAATGTGACCGGCATTCTGACAACCGACTACATATGCAATCCTGATAATATGAAACTCCGTCTGGAAAAGCATGCAGGCGAGATCGAAGCTGCCGATGCAGTTCTCGTATTTTCCTGCGGCGTAGGCGTACAGACAATCGCATCCTACCTTGAAGAAAAAGCAGTTTATGCAGGATGTGATACCTGCCGTCTGCCGGGATTCCAGGGTGTAACACCTCTGGAGTACAAATGCGATCAGTGCGGTGAGTGCTATCTGAACCTGACCGGCGGTATCTGTCCGATCACGGCATGTTCCAAGAGCCTTGTAAACGGTCAGTGCGGCGGCTCAAAAGACGGTATGTGCGAGGTAGACGGCAGCATGGAGTGCGGCTGGGAACGCATTTACCGCCGTTTAAAAGAGATTGGCCGTCTCGACGTACTGAAGTGTCCGACACAGGTGCGCAACTTTGCAACAGATGATGAGGTTTCTGCTGAGTAAATATAAGTTTCCGCCGTCTCTTATCTGGACGGCGGGAGATAAAAATATATGATTAGGAGCAATGTAATATGAAAATTACTGAGTTATTTGAACGTGGTGAATTTGTTGTTTCTGCGGAAGTTGGACCGCCGAAAGGATTTCATGTAGAGCATCTGATCGAGGAAGCGAAAACGTATTTAAGCGGAATTACCGCTGTGAACGTAACTGATAATCAGTCTTCCGTAATGAGACTCGGCTCTCTTGCAATGTGCAAGGCTCTTAAAGATGAAGGCCTTACACCTATTTTCCAGCTTACCTGCCGTGACAGAAACCGTATTGCGCTGCAGTCTGACCTGTTAAGCGCTGCGATGTTCGGTATTGAAAACCTCCTGCTTCTCACAGGAGACCACACAAAGATGGGTGATCATCCGCAGGCAAAGCCTGTCTTTGATCTGGATTCCGTTTCTCTGATCCATACAGTGAAAAAACTTGAAGAAGGTGTGGATCTGGGAGGAAATCCTTTAATCGGTGAGCCGCCGTCTTTCGCAAAGGGTGCAGTTGTATCCCCGTGCAGTGACTCTATCGATGCACAGCTCGCAAAGATGGAGCGCAAAGTTCGCGCAGGTGCTGATTATTTCCAGACTCAGGCTGTTTTTGAGCCCGAGAAATTTATCAAGTTTATGGAGAAGGCTAAACAGTTCGGAAAGCCTGTTCAGGTCGGCATTATTATTCCGAAGTCTGTAGGTATGGCAAGATTCATGAACAATAACGTAGCAGGTGTTCATGTACCTGAAGAAATGATCGAGGAACTCAAAAAAGATAAAGAAAAGACAAAAGCAGGAATCACCGGCGTAGAGATCGCGGCTCGCATTATCAAAGAGTGCAAACCGTACTGCCAGGGTGTACATATCATGGCTCTCGGTTGGGAGTCCAAGGTACCGGAGCTGCTGAAGCAGGCTGGGATCTAAAAAATCATAAAGAGTACCGTGATACAGAGAAATTACATCTGTATCACGGTACTTTTTTTGACTTTTTCTATAATCAGATAATCTCAACATTTTACGACATATATCTTTGATTTTCGCATTTTTCCAGAATATTTCAAGCTATTTGCGCTTTTTGTGGTTGTATTATCCGAAAATTTGTGATACGATCAGAATTGCTCTATCAAATTCATCAACAACAAAGGAGGTAATATCAGCTATGAAAGGGTATGCAATGCTGAAAATCGGTGAATCCGGATGGATAGAGAAAGAACGCCCTTCCTGCGGTCCTATGGATGCAGTGTGCAGGCCGCTGGCAGTGGCAATCTGCACGTCCGATGTCCATACTCTGTGGGAAGGAGCCATTGGCGAGCGTCACAATATGATTCTGGGACATGAGTGCTGTGCAGAGGTTGTAGAAGTCGGATTTCTTGTAAAAGATTTTAAGCCGGGTGACCGCGTGCTCGTTCCCGCAATTACACCGGACTGGAATTCCCTCGAAGCGCAGGCCGGATACTCCATGCACTCCGGCGGAATGCTTTCAGGCTGGAAGTTTTCAAACTTTAAAGACGGCGTGTTCTCCGAGTTTTTTCATGTGAACGATGCTGACGGCAATCTCGCTCATCTGCCGGCTAATATTTCTCCCGTAGATGCCTGCATGCTGTCTGATATGGTTCCAACAGGCTTCCACGGAGTGGAACTTGCGGACGTACAATTCGGCGATACGGTACTTGTTATCGGCATCGGACCTGTAGGGCTGATGTCTGTAGCGGGTGCCAATATGAGGGGAGCTTCCCGGATCATAGCAGTCGGCACCAGACCTGTGTGCATTCAGGCTGCAGAAGGTTATGGAGCAACTGATTTTATCAGCTATAAAAACGGCTCTATCGAGGATCAGGTGCTTGCGATGACAAGTGGCAAGGGCGTTGATGAAGTGATAATCGCCGGCGGAGACTGCGAAACATTTGTCTCCGCAATAAAGTGCTTAAAGCCGGGAGGCAAAGTAGGGAATGTCAACTATCTGGGAAACGGAACCTACGTCACTATTCCGCGTGTGGAATGGGGTGTCGGCATGGGACATAAGCAAATCAACGGCGGGCTGATGCCGGGAGGGAGACTGCGCATGGAAAAACTGAGTTCTCTCGTATCTGCAGGCCGTCTCAATGTGCATCCTCTCTGCTCTCATATCTTCGAAGGGTGGGATCATCTGGAAGAGGCTCTGTTCCTGATGCGTGACAAGCCGAGTGATCTTATTAAGCCGGTAGTTAAACTTAGCGACTGATTGCAATAATGTACAGAAGCCGCCCCGTTCCAAAAAACAGGGCGGCTTTTTCAGTTCGGCTTCCGGCGCAGCTTCTCCTCGCATCCGTCTGCCAGTTCTTTCATATCTCGGAGTGCTCTCTCCCACTCTTCCTTCGTAGCACGCATTCTTCGAAAATACGAACTCATCTCATCCGCCATTCCGGAGAGGCGGTTGAGCAGCGTGGAAAAATCTTTCAGCATCTCATCATTTGTAAAATACGGGTAGACAATGTCATGATCAATCTCACTCCATCCTTCCTCAAACAGAGTTCTTCCCTGAATCTCGACATAATATCCTTTAAATTTGACAATATAATGCAGTGAGCGGTAGATTCCGTCTGACTTGATATCAATAAGTTTCTCATCATAAATTCTGCTGTCTCCTGCTCTCTTATAGACCTTCGGACGCTCCGCGATATAATAATGACCGGCGTCCTCGTCAAAATCGCGAATACGGTCGATGACATAGATATCCGGATTATTCTCAAACACACTCGTAATATATCTGTGAAAATGGATCCAGTCCTCGCGATACAGAAAGAACACGCGGATGCCTATTAAATCCGTAATATATTTATGATAGTTCTCCCGGTTAATATAAGCAAATTTTGCCTTATCTTCTCTGCGCTTGCGCAGTATTTTCTCTATCAGATGCTTTGGCTCCTTTGTGCGGTAACGGTAAGAATGGATTCCCGCGCGCTCAATATCATACAGATATGCATCCACAAAGTCCTTCCCAATTTCCGTTAAATGATCCTGGATTGACGTATAATCATTATAAATTGCTCTCAGTTCTTCCCACGTCATCTCTGCTGACGCAAATTCTTCCTCTGAAATATTATACTCTCCCAGAAATTCACTCCTGTCCAGTACGTTCCTATCCATAGCCTGTATTCTCCTGTACGTTATCGCTGCAATGGTTGATTTTCTACGTTACAAGCATACAACTGCAGGTTGGGAAAGTCAAGTAGGCGAAAACCCGTTGCAGTGAAATTCTTCTCCAGTATTTCATTATTCAAAAACATCCTTGAAGTTTACAGAGTATTATGGGCTTCTGGGAAGAAACGGTGCAGGGAAGACAACATTATTCAACTGTCTGAACCGGGATCTCAAAGCGGATAGCGGCAGTTTCTGGATTGAAGAATTTGGGAAAAGCAGGAACGTTGCCCCTGAAGACATAGGATATGTTCTTTCAACGCCGACAGTTCCGGAGTTCCTGACCGGGCGGGAATTCCTGAAATTCTTTCTGGATATTAACGGGAACAGTATTTCAGATCCGCGTCCGATCGATGAGTACTTTGAGTATGTAAGCATAGCACCTGATGACAGGGATAAACTGCTGAAAGATTACTCTCACGGCATGAAGAACAAAATGCAGATGCTCATCAATATCATTGCTCAGCCGGCGCTTCTGCTGCTTGATGAACCGCTGACTTCACTGGATGTAGTGGTAGCCGAAGAGATGAAGATGCTGCTGCGCTCCATCAAGCAGGATAAAATTATTATTTTCTCCACACACATTCTGGATCTTGCCCTTGATCTGTGCGATGAAATTGTGCTGCTCAGCCACGGGGAACTGGAGCGCGTAGATAAATCGAATCTGGACAGCCACGACTTCAAAGAAAAGATCATTGCAGCACTGCGGGAGGAAGATTATGCTTAAGACACTGAAAATATCCTTTTCCCTGAAAAATACGTATCGGGTAAACTCAATTCTGTACTCACTCAGGCAGATTCCCCTGATCAGGCGGCTGCTGCCCCAGTCACTTTACAGTGTGTACGGTCTGAAGATCTTCGCAAATCTTCTTTCCATTCTCTGGGAGATCATTTCGATATTTCTCTGGAAGTTTTTCTATCTTCTCGTAATGGTTGTCAGCATCGGCTCTCTGTACAGAGGCCTTCCCGCACAGCAGATTTATCTGCATATCCTGCTGCTTCTGACGGTGATAGGAGCACTTATCAATACACAGCTGTTCAGCTCCACACGGGATAAGTATTATGCAATTATCCTGATGCGAATGAATGCCCGTGAGTTTATACTTATTAATTATTTTTACAGCATTATTAAAGTAATCATAGGATTTCTGCCTTTTTCCATCTTTTTTGGACGCAGCAGCAATCTTTCTCTCATACTCTGTCTGCTGATACCGTTTTCCATATCAGGTATCAAGCTGGCTGTAAGCGCCCTGGTCCTTTGGGATTACGATAAGAGCCGTTTTACCGGTACAGAGAATAAACTGCAAAAATACAGTCTGATAGCAGCCGTACTTCTTCTGGCCGCAGCATACGGTCTTCCGGCAGCCGGCATCGCGATTCCGATGGAAGTATCTGCAGCACTGCTGATTGCTTCACTTCCCGCGGGAGCTGCAGGTATGTACAAAATTCTGAATTACCAGCGATATCAGGATTTCAGCAAAGATCTGCTCGCGGATTTGTTCGATAAGATTGATATAGCTAAACAGACAGCAAAAACTCAAACGCAGCGTTCCATCAGTACGGACAGGGAGATTGCAAGCAGCAAAAAAGGTTTTGAATATCTGAACGATCTCTTCATTAAGCGGCACCGCAAAATTCTCTGGAAGTCCTCCAAATGGCTGGCGTTAATTGCTCTGTTGGTACTTCTCACAGTGATATCCGCTTGCTTTTTCGTACAATCATTCCGAACCAGAACAAACACATATCTGATGTCCTTTCTCCCGTATGGTGTTTTTCTCATGTACGCCATCAACCGCGGAGGTGACTTCACACGGGCGCTGTTTATGAATTGTGACCGCAGTCTGCTGACGTACTCCTTTTATAAGAAACCGGAAATGGTGCTTAAACTTTTCCGCATCCGACTGCGTGAAATTGTCAAAATCAATCTGCTGCCTGCATTTGTCATCGGTGCCGGGCTTACCGGACTTCTCTTTGTATCCGGCGGAACGAGTCAACCACTCAACTACGCAGTGCTTTTTGTTTCCATACTCTGCATGAGTGTATTTTTCTCAGTACATAATCTGACCGCCTATTACCTCCTGCAGCCTTACAATGCAGAAACAGAAATTAAGAGCGGTACATATCAGGCAGTTATGACAATTACCTACCTGATCTGTATTGGATTTGCTCAGGTTCGTCTGCCGATTTTAGCCTTCGGATTAAGCTGCATTTTATTCTGCCTGATTTATTCCGCTGCAGCAGGTCTTCTTATCTACAAGTTAGCTCCCAGAACTTTTCGCCTGCGCAGCTGACAAAAAATGCCGTCCTTCGGTTTTTTAAACCGAAGGACGGCAGCAAAATACCAGAGAGAAAATCAAGTATTTATCAGTTCCTGGAGTTCATTGATAAATCTGCTAACATGAAATCCGTCGCATACCGCATGATGCACCTGTACTGCCAGAGGCATGAGAATCTTTTTGTTCTCCTCGTAATATTTTCCCATTGTAAAAATAGGAATAAGGTAACTATAACCTCTCTGCAGGTTTAAATTAAATCCTTCAAATGTTGTCCATGGTATCATAGATACCGGAAATGAATTGGCAGGAACCTGCGGCTTTCCTGTTAATCCCTTTTGACTGCCGTATATGCGCAGATCATTTTCATATGCTTCGCAAAAAGCCTCTAAATCCGCTGTATAAGCAGTCCATATGTTTGAAAATGTTTCTGTGTCCTTATGGAAAACCGTATAACGCGGTACCATATCACTGTATATGCCAGGTTCATTTTCTTCATTTACAGCTGTGCGAAACTCTTTGTGACGATTGACAACCGTCGTAATATAATAAAGCATAACCGGATAGAGTTTTCTTTGTGATTTTATGATTTTAGTAATATCCAGTTTGACTGTTATACTGTATGTGCACGGGGTATCTGAATAATAATGGTTAAAATATTCACTTCTGGACCATTTTTCCATATCTAGTTTTTCAAAAACCATTTATTGTGCCTCTCAGGTTCTTTTATATGATGATCATTGCATCCCCAAAGCTAAAGAACCGGTACTTCTCTCTGACCGCTTCCTCATATGCCGCCATAATGTGCTCCTTACCTGCGAGAGCTGACACCAGCATCAGCAGTGTGGATTCCGGAAGATGAAAGTTTGTGATCAGTCCATCAATCATCTTAAACCGATATCCCGGATAGATAAAGATGTCTGTCCATCCGCTCTTTGCATGCAGAATTCCGTTCTCGTCCGCTGCAGACTCCAGAGTTCGGCAGCTTGTAGTTCCAACAGAGATAACTCTGCCGCCGTTTTTCCTAGTCTCATTAATCAGAGCAGCCTGATCCTCCTCTACCACATAGAATTCGGAATGCATATGATGCTCTGTGACATCCTCTACTTTTACAGGGCGGAACGTACCCAGTCCCACATGCAGCGTCACGTGCGCAATCTTAACGCCCATCGCCTCCACCTGCTCCATAAGCTCCTTTGTAAAGTGCAGACCTGCCGTAGGCGCTGCTGCTGATCCCTCATTCTTGGCATAAACAGTCTGGTAGCGGTTTTTGTCCTTCAGTTTATGGGTAATATATGGGGGCAGCGGCATCTCGCCGAGCTGATCGAGAATTTCTTCAAAGATTCCCTCATACTTAAACTGAATCAGGCGGTTTCCTTCATCGACAATGTCAATAATCTCCCCCTTTAAAATGCCGTCTCCGAACGTCAGCTTTGCACCCGGCCGTGCCTTTCTTCCAGGCTTTACAAGGCACTCCCAGATATCGTTCTCCCTGCGCTTTAACAGCAGAATCTCGATGAGTGCTCCCGTATCCTCCTTATGTCCGTACAAACGTGCCGGAATCACCTTCGTATCATTGATCACCAGGCAGTCACCCGGTTTTAAAAACTGTAAAATATCCCGGAAATGGTTATGGCTGATAGCACCTGTCACCTTGTCAAGATGCATCAGGCGTGAAGAGCTCCTGTCCTCAAGCGGATCCTGTGCAATCAGTTCTTCCGGAAGGTCATAGTAAAAATCCGATGTCTTCATTTTTTCTCCTTCATATTGTAAAAATTCTTAACTTCAGTCCTGTCATAATATACAACATCCTCTGCCACGAGTACCGCTCTGCCGTCCTGAATATCTACAATATTCACCGCACAGTTCGGCGGCACATTTTGATGCCAGTAATCGTTCTTGTCCTCATAGACATTGTGCAGAAACGCGCGTGTTGAACATCCGTGCATTGCAATCAGAATCGTTTTGTTCTGATAGTCTTCCCTCTGAATAAGTTCGTCATAGAACTCTTTCGTGCGGGCACAGACATCATGAAGCGATTCCCCGCCTTTGGGCGGCTTGTAGTTCCATGGATCTTTAAAAAACAGGGAAAATTCCTCAGGGACATTTACATTTTCCCCGCGGCAGCACAGTCCCTCCCATTCACCGAAGCTGATCTCCTGGATCCTTTCATCCAGCAGAATCGGCACATTCCTGTCTCCCAACACGATTCGCGCCGTCTCCACCGCCCGCTTTAAAGGACTGGAAATTGCCAGATCAAAAGGAATATCAGCCATCTTCCCGGCAGTCACTTCGGCAAGCCGGATGCCGTTTTCATTTAACTCTATATCGGTTCGTCCCTGCAGTCTGCCCTCCGTATTCCAGACGGTCTCGCCGTGACGTATTACATAAAGACGCATACAGTCTCCCCTTTCATTTTTCAGTCATAATCTTTCGCAATCTTATATATTCTACACCATTTTCTTCATAAAGAAAACCCTGTTTCACGAGGAAATCAGGGTTTTCATATATATTTGAAAATTACTGACGCAGCTCAATACCCATACTCTGCAGACCGTTTAAGATCTTCTTCATCGCTGCAGTGATCTCTGCTTCTTCAAGAGTCTTTTCCGGAGAGCGGAATACGAGAGAATATGCCACTGACTTATATCCTTTCTCGATCTGGTCACCTTCATACACATCAAACAGCTTATAGCTCTCAAGGATCTTGCCGCCTCTCTGCTCAATCATGTGCTCAATCTGGCCCACGAGAATTTCTTTCGGAACTACCATACTCAGGTCACGTGTCACAGCCGGGAATTTCGCAATACCGGAATACTTACGGTCAAAAGTAGCATACTCAAGAAGATTCAAAATATCAAGAACCGCTACATATGCCCGTGTTCCAATACCGTAATTTGCCGCTACTGTCGGATGCACCTCTCCCAAGTAGCCTACCACAGTACCCTCGTAGGAAATCTCTGCCTGACGTCCCGGATGCAGGAACGGCTTGCCTGCCTTCGGGTTATAATCCACACGTTTATGCATGCCGATCTTATCAAAGAACTCCTCAACTACGCCCTTCATGTCAAAGAAGTCTCCTTTTCCGTACATGCCCAGAGTAAACATCATACGTTCATCCGGCAGCTCAGTCAGCGGCAGTGCCTTAGGCAGATATATATTTCCAAGTTCGTACAGACGCACATCTTTATTTCTTCTGTTGTAGTTTGTCGCAAGGGAAGTCAGCATACCGTTCAGAGAAATGGTTCTCATAATACTGAAATCCTCTCCGAGCGGATTGCTGATTGTGATTGCGTCACGCAGCTTATCCTCCTTCGGAATCAGGAGTTTATCATATACCTTCGGACTTTCGAAAGAATAACACATACCCTGAGAGAAACCGCAATATTCAGCAACATCTCTTGCAACCTGCTCAATGCGCAGCTTAAACGGCAGTTTTCCGGTTGTGGCTTCACCGCTCGGCAGTGTGGTTGGAATATTGTCATAACCGTAGAAACGGGCAATCTCTTCTGCAACATCTGCTGTACAGTGAATATCCTGGCGGAAGGTAGGAGCCACAATCTCGTTTGTCTCCTCGTCATAGGAAAGTTCCACTCTTGCAAGATACTCAAGCATTTCCTCGTCAGATAACTTCGTACCCAGAAGAGCGTTGATTCGCTCCGGCTCAAATGTTACGCGGGACGGCTCTCTTGTCACGCTGCATACATCAACTTTGTCTCCAACGACTTCACCTGCTCCCAGCTCCTCCATTAACTGGCAGGCACGGTTGATCGCTGCGAGCGCATTGTTTGGATCCAGACCTTTCTCAAACTTTCCGGAAGCATCTGTTCTAAGACCAATGCGCTTGCTGGAAAGACGGATATTGGTTCCGTCGAAGCACGCTGCTTCAAACAGCACAGTCTTAACATTTTCAGTAATCATGGAGTTTTCGCCTCCCATAATTCCTGCGATTCCGACTGCCTTCTCAGCATCACAGATCATCAGCACATTTTCATCCATTGTGCGCTCCTGACCATCCAGTGTCACGAATTTCTCACCGTTTTCAGCACGGCGTACAATGATCTGGCGTCCTGCGATTGTGTCAATATCATATGCATGCATCGGCTGACCAAACTCTTCCATAACGTAGTTTGTGATATCTACAAGATTGTTGATCGGACGGATGCCGTTTGCGGCAAGACATCTCTGCATCCACTTCGGAGACGGACCGATTTTAACATTCTTGACAACCCTCGCAATATAACGCGGGCACAGCTCCTTATCCTCTACCGTAACCTTAATATAATCGCCCGCATCCTCACTGTTTCCGGTCTCTTTCACAACCGGCGGACAAAACGGTTTCTGGAACGTTGCAGCAGCCTCCCGGGCAATACCGAGTACACCGTAGCAGTCCACGCGGTTTGATGTGATTTCATACTCAAATACCACATTGTCAAGTCCCAGAGCGTGGATCGCGCTTTCTCCCACTACTGCATCCTCAGGGAAAATATAGATACCGTATTCCGGAGCTTCCGGATACATGGTCCTGTCGGAACCCAGTTCCTCTATGGAGCACATCATACCGCAGGACTCTATTCCGCGCAGTTTTCCAGCTTTGATTACAACTCCGCCCGGTGTCTTTTTACCGTCATGGTTTCCGGCAACACGTCCGCCGTCAAGAACAACCGGAACCTTATCTCCCTCTTTTACGTTTGGAGCACCTGTCACAATCTGAACAGTTTCAGTACCCACATTTACCTGGCACACAATCAGTTTGTCCGCATCCGGATGCTTTTCAATCTTCTCAATTTGTCCGATTACGATCTTATCCAGATCTGCATCGAGTTTCTCATAACCCTCTACCTTTGTTCCGGATAAGGTCATTGCATCGGTATATTCCTGTGCTGTCACATCGAGTTCCGGTACATACATTTTAATCCATGATAATGATGTATTCATGCTTTTTTCCTCTTTTCACTCATCTTGTTTCTTAGAACTGGCTTAAAAATCTCTCGTCATTCTCGTACAGCAGGCGCATATCGTCAATCTCATATTTCAGCAGCGCTATACGCTCCAGCCCCACACCGAATGCAAATCCCGTGTATTCATTCGGATCGATGCCGCACATCTCAAGAACATGCGGGTGAACCATACCGCAGCCCAGAATCTCAATCCAGCCGCTGCCCTTGCAGAAGCGGCAGCCTTTTCCGCCGCACTTGAAGCAGGATACGTCCACCTCCGCGCTCGGTTCAGTGAATGGGAAATGATGCGGGCGGAACTTTGTCTTTGTCTCAGGTCCAAACAATTCCTTCGCAAACTCTTCCAGTGTACCTTTAAGATCTGCAAATGTGATATGCTTATCGATAACCATACCCTCGATCTGATGGAAGGATGGAGAGTGTGTTGCGTCAACTTCATCGGAGCGGAATACACGTCCCGGTGCAATCATTCGGATCGGAAGTTTGCCCTTTTCCATTACACGCGCCTGTACCGGTGATGTCTGTGAGCGCAGAAGGATCGCGTCATTAATGAAGAATGTATCCTGTTCGTCACGAGCCGGATGATTCTCCGGAATATTCAGTTTCGTGAAGTTATAGTCCGCATATTCTACCTCAGGTCCTTCCACAACTTCATAGCCCATACCCACGAAAATACGCTCTACTTCCTCCAGCGCAATTGTGTTCGGGTGGCGGTGTCCTGCCTCCGCCTTCTTAGCCGGAAGCGTTACGTCGATAACTTCCTCCTCCAGCCTCTTCTCAAGCATTGCCTTCTCAAGCGCAGCTTTTGTTGTCTCCAGATAACTCTCGATCTTTTCACGCGCTTCATTGACCATCTGGCCTACTTTCGGGCGCTCTTCCGGGGCTACGTCCTTCATACTTTTTAATACAGCAGTCAGCTGTCCCTTTTTTCCAAGGAAGCTGACACGCACCTCATTTAATTTGTCCAGTGCGTCAGAAGCTTCAATCTTCTCGCTAGCCTCATCTAAGATCGCCTGGAGCTTTTCTTTGATTGTCATATCACTCATCGCTGTTCTCCTTTTCCTTATGATCTGTATCCGGAACGTCAGAAAAGGCTTCGCCCCTCTCACATTCCGAAAGGGGCGAAGCCTGTATACTCCGCGGTACCACCCTGATTTCCGGGCAAATCATAATAACCCGGACACTCATTACCTGCTTAACGCGCAGTCACGCCGCTTCCTACTGTGAAAAGTAAACGCTTCAGAAACGGAGCTCCGGCGGGAATCTCAAAATACACCTGAACTTGAGGAAGCTTTCAGCCGGTGACTCCCTCTCTCTGTAAGAAAATGTATTTCTACTTACGCCTTCACAGCCTGTGTCATTTATCTGATCTATATTCTAATCACAAAACAAGCCGATGTCAAGCTAATTTTTTCTCAAGTTCCTTTCGGATCTCCAGAATAAAGTCTCTGCTGTTAAGCACAGTCGGGTTCTCAATGCTTGTAATCAGGGCAAGATCTTTTGTCATTTTGCCGTGCTCAATCGTCTCGATTGTAGCTGCCTCAAGGCTGTCGGCAAAATCCATAAGCTCTTTATTTCCATCCATCTCACCGCGCTTTCTTAAAGCACCGCTCCATGCGAAAATCGTTGCAACAGAGTTCGTGGATGTCTCCTCACCCTTCAGATGCTTATAATAGTGGCGCTGTACTGTTCCGTGCGCTGCTTCATACTCATAGTAACCCTGCGGGGATACCAGCACGGACGTCATCATTGCCAGAGAACCGAATGCGGAGGATACCATATCACTCATCACATCTCCATCGTAGTTCTTGCAGGCCCAGATAAATCCTCCCTCGGCCTTCATCACACGTGCAACCGCATCGTCGATCAGTGTATAGAAATATGTAATTCCCGCTGCTTCAAATTTCTCTTTATATTCATCCTCATAGATTTCAGCAAAAATGTCTTTAAACGTATGATCGTATTTCTTCGATATCGTATCTTTTGTCGCAAACCACAGATCCTGGTGCGTATCAAGGGCGTAGTTAAAGCAGCTTCTCGCAAAGCTCTCGATGGAATTGTTCAGGTTATGCATACCCTGTGCAATTCCCGCTCCCGTGAACTCATGAACCAGCTCACGCTGCTCCGTGCCGTCAGCAGCTGTATAGACAAGCTCTACCTTTCCCGGTCCCGGAATAACCATCTCCGTATTCTTATATACATCGCCGTATGCATGTCTTGCCAGAGTGATCGGCTTCTTCCAGTTCTTTACGCACGGCTCGATCCCCTTTACAATAATCGGTGCACGGAATACGGTACCGTCAAGCATCGCACGGATCGTTCCATTGGGGCTCTTCCACATTTCTTTTAAGTTGTACTCAGTCATACGTGCAGCATTCGGAGTAATTGTAGCACATTTTACCGCTACGCCGTACTTTTTTGTCGCGTTGGCCGCATCTACAGTTACCTGATCATCGGTCTCGTTGCGGTACTCCAGACCCAGATCGTAATACTCCGTATTCAGCTCAACGAACGGCGAAAGCAGCTCATCTTTGATCATCTGCCATAAGATTCTGGTCATCTCGTCTCCGTCCATCTCCACGAGCGGAGTGTTCATCTTGATTTTGCTCATGTCTTGTTCCTCCTGTGTTCTACTCCTGCCGCTCTCTGCGGCACTCCTCTAGGTTCTCAATCACGTTCAGAATATGGCGCGTGGCAAGCTGCTCTGCCCGATCGCCGTCGTGACTGCGGATCGCATCTAGAATCTGCTGATGCTCCTCATTAGACTTCTTCAGTCTTACTCTGTGTTCGATAGAATGTCTCCTGGCCATTTTCACATACTGGTGATACTCTGACAGGGTATGAGCCAAAATCCTGCTCTGGCATGCTTCGTACATCAGCTCGTGAAATCGGCTGTCCAGCTCCACGACCTGCTCGTAATGTTCCTTCATGGTGTGATAGTCCGAGAGGTATGCTGCTTCCTCAAGCTGCTCGAGCTGCTGCGGCGTTATTCTCTTTGCCGCCAGACGGGCACACAGTCCTTCAAGTTTGGATCGAATCATATAAATATCCTCTACATCCTGCTGTGAAATACCCGTCACAAAAGTTCCTTTATTCGGAACATTTTCCACTAATCCCTCCAGTGCGAGCTGACGCAGCGCCTCGCGCACCGGCGTTCTTGAAACGCCGAGTGCTTTTCCCAGCGCTGACTCTGTAAGCTCGTCGCCCGTATTGTACTTTCCGTTCAGAATATCATTGCGGATCTGCTGAAATACTTTGCCCCGCAATGAGGTGTTCTCCATATTCACTGCTGATCCATTCCTCTCACAGTTTAATTTTCAGGCGATCGCAGGTCTCAGAGACGACACGCTCCATTTCCGTATCCGTCATAACAGTTACTCTGCCGTCCTCATACTGCTTATCAACCCATGCCTTTATCATTGTAACCAATTCACAGTTTTTGTCAACCTGTGCTTCGTTTTTCAGTCTGTAATGTGTATTGATCCAATGTGCAATACCCGCAAGTCCCGAAGTATTTGACACTGCCACCTCTACAGGGCGGTTTAAGAATTTTTCTGTGTCGAAAATATTGTAGATTTCTTCATTTTTAAGCAATCCGTCCGCGTGGATGCCGGCACGTGTGATATTAAAATTCTTTCCGACAAACGGCGTTCTCTCCGGGATATGGTATCCGATCTCCTTCTCATAATACTCGGCAAGCTCCGTTATTACCGTGGTATCCATACCGTCAAGCGTTCCCTTTAACTGCGCATACTCAAAAACCATAGCCTCAAGCGGCGTATTTCCGGTTCGCTCTCCGATTCCGAACAGGGAACAGTTTACGCTGCTTGCACCATAAAGCCATGCACTTGTGGAGTTGCTGACCGCTTTATAAAAATCATTGTGCCCGTGCCATTCAATCAGTTCAGATGGAACACCGGCATGGATCATAATACCGTAAATAA
>CALWBA010000058.1 GCA_944375815.1 uncultured Lachnospiraceae bacterium | reverse complement strand
CCCTTAAAGGTCTTATCTGCCTTGTAGGATTCCAGAAGCTTACGGTAGCGTCTCTCATGAGCGGCCTCTACTTTTGCCACGCCCTCGAATTTTACAGCGAGCTCAGGGAAGCCCTCCTCGCGTGCTTCTCTGGCCATACGGGCATACATATCAGTCCACTCGTAGTTCTCGCCTGCGGCTGCATCTGTGAGATTTGTCTCAACATCGCCGATACCGTGTATCTCCTTGAACCACATCTTGGCATGCTCTTTTTCCTGATCAGCCGTCTCCAGATATAATGCTGCAAGCTGCTCATATCCAGCTTTTTTTGCGGCGGAAGCGTAATAGGTATATTTGTTTCGTGCCTGGGATTCGCCGGCAAAAGCGTCCCATAAGTTCTTTTCAGTTTTGGTTCCTGCATATTTAGACATAATAAATCCTCCACTTTCTATTTCAACTCACAGCATGTATTTTGGAGTTTGGTATGCTGATGTAAACGGGTTGCTGATTTAGTTGGAATTATTCTCCGAAGTATCTCTTTAATAAGCCTGCAAATGCTTTGCCGTGACGAGCCTCGTCTCTAGCCATCTCATGTACAGTGTCATGGATTGCATCCAGATTAGCTGCTTTTGCGCGTTTAGCAAGATCTGTCTTTCCGGCAGTAGCACCGTTCTCAGCCTCTACTCTCATCTGAAGGTTCTTTTTGGTGCTGTCAGTAACAACTTCACCTAATAACTCAGCAAATTTAGCTGCGTGCTCAGCCTCTTCGTAAGCTGCTTTCTCCCAGTATAATCCGATCTCCGGATATCCTTCTCTGTGAGCAACTCTAGCCATTGCAAGGTACATACCAACCTCAGAGCACTCGCCCTCGAAGTTTGCTCTTAAGTCTTTTTTGATATCTTCCGGAACGTCTGCTGCAACGCCTACAACATGCTCAGAAGCCCATGTCATCTCGCCGGACTGCTCGATGAACTTGGAAGCCGGAGCTTTACAGATCGGACATGCCTCCGGAGCTGCCTCTCCCTCATGTACGTATCCACAAACACTGCAAACGAATTTTTTCATAGCTGATAATCTCCTTTTCTTTTTTTATATGAAATTTTTTTAGTAACCTTGTAAAATAATAATAGTAATTGTTACTGAAATTATATTACCATATTCTGATGGATTTGTCAATCAAATTTCTGATTTATTTTTGCCGATTCTGATTTTTTTTATTCCTTCATACAGTCTCCGCAAATGCCGTAAAAATTGACAGAATAACCTTCGATTTTTCCGTCAAAATTTTGAGCGGCATGATCCTGAATCTCGCTGATATCCTCCATTTCAAGATCAATGATGGAATTACATCTAGTGCAGATAAAGTGATTGTGCGGCATTGTGTTTCCGTCATAATGATCAGCACCGTCCACACCATTTAACTTACGTATCTCACCTAAATCCGCAAGGAGGGATAGATTGCGGTACACTGTTCCGAGGCTGATGTTCGGATAGAGTTTCCGAATGTTCGTATACACAGTATCGGCAGTGGGGTGTTCCGTTGTATGCTGAAGATATTCCTTAATGGACTCCCGCTGTCTGCTGTATTTAAGTGTTGCCATAATGCCTCCTTTATGATAATGATAACTGTTACTGCAATCAATATACCAGAAATATGGACAAATGTCAAGAATAATTATCATTATTATTTTGAAGACTGAGAAAATTTTACTGAGGGTGTTTACAAACTTTTCGATTTATGATAGCTTATATCATATAGAAATAATGTAAACACAAGGACGGAGAGAGTACATCCGACAGACACGCTCCAGAGAATTCCCCCGGTGGCTGAGAGGGGATGCGCAGGCGACGGATGGAAGATGGCTCCTGAGAGGCGCACCGAGCCGCGGAAGCGGTTAGGCTGCGACAGGATTCGCCTGTTACAGCGAGCGGGTATCTCATACGGTACCCAGTGAGGTTCGTACTGTGAAGTACGGACGAAGAGAAGTGGTAACACGGGTAAAGCTCGTCTTCTGATATATGAACAGAAGAGGGGCTATTTTTTATGGAGGTAAAGAGAGATGCAAGACAAGAAAAAGTATTACATTACGACTGCGATTGCCTACACATCAGGTAAACCGCATATCGGAAATACGTATGAGGTTGTGCTGGCGGACAGCATTGCGCGCTTTAAGAGACAGCAGGGCTATGACGTATTCTTCCAGACAGGAACGGACGAACACGGACAGAAGATTGAGCTCAAGGCTGAGGAAGCAGGTGTAACCTGCCAGGAATTTGTGGACAATGTTGCCGGAGAGATCAAAAACATCTGGGATTTAATGAACACATCCTACGATAAATTTATCCGTACGACAGATAAGGACCACGAGGCACAGGTACAGAAAATTTTCAAAAAACTGTATGATCAGGGAGACATCTACAAGGGATACTATGAGGGCATGTACTGTACACCGTGTGAATCCTTCTTTACAGAATCCCAGCTTGTTGACGGTAAATGTCCGGATTGCGGACGCCCGTGCACACCGGCAAAGGAGGAGGCATATTTCTTCAAAATGAGCAAATATGCTCCAAAGCTCATTGAGTACATTAATGAGCATCCGGAATTCATTCAGCCGGTATCAAGAAAGAATGAGATGATGAATAACTTCCTGCTTCCGGGACTGCAGGATCTGTGTGTATCCCGTACTTCTTTCAAGTGGGGAATCCCGGTATCCTTCGATCCGAAGCATGTGACATACGTTTGGCTGGATGCTCTGACAAACTACATTACAGGTATCGGCTATGACTGTGACGGTGAGAGCAGCGATCTGTTTAAGAAAAACTGGCCTGCAGACCTGCATCTGATCGGAAAGGACATTATCCGTTTCCATACAATCTACTGGCCGATCTTCCTGATGGCTCTGGGACTGCCGCTTCCAAAACAGGTATTCGGCCATCCGTGGCTGCTGCAGGGTGACGGAAAAATGAGCAAGTCCAAGGGAAATGTGCTTTATGCAGATGAGCTCGCAGAGTTCTTCGGAGTGGATGCAGTGCGTTATTTCGTGCTGCATGAGATGCCGTTTGAAAATGACGGTGTTATCACCTGGGAGCTGATGGTAGAACGTCTGAACTCAGAGCTTGCCAATACACTGGGAAATCTGGTAAACCGTACGATCTCCATGTCCAACAAATATTTCGGCGGAGAAGTCAGAAATACAGGCGTAAGCGAGGCAGTGGATGATGACCTGAAAGCAGTTGTGACCGGCACGGTGGATAAAGTAGCTGCAAAAATGGAAGATCTGCGTGTTGCTGACGCGATGACAGAGATTTTTAATCTCTTCAAGCGCTGCAATAAATATATCGATGAGACAATGCCGTGGGCGCTTGCAAAGGACGAGACAAAGCAGGATCGCCTTGCAGAGGTTCTCTATAATCTGGTAGAAAGCATCTGTATCGGTGCTACTCTGCTCAAATCCTTTATGCCTGAGACGACAGAAAGAATTCTGGCTCAGTTAAATGCTTCCGAGCGTGCATATGAGGACTTAAAGAGTTTCGGACTGTATCCGTCGGGAAATAAAGTGACTGAAAAGCCGGAGATTCTGTTTGCGCGTCTGGACTTGAAGGAAGTTATGGAAAAGGTGGCAGAACGCCATCCCGCACAGCCGGAAGAGAAGAAAGAGGAGCAGGGAATCGATCTGGAGCCCAAAGCAGAAATTACCTTTGAGGATTTTGAGAAGCTGCAGTTCCAGGTTGGAGAGATTATTTCCTGTGAGGCTGTGAAAAAATCAAAGAAGCTGCTCTGCTCCCAGGTAAAAGTGGGAAGTAAAGTACGTCAGATTGTATCCGGCATCAAGTCAGATTATACGCCGGAGCAGATGGTAGGCAAGAAAGTAATGGTAGTGACAAACTTAAAGCCTGCCAAACTGGCTGGTATGCTCTCCGAAGGAATGATTCTCTGCGCGGAAGATGCAGAGGGCAGACTGTCTTTAATGACTCCGGAGCGTGAGATGCCGGCAGGTGCCGAGATTTGTTAAGAACTTTGCACATTTTTGTATAGAATAAAAAACGTGTGCAAAAGATATTGACAGACCTCTGCATATCCTTTATATTATTAGGAAATAAAAGGGAGTAGCTGGCGCGCAGGCGTTTACGATTCCGTCAGAACGATGAGGACAATCATCCGGAACGTAATGAAACGGCGAGACTTTTGTTGCATACAGGTTGCGGCAAAAGTCTCGCCTTTTGTCGTTCCTGAAAAAGAAAGGAAGGAAGAGTATGAAAGAATTTTACAGCTTAACGGCAGCAGAAACCAGAGAGCAGATCAATCATTCCCAAAACCCTCTTTCTGATGAAGAAATCCGGGCACGGCAGGAAAAATACGGTCCGAATGAGCTTGCCGAGGGAGAAAAGAAGAGCATGCTTCGTATTTTCCTCGAACAGTTTCAGGACTTTATTGTTATTATCCTGATTGTTTCGGCAATCGTTTCCGGATTTCTTGGTGAGATGGAAAGCTGCATCGTTATTCTGGTCGTGATCACGATCAACGCGATCCTCGGAACGGTGCAGACGGTAAAAGCGGAAAAATCCCTGCAGAGCTTAAAGCAGCTCTCAGCGCCAAAGGCGAAAGTACTTCGCGGCGGAAAAATTGTGGAAGTGCCCGGAAGGGAGATTACGGTCGGAGACGAGGTGCTTATTGAGGCGGGTGACTGTATTCCTGCGGACGGAAGAATTTTAACCTGTGCAAGCCTCAAGGTCGACGAGAGTGCACTCACAGGAGAGAGCCTTGGTGTGGAGAAAGTCGAGGAGACGCTTGACGGAGAGCTTGCTCTGGGAGATAGAAAAAACATGGTATACTCCGGAAGCTTTGCAACATACGGGCGTGCGACTGTTCTTGTAACATCGATCGGCATGCAGACTGAGGTTGGAAAGATTGCGGCATTGCTGCACACCACATCTGAAAAGAAAACTCCTCTTCAGGTAAATCTTGACAAATTCGGACAGAAGCTGTCCATTGCGATTATTGCACTGTGCGCTGTGCTTCTGGTAATCAATATTTTACAGGGAAATTCATTTACAGATGCGTTCCTCTTTGCGGTAGCGCTTGCGGTAGCGGCCGTTCCGGAGGCGCTGAGTTCTATTGTAACGATTGTGCTTTCTTTTGGAACACAGAAGATGGCAAAGGAAGGCGCGATTATCCGCAAGCTTCAGGCAGTTGAGGGACTGGGAAGCGTGTCTGTCATCTGTTCAGATAAGACCGGAACACTGACGCAGAATAAGATGACAGTAGAATATTATTACATTAACGGAAGCTCAATTCCGGCACAGAATCTGGATGCATCCAATCCGGTGCATAAGCAGCTTTTAAGACTGAGTATTCTCTGTAATGACTCGACAAATGAGGATGGACAGGAAATCGGAGATCCTACGGAAACGGCAATGATTAACCTTGGGGATAAGATGGGTGTTCCCGCAAAGCGCGTGCGTGCCGCTTATCCGAGATTGAGCGAGGTACCGTTTGACAGTGACAGAAAGCTGATGTCTACACTTCACTGCTTAAAAGACGGTTATACGATGATCGTAAAAGGAGCCACCGATGTGATTCTGGATCGTCTGTCCGGAATTCAGACGGAAGATGGAGTGATTCCGGTGGAGGAGAGTGCAATTGCAGATATTCGAAGCCAGAATGAAGTATATTCCAGACAGGGACTTCGAGTGCTTGCCGTTGCCTACCGTAAATTTGACGGTGAGCGGGAGCTGACTTTGGAGGATGAAAATGAGCTGATCTTTGTCGGACTGATTGCGATGATGGATCCGCCCAGAGTGGAGTCGGCAGCTGCAGTTGCAGAGTGTATTCAGGCTGGTATCCGCCCGGTAATGATCACCGGTGACCACAAGGTGACGGCTGCGGCGATCGCAAAACGCATAGGAATCTTAAAGGATGAGTCCGAGGCATGCGAGGGCGCTGTAATTGAAAATATGACTGACGATGAACTGAAAGATTTTGTTGAGGGAATTTCCGTATACGCGCGTGTTTCTCCGGAGCATAAGATCCGTATTGTCCGCGCATGGCAGGAGAAGGGAAATATTGTTGCAATGACCGGAGACGGTGTCAATGATGCGCCGGCCCTTAAACAGGCCGACATCGGAGTCGCAATGGGAATTACCGGAAGTGAGGTGGCAAAAGATGCCGCATCAATGGTGCTGACGGATGATAACTTTGCGACGATTGTGACCGCAGTTGAGAATGGCCGAAACGTATACGCGAATATCAAGCGCTCTATATTATTCCTGCTCTCAGGAAACTTCGGAGCAATCCTGATGGTGCTTTATGCGGCAATTATGGCGCTTCCGGTACCGTTTGCAGCAGTGCATCTTCTGTTCATAAATCTTCTGACGGACAGTCTTCCGGCGATTGCGCTGGGACTGGAACCGCACAACAAAGCGGTTATGAACGAGAAGCCCAGACCGGTCAACGAATCGATCCTGACAAAGGATTTCCTGTTTAAGATCGGTATTGAAGGACTGGTTATTTCCCTGATGACTCTGGCTGCATTCTTATCCGGTCTGCACATGGGCGGTGCGGGGCTTGCGACAACAATGGCGTTTGCAACACTGTGTCTGTCCAGACTGGTACATGGGTACAACTGTAAGGCGGATGTACCTATCATCTTTACTAAGAGATTCTTTAACAACAAATATCTGCAGGGTGCATTCCTCATTGGATTTGTGCTGTTAAATGCAGTGCTGCTGATTCCGGGCGTGCAGGGACTCTTCCAGGTAACGCCGCTGAAAATCAGCCAGCTTCTGATGATCTACGGTTTTGCGCTGCTGAATCTGATTATTATTCAGATCTTAAAGAAAATAATAAGTGTATTGAAAGCGTAACCAAAAGAAACTATACGGGATACTTCTTGACGCGTGCAGGAAGTATCCCGTATAATATTTTAGGATACAGTTTGTAAAGTCACAGCAGAAAGAAGAGACGGAATATGATATTTGAGAGTCATGCCCATTATGATGATGAGGCATTTGATGAGGACAGAGAATCTTTGCTGGCTTCCATGCAGCCGCATAATATCGGAGCAGTTATCAATGTATCTGCAAGTCCTGCGGGAATGGAAAGCACGGCAAAGCTGGCAGAAAAGTACCCGTTTATCTGGGGAGCGGTCGGCGTACACCCGGATGAGGTAGGGACAATGGACAGTACAACGCTGGAGCGGATAAAAGAGCTCTGCCGCCGGGAAAAGATTGTGGCGGTCGGGGAAATCGGGCTTGATTATTACTGGAATAAGGAGAATCACAGTCTGCAGAAGGAATGGTTTATGCGGCAGATGGATGCTGCAAGAGAAGTAAAAAAGCCGATCATTGTTCACAGCAGAGAAGCAGCAGCCGATACGCTGCAGGTGATGAAAAGCTCAGACGCCGGAGAGATCGGAGGAGTCATTCACTGTTTTTCCTATGCCAGGGAGATGGCAAGGGAATATCTGAACATGGGATTTTATCTCGGTATCGGCGGCGTGGTGACATTTAAGAATGCTAAGAAATTGAAAGAAGTTGTAGAATATGCACCTCTGGATTCTATTCTGGTAGAGACGGACAGTCCGTATCTTTCGCCGGTTCCGAACAGAGGTAAGAGAAATTCTTCACTGAATCTGCCGTACATTATTCAGGAGATTGCAGAAATCAAACGGATATCACCGGAAGAAGTGGAACGTGTTACAGAGAAAAATGCCAGAAGATTATTCTTTGGAGAGAGTGTATGAGACGGGAAAAGAGAGTAAAAATCACGGCGCTGCTGGCAAGCTGCAGTATGATGTTTGTTCTTGCTGCGCCAATGGAAGTATTTGCAGATGATCTGACACAGAGCACCGAAAGCAGTCTTATAAGTGAGACAGACAATGCAGCCGTGCCAAATGAAAGCGGGGAGGCAGGTCAGAGCACGGAAGAAGCGGACACAGCGCCGGGAGACACCCAGGAAGAACAGGGAGAAGATCAGCCCACGCAGCCTGACGAAGGGCAAGAGAATCCGGGCGGAGCGGAGGAACCGCAGATTCCGGAAACAGACGATCCGCAGGTGGATCCCGTACCGGATCCCGGACAGCCGCAGGAACCATCTGAAGATGAACAGCCTGGAACAGAAGTTCCGGTACAGCCTGAAACACCTGCAGAAGAGATGCCGGTTGAGGATAATACACAGCAGCTCCCATCGGTTTCGGATTTTAATATTTATACAAACCCTGAGGCGGGGGAACCGACGGCACCGATTCTGTTTCATAAGATTCAGAAGGTCTATGCTGTTGCGAAAGAGGACGGCGGCGTGATGGTCCGTGAGGGTGCCGGTGAGGAAAACCGCGCAGTCGGAGAGATGGAAAAGGGCGCTTTATGTTACATTATCGCTGATGCGGATCAGGAGTGGATTTACATTGAGTCGGGAAATGTCCGCGGTTTTGTACGGGCGGACGAACTGGTAACAGGTTTCTGGGCAAATGCTAAAGTAGGTCTTGCCGGGGAGGATACCATGCCGTTGGCAAAGGAGCTGGTTGCCGCCTGGGAGAATGCGGCATATACGTATGCTGCAGAGACAGTTTATGAAGTCAGCAGCAGCAACCTTCTGCGCGGGCAGATGCTGCAGTACGCACAGCAGTTTCTGGGAAATCCGTACGTATGGGGCGGCACAAGTCTGACAAACGGCTGTGACTGTTCGGGATTCGTACAGCAGATTTATCGCCAGTTCGGCTACAGTCTGCCGAGAACATCCAGAGAGCAGGCACAGTATAGAGAGAAGATCAATGTTTATGATGCACAGCCGGGCGATCTGATTTATTATGCGCGTGAGGATGGATATATTTATCATGTTCTGATGTACATGGGAAGCGGGAAAGCAATCAATGCCGCTAGTACACAGGAGGGAATCAGAATTTCGGATGTGGATTATTCCAAGGTGTGCTGGGCAACAAGAGTAATCAATGATTCTTTGGATGTGTCAGAATAACCGTAAATTAAGAGAATAAAACAAAAGACTATACAGAATATACAAATGATAGCAAATAATTGTGGTTAGTTATACAAAAATGCTGAATTGTAAAGTTCTGGATGGTCTTTTTTTGTTGACAGTCTCTATACCGATTGGTATAATAACACCAGAACAAAAAGATTTCTGCAAAAGACTGAGGTGGTGCGGCTATGGATAATCGGAAGGCAATCATGGAGAGTGCGTTGAATTTGTTTTACCAGAAGGGATATGACGCTGTAGGCGTACAGGAGATTGTAGAATGTGCAGGAGTCACAAAGCCCACATTGTATCACTATTTTGGGAGCAAGCGCGGACTGCTTGAGACTTTGATTCAGGTGCACTACGAGGAGCTTGAGAAGAATATACGGTGTGCAGCAGAATGTGAGGAAAACCTTCCCGGTAAGCTGTATCGTGTGGCAAGAGTTTTCTTTGATGATAATTCTTCCAATATACGCGTGTATATGCTTCTGCTCGCTCTTTTTTATTCCGGGAGAAAGAACGAGGGATTCCAGGTCGTAGCGCCGTTTGTTCAGCGAATCTGCAGAATGTTTATCCGCATTTTTGAGAATGCGGCAGACGAACTGGGAAATATGCACGGAAGACAGAAACAGTTCGCAATCAGTTTTATAGGGGTGCTGGATTACCATCTGATGATGCTCATAAATGATTACGGAGATGCGGAGGAGATTTCAGTGCCGGATGAGCAGGTGCGCGGTGTAGTGCAGCAGTTTATGTATGGTATATATTCTTGATAAAGGAGGAAAATAATCGTGGCAGCATGGTATGAAGATGCAGAATTTTATCATATGTATCCCCTGGGTATGACAGGAGCACCCAGGGAAAATCGGGGAGAAGAGGTCGTACACAGGTTTGACCAGCTTACAAAATGGCTGGATCATGTGGCAGATCTGGGATGTACGGCAGTATATATAGGACCGTTATTTGAGTCTACAACTCATGGGTATGACACGAGAGATTATAAGCTCGTGGATCGCAGACTTGGGGACAATCAGGATTTTAAGAAATTTACCGCGAGGGCACATGAGCTGGGAATCCGAGTAGTGGTTGACGGAGTGTTTAACCACACAGGAAGAGAGTTCTTTGCATTTCAGGATATTCAGAAAAACCGGGAAGGTTCCCCTTACTGCAGCTGGTATAAAGGCATCAATTTCTGGGGAAATAATCCGTACAATGACGGATTTTCCTACGAGGCATGGAGAAATTGTTTTGAGCTGGTAAATTTAAATCTCTGGGAACCTGCAGTCAGAGAGTATCTGTTCGGAGTGATTGATTTCTGGATAGATGAATTTGACATCGACGGTATCCGGCTTGATTGTGCAGATTGTCTGGAGTTCTCTTTCATGGAAGAGATGCGCCGCAGGACAGAGAATAAAAAGGCGGATTTCTGGCTGATGGGTGAGGTGATTCATGGAGACTACAGCAGATACGTAAAGCCGCAGATGCTCCACAGTGTCACAAACTATGAGCTGCATAAAGGTCTGTATTCCGGCCATAATGATCACAATTATTTTGAGATCGCACACACGATCCGCAGACAGTTCGACGCAAACGGAGGAATTTACCGGGGACTTCGCCTGTATTCGTTCGTTGACAATCATGACGTAGACCGCATTGCGTCGAAGCTCAATAATTTTGACCATATTTATTCTGTATATATGCTTATGTATATGCTTCCGGGAATCCCGTCCATTTATTACGGATCCGAGTGGGGCATTGACGGAAGAAAGCAGGGCGGAGACGATGGACCGCTGCGTCCGTTCATACCGCTGGAAAATATAGAAAAGGGCGAGCCGCATCCCGAGGTAGCAAAGTGGATACAGACGCTCAGCGCTTTCAGAAAGAAACATCCGGCATGCGTGCACGGCGCCTACCGGGAACTGCTGCTGACGAACAGACAGTATGCATTCTCCAGAAGTTTAGACGGACAGACCGTGATCGCAGCGGCAAATAATGACGAGAACTCCGCAGAGCTATATATTCCTGTTCCGGAAGAGGGTGTTTATGAGGACGCGGTATCGGGAGCAGCCTACAGGACAGAGAGCGGAAAGATCCGCGTAGAGCTTAGTGCAGGGGGCTGTGCGCTGCTTGCAAAGGCAGAAGACAAAGAGGCTCTCGCATAAGAAGGTAAATTTTGAAGAAAGGAGAGTCCGCTCAAAAGAATATACAAAGCAAAGAGTACAGAAGGTTTATCGATAGACAGGCAGCAATAAAAACGCAAATGTGAGTATATTTCATCATATTTTGAGTGGCGGAGGATGTAAATGGGTAAGAAGATGCAGTTTGGGGAGCTTGACCAGTATCTTTTCGGTCAGGGTACCCACTATGATATTTATAAAAAACTGGGCGCACATTTGTCGACATATTACAGAAAGTCAGGCGTATACTTTGCAGTATGGGCGCCGAACGCGAAAAGTGTCTCTGTGGTCGGAGATTTCAATAACTGGGATCAGGATGCCAATCCGATGACAAAGGCCGGACCGATTGGTGTATATGAAACATTTGTACCGGGAGCCAAGGAAGGCGATCTGTATAAATATGCCATTACGGCACAGGATGGCAGAGTGCTCATGAAGGCAGACCCGTTTGCATTTTCAGCAGAGAAACGTCCGGGCACAGCATCTAAGGTTGCTGTGATCGATGATTTCAAGTGGAGCGATACTGTCTGGATGAAGAAACGTCCTGAATTTGATCCCCATACCTCTGCGATGACAATCTATGAGGTGCATCCCGGTTCCTGGAAGAAACATCCGGCTACAGATGATAATCCGGAAGGATTCTATAATTATAAAGAGCTGGCACATGAACTCACAAAGTATGTCAAAGAGATGGGATATACACATGTAGAGCTGATGGGGATTGCAGAGCATCCGTTTGACGGCTCATGGGGATATCAGGTAACAGGATATTATGCGCCTACCTCCCGATATGGTTCACCTAAAGAGTTCAAATATCTTGTGAATTATCTTCATAAGAATAAGATCGGCGTAATTCTGGATTGGGTTCCGGCGCATTTCCCGAAGGACGCGCAGGGACTTGCGGAGTTTGACGGCACATGCATCTATGAGCATGCGGACCCGAGACAGGGAGAGCACCCGGAATGGGGAACGAAGATCTTCAATTACGGGAAGCCGGAAGTGAAAAACTTCCTTTTGGCAAATGCACTCTATTGGGTAGAAGAATATCATGTGGACGGACTGCGCGTGGACGCTGTGGCATCCATGCTGTATCTGGACTACGGCAAAAATGACGGTCAGTGGGTAGCCAATAAATACGGCGGAAATGAAAACCTGGAAGCGATTGAATTTTTCAAGCATCTCAATTCCTGCCTGACAGGAAGAAACAAGGGAGCAGTAATGATCGCAGAGGAATCCACTGCATGGCCTAAGGTAACCGGCGATGTGGAGGATGGAGGACTGGGATTCACCCTTAAGTGGAATATGGGCTGGATGCACGATTTCCTCGAATACATGAAGCTGGATCCGCTGTTCCGCAAGGATAACCATAATAAAATGACGTTTTCCATGACGTATGCTTTCAGTGAAAATTATATTCTGGTTCTGTCACATGATGAGGTCGTGCATCTGAAGTGCTCCATGCTGAATAAGATGCCGGGTTATCCGGATGATAAATTTGAGAATCTGAAGGCCGGATACACCTTCATGATGGGGCATCCGGGAAAGAAACTTCTGTTCATGGGCCAGGATTTTGGGCAGCTTCAGGAATGGAGTGAGGCAAGAGAGCTCGACTGGTATCTGCTGCGCGAGGATAATCACAGACATCTGCAGGAATTTTATAAAGATCTGCTGCATTTATATAAGAATTATCCTGCGCTGTACGCAAATGATGCGGGATATGAGGGATTTGAGTGGATCAATGCTGATGATTGCTTCCGCAGTATTTTCAGCTTTATCCGCAAGTCTCCAACAAAGAGAAAGAATCTGCTCTTTGTCATCAACTTTACGCCTATGGCACGTGATGATTACCGGGTAGGAGTACCGAGAAAGAAGCAGTATAAGCTGATTCTTGACAGTAAGGATCCGAAATACGGAGGTCCTCAGATTGAAAAGCCGAAGATCTATAAGGCAGAAAAGAGCGAATGCGACGGAAGACCGTTCTCATTTGCATATCCGCTTCCGCCGTATGGAGTGGCTGTATTTGAATATTAATCTTGTAATCTCTTTCTCTGGCGCCGGGAAAGGCTGAAACCCGGGCGGCCGGGCAATCATATAGTGTGGAGGGAGCCGGATTATCCGGCTCCCTCTTGAATTACATGTAAGGACTCATTTTCGATACGCAGGAAGCTTTTTGGCATACATCCATGATAGAATGTCTAAGAATTCTAAAATTTTCTTGACAAATAAAAAAGTGTGTATTAAAATCATAACCATCAAAAGCAAAACCGATGAGAAAGAGGAGTAAGCTTTGAGCAAAATCACAGAGAGCGGCAGGCGGTGGAATTGCCGTATGGAGCTTGATGCTGAATGGACTTTCGAGGGTGATCCGAAATGCAAAGAGTAGGCGTCGCCGGGAACCGAACCCGTTATCAATCAGGAGCGTATGTTAGTACGTGAGGAAAGTGGACACATTTGTCAAATTGAGTGGTACCGCGATAATAAGAGTGAATTTTTATTACCGTCTCAAGCATAAGTATATGCTTGAGGCGGTTTTTTGATTTATTCGATCATTCGGCTTCTTTGCTTTTGAAACTGCAGAAAACCAGATACGGTAAAAAGTAAAGGAGAACAAAAATTATGAGAAAAAAAGTATTGGCAATGATTTTATGTGCAGCAATGACAGCAGGATTAAGCGCGTGCGGAAATGCTCAGGCAGCGGAAAATGAAAGCGGACAGAAGACGTATACAATCGGAATTTCTCAGTTTGCAGAACATGGATCTCTGGATAATTGCAGAGAGGGATTTATCGAGGGACTCAAAGAAGAGGGATTCGAGGAGGGTAAAAATCTCGAGATTAAAGAAAACAATGCGGATGCCGATCCGGGAACTGCCTCTCAGATTGCACAGAGCTTCGTTTCCGATGATGTAGACCTGATCTGTGCGATCGCGACACCGAGTGCACAGGCAGCGTTCAATGCTGCGATGGATACGGATATTCCGGTGATTTATACAGCGGTGACAAACCCGCAGACGGCCGAACTTGCAGATGAGGACGGAAATCCGGTAGGTGCCGTTACAGGTACAAGCGATGTACTTCCGGTTGAGGAACAGTTAAAAATGATTCGGGAGATTCTGCCGGATGCTAAGACAATTGGAATCCTCTATACGACAAGCGAGGCAAACTCCGCGGCAAGTATTGAGCAGTACGAGAAGCTGGCTCCGGAATACGGATTTGAACTGGAGACATCCGGTGTAACCAATACATCTGAGGTATCGCTGGCAGCATCGGATCTGCTCGGGAAAGTGGACTGTCTGACAAATCTCACGGACAATACTGTAGTAAGTGCTCTTCCGACAATTCTGGATCAGGCAAACGAGAAGGGAATACCGGTATTCGGAAGTGAGATTGAACAGGTAAAGCTGGGATGTCTGGCTGCAGAGGGACTTGATTACGTAAGCTTGGGAAAAGCGACCGGAAAGATGGCTGCAAAGGTGTTAAAAGGCGAGGCAAATGCAGAGGAGATGCCGGTAGAAACCATTGAGGGAAGCAATCTTTACATTAATGAGAAGACCGCAGAGAATCTTGGAATCACGATACCGGAAGAACTTCTTGCAGAAGCCGTTGAGACTTACACAGAAATTTCAGAGAGCTGATAATGGAGGCAGGGAGAAATGGACTTTATTCTTACCATCATAGAACAGGGACTGATATATGGTATACTGGCGCTGGGCGTATATATCACTTACAAGATTCTGGATTTCCCGGATCTGACCGTGGACGGGAGCTTTCCTATGGGAGCAGCGGTCACGGCAGCGCTCATTAAGGCAGGCGTGAACGCGTATCTCACATTGCCGATTGCATTTTTTGCCGGAGCGCTGGCAGGCGTGTGCACAGGACTTATTCATGTAAAATTCAAAGTGCGTGATCTGCTCTCGGGAATTATCATGATGACAGGACTGTATACGATTAATCTTAAAATTGCAGGAACAAACAACGTGCCTCTGTTCTCGCAGGAAACAATCTTTAAAAATGAATTTCTGGAGGGGATCTTCAAAGGAACGATTCCGGCATATGTTAAAATCATAATTATTTTGATCATTGCGGCAGTCAGCAAAATTCTGCTGGATCTGTATTTAAAGACTAAATCCGGATATCTGCTGCGTGCGGTGGGAGATAACGAAAACCTTGTAACCTCTCTGGCAAAAGACAAGGGAAATGTAAAGATTCTCGGACTTGCCATCGCAAACGGCCTGGTAGCGCTGAGCGGATGTGTCTTTGCCCAGGAACAGAAGGTATTTGATATTTCATCAGGCGTGGGATCCATTGTGCTGGGATTGGCAAGTGTAATTATCGGAATCAGTCTGTTTGGAAAGATTTATGTGATGAAGGCTACCACAGCTGTGATTCTCGGATCGATTCTGTATAAGGCGTGTGTTGCTGCAGCGATTAAATTTTTTGATCCCACATCTATGAAGCTGATTACGGCAGTGCTGTTTCTGGCAGTTCTGATTATCAGCATGGACAGAAAGAAGAAGGTGAAGAAGAGTGCTTGAACTGAAAAATATTCATAAATTTTATAATCCGGGCACGGTGAATGAAATGTGTCTTTTTGAAAATTTTAATTTATCAGTGCCCACAGGGCAGTTTGTCTCAGTGGTTGGAAGCAACGGATCCGGAAAAACGTCTCTTCTCAACCTGATCTGCGGAAGCATTGAGCTGGATGGAGGGCAGGTGCTGATCGACGGAAAAGACATTGCAAAGCAGAAAGAGTATCAACGTCAGAAATATATAGGAAGAGTATATCAGAACCCGGCTATGGGAACATGTCCGCAGATGACAATCCTGGAAAATATGTCTCTGGCAGACAACAAGGGTAAATTCTTTGGATTGAAGAGGGGAACGGAAAAATCGCGGATAGAATTCTACCGGGAAAATCTGCGGCAGCTCGGACTTGGGCTTGAGGATAAGATGGACATAAGAGTGGGTGCTCTCTCCGGCGGGCAGCGTCAGGCAATGGCGCTTCTGATGTCCACAATGACCCCCATCGACTTTCTGATCCTGGATGAGCATACGGCAGCACTTGACCCCAAGACCGCTGATCTGATTATGGAACTGACAGATAAGATTGTAAGAGAAAAAAAGCTTACGACTATCATGGTAACGCACAACCTGCGCTATGCAGTGGAATACGGAGACCGCCTGCTGATGATGCATCAGGGACAGGCAGTACTTGACGCGGCAGGTGAGGAAAAAAAGAAAATTCAGATTGATGATATTCTGGAAAGATTTAATGAGATCAGCATTGAATGCGGAAATTAGAAGAGGCATTGTGAGCAGAAAACTGCGGGTTATGCAAATGTATGGAGGAAATATCTTTGCATTTTAACGGTGTTTGGTATATACTTATACGCGGAAGATAAACAATAAGATGTGGCTGTGTCCGGGACACCTGTCCGCAAGGTGTCCGAGGACGTTTTTATATTCCGTATTAAGAAAGGAAGTATATTAAAATGACAAAGATTGATATTATTTCAGGATTTCTGGGAGCAGGCAAGACAACGCTGATTAAGAAACTTCTGAGCGAAGCACTCAAAGGAGAGCAGGTAGTTCTGATTGAGAATGAATTTGGAGAGATCGGCATTGACGGCGGTTTCTTAAAAGAGGCGGGGATTGAGATCCGTGAGATGAATTCCGGATGCATCTGCTGCTCTCTGGTAGGTGATTTCGGAACTGCTTTAAATGAGGTGATTGAAAAATATCATCCGGACCGCATCATTATCGAGCCGTCCGGTGTCGGAAAGCTTTCCGATATTATCAAAGCAGTGGAGGATATCAAGGTAAAGACTGGTGTAGAGCTGAACAGTTACACGACAGTAGTAGATGTTTCCAAGTGCAAGATGTACCTGAGAAACTTCGGCGAGTTCTTTGAAAACCAGGTCGAGTACGCAAAGACAATTGTTCTGAGCAGAACGGACAAGGCATCTCAGGATAAAATCGAGAAGGCAGTGGAACTGCTGCGCGGCATTAACAAGGATGCGGCTATCATTACTACTCCGGTAGAGCAGCTGGGCGGAAAGAAAGTACTGGAGACAATGGAAGGCGTGAAGATTGATCTGATGTTTGATGAGGATGAGCGCCACGAGCATCATCACCATCATGACCATGACGGAGAGTGCTGCCATGAACATCATCACGATCATGACGGAGAGTGCTGTCATGAGCACCATCACGAGCACGACGGAGAGTGCTGCCATGAGCACCATCACGATCATGACGGAGAGTGCCATCATGAACACCATCACGAGCATCACCATGAGCACGGAGAAAACTGCACTTGCGGATGCCATGACCACGAGCATCATCACCATCACGCCGATGAGGTATTCACAAGCTGGGGACGTGAGACTGCTCACAAGTATACAAAAGAGGAAATTGAGGAAGCTCTCAAAACGTTATCCTCAGACCCGGCTTACGGCACGGTACTGCGTGCCAAAGGAATGGTAGCGGGAGCTGACGGCGAGTGGATCTATTTTGATATGGTACCGGAAGAGTATGAACTGCGCACCGGAGCAGCTGAGTACACAGGAAGACTGTGCGTAATCGGATCAAAGCTGCAGGAGCAGAAACTGGCAGAACTGTTTCATGTAAAATAATAGAATATTTCAGGGCAGCCTTCATGAATCATGAAAGGCTGCCCTGACAGACTGTCAAAAAAGGTCAGCATTAGCTGGCTTTTTTTGATATAATGATATAGAGGTGAAAAGTATGTTGGTGAGAAAAGAATCAGAACGGAATACATTAGAAATGGTAAGCGTGGAAGGTCTTGT
>CALWBA010000057.1 GCA_944375815.1 uncultured Lachnospiraceae bacterium | reverse complement strand
CGGGGGACAGTCGGAAGCCTCTCCATGGATACGGTGCAGGGAGAACCGTTTCGGGCGATGAATCTGTCTGACGGGACATATGAGAAGATTTTAAAGGAAGCAGAGCGTACAGGGGAGGAACCGGAAGAGCTGCTTGCGGTTTCGATGGTGCTGCACCGCTTTTCGCTGACCCCCTTTCGCGTGGAGAGCGGGGGGCGTTACCGCAGGGCAAAGAAACTGCTTCTCGCCTACAGAGAGAATGCATACAATCAGTTATTGGAGGCGTACCGCAGTGTCTGGCAGGGAACTGAAAACTTTCCTGTTGCGAAAAGTGTACGTCTGTCCGAGGACTTTTCCTATGAAGACAGCTGGATGCAGAAACGTTCCTACGCAGGAAAACGAAACCACGAAGGCTGTGACGTTTTTGGAACTGTACAGAAACCGGGATATTATCCGGTGCTTTCTGTGAGCAGCGGGTATGTGGAACAGATAGGCTGGCTGACGCTTGGCGGATATAGAATAGGAATCCGAAGCGACACAGGAGGGTATTTTTATTATGCCCATCTCTCATCGTACGGAAGGGATTTCACTGTAGGAGAACGTATCTGGGCGGGAGAAGTTCTGGGTTACATGGGGGATACGGGTTACGGAGAGGAAGGAACTGCCGGTAAGTTTCCGCCCCACCTGCATTTCGGTATTTACATATCTGGAAAGGAGTCGGCAGAGATCAGCGTGAATCCGTATCCAATACTGCGCTATCTGGAGAAAAATGTGCGGAAATTTGCATTTTAAAACGCAAAGGCAGAATTTTGTGTTATAATAAATAAAATATTGGGCTTTTCGTTTTGCGGATTAACATACGGTGCACAGATAAAGTAGCAATTAGATGGTAGATAGGAGATTTGAAAATGGAAATACAGTTATGGCATAATATTTTAAATCCGTATGAGCTGGCAGTGCGTGAACTGGTTGCAAAGTTTAATCATCTGATCAAAGAACACCGGGATCGGGATTTGTATTCCCCTATAGAGCAGGTAACCGGCAGAGTAAAGAGCATCTCAAGTATTCTGGAAAAGATGCAGCGCAAGGGAATCCCCATGGAGCGCATGGAGGAGGAAGTCGAGGATATTGCGGGTATCCGTATCATCTGCCAGTTTGTGGAAGACATAGAGAAGGTAGCGGAGATCATCTCAAAGCGCTCGGACATGGAAATTAAGAGCGTAAAAGATTATATTCGAAATATGAAGGAGAGCGGTTATCGCAGCTATCATCTGATTATTTATTACAGCGTGGAGACTCTGGACGGTCCGAAGAAGCTGCAGGCAGAGATCCAGATCCGAACAATGGCAATGAATTTCTGGGCTACGATTGAACACTCTCTGCAGTATAAGTATAAGACAAATATACCGAAGCATGTCAGAGCGCGTCTGTCCAAAGCTGCAGAGGCTATCATTGCGCTTGACAACGAGATGTCATCCGTGCGCAGTGAAATTATGGATGCGCAGAATTCTTCACAGCTTCAGACGAATCTGGTATCGGATATTCTCAATAATATTGAAAATCTTTACCGGCTTTCAAGTAAGCGGGAGGTTTTGAAGATTCAGGATGAGTTCTATCGGATTTATGCGACAAACGATTTGCGTCAGCTGCAGCAGTTTCATGAACAGCTTGATATTATATCAGAAGGATATCGCGCTCAGGCAGTGACCTGCGATATTCAGGGAGGATTTTAGTGGTATGCAAATGCCGGATACATTCAGAAAAAAGATGAAAGAGCTGCTGGGCGGGGAATATCCCGCCTGGGAGAAAAGCTTTCAGAACAAAGTACACAGCGGATTACGGATCAACCGGCTGAAGGCGGATCCGGAGGAACTGAAAAACAGAATACCGTTTTCATTGGAACCCGTGCCGTGGATAGACAACGGGTTTTCTTATGATATCGATACGGCTTCACCGTCAAAACATCCGTATTATTACGCAGGACTGTACTATCTGCAGGAACCAAGCGCTATGACTCCGGCTGACCGGCTTGGAGCCAAACCGGGAGAACTTGTACTTGATCTTTGCGCTGCACCTGGAGGCAAGGCCACGGAACTCGGTGCACGGCTTGCCGGTGAGGGTGTGCTGGTGGCAAATGATATCAGCACCTCACGTGCGAGAGCGCTTTTAAAGAACCTGGAACTGCAGGGAATCGGAAACATTTATGTGACGAGTGAAGAACCTGCAAAACTTGCGGGGATTTTTCCGGAGACTTTCGACCGCGTACTCATTGACGCTCCGTGTTCCGGAGAGGGCATGTTCAGACGGGAACCGCAGATGATGCAGTTTTGGGAAGAACGTCCGCCGGAATCATACGTACCGATACAGAGATCGCTGATCCTTTCAGGAGCTTCCATGGTAAAGCCGGGAGGATATCTTCTGTATTCCACCTGCACGTTTGACAGAGAGGAGGATGAAGGTACTATCCGTTTCCTTCTGAATGAGCGTGAAGATATGGAACTGTGTGATATAGCGCCCTATGACGGCTTTCATGAGGGGTTTGCAGATGCGGATTTGCCGGAGCTAAGAAAATGTGTTCGTATTTTTCCGCACCTGATGGATGGAGAAGGTCATTTTCTGGCACTGCTGCGAAAAAAAGAGTCCTCCGGTGAAAGGTATGAATGCTGCGGCAAAAAAGTGCCGTCCCGTGCCGGAAAGTGTGCAGTTCCGGAAGCGGCAGAAGTGTTCTTGTCCGAAATACGACGGGATTTTGAGCGTCGGCGCTTTTATGTACAGGGCGAACAGCTTTATTATCTGCCTGAGGGACTGCAGGTTCAGCCGGGAGTGAGATATCTGCGCACAGGGCTGCTTCTCGGAAGTATCGCGAAGAAGCGCTTCGAACCCTCGCAGGCGCTTGCAATGAATCTGAGAATGGAAGAATATCCAAGATGCATTGATCTGAGCGCAGCGGACAGCCGTACGGTGAAGTATCTGAAAGGTGAGACGCTGGATGTGGCAGATCTTGTTTCAACGAGCGCTAAGGGATACCATCTTGTATGCGTAGACGGGTGTCCGCTTGGATGGGGTAAGCTGTCGGGGGGGATTCTGAAGAATAAGTATTACGCCGGCTGGCGCTGGCAGTGACGGGAAGGAGTATACGATTATGGCGAAGATCCGCCTGGATAAATATCTTGCGGAAATGGGAGCGGGAACACGCAGTGAAGTTAAGGCAATGATCAGAAAGGGGAGAGTCTGCGTAGACGGAGTAACGGTTAAGACGCCCGAGACAAAAGTAGATGCCCAAGCGGAGTGTGTAGAGCTTGATGGAAGTGCGGTGACGTATGAGGAGATGGTCTATTACATGCTTCACAAGCCTGCTGGTGTAGTATCGGCCACGCGTGATGCGCGGGAGAAAACGGTGCTTGATCTGCTGCCTGATAAAAGGAGGCAGGATCTGTTCCCCGTCGGAAGGCTCGATAAAGATACGGAGGGGCTTTTGCTGATCACAAACGATGGTGCACTGGCGCATGAGCTGCTTTCTCCGTCAAAGCATGTGGATAAAGAATATTATGCGAAAGTCCGCGGGAGAGTCACAGAGGAGGATGCAGAAATATTTGCAGAGGGTGTAGACATAGGAGATGAGAAGCCGACGCTTCCGGCAGAACTCAGGATTCTGTCTTCCAAAGAGGAGAGCGAAATTACACTTGTGATTCGCGAGGGAAGATTCCATCAGGTGAAGAGAATGTTTGAGGCAGTCGGAAAAGAAGTCATTTACCTGAAGCGCCTTGCAATGGGAAGTCTGCGCCTGCCCGGGGATCTTGCCTGCGGTGAATCAAGGAAACTGTCGCAGCAGGAAATTGATGATCTGAAACGCTGTGTGAAAAGAGAGAAGCACCATTCGCTGGATGAAATGCTTTCCGGTATACATGCCGTGATTTTTGATATGGACGGGACTTTGATTCCTTCCATGGAAATCTGGGAGCAGATAGATGTGGAGTTCCTCGGAAAGTACGGCTATGAGGTGCCGAAGGAACTGAAGAAATCCATTGAGGGTATGAGCTTTCGGGAAACAGCGGAATACTTTGCGGAAAGATTCAAGCTGCCGCTTACGGTACCTGAGATTGAGCAGACATGGCTGGCTATGAGCCGGGAGAAATATCTGACAGTTCCGTTAAAAGAGGGGGTCAGGGAGTTTCTGGAGGAATTAAAACGCAGAGGAATCCGTGTGGGAATTGCGTCGAGCAACAGCATTGAACTTGTAGAATCTGTACTGAACTCGCATGGCATAGAAGAACTTTTTGATACTGTGCAGACTTGTGCGGCAGTGGAACACGGCAAACCGGCGCCGGACGTATATCTGCACGCGGCCGGACAGCTCGGTGTACAGCCAAAGGAGTGCCTTGTCTTTGAGGATGTGCCGATGGGTATACTTGCGGGAAAACGTGCAGATATGGCGGTCTGTGCGGTGGAGGATGCGTTCAGCAGCAGACAGAAAGCAGAAAAGAGAGCGCTTGCGGATTATTACATCCAATCGTACACGGATCTGATGACAGGAAGGTATGAGGTATTATAGATGGGATTTTTACCAATGACGCGCCGGGAAATGGAAGAACAGGGAATCCGGCAGCTGGACTTTGTATACATATCGGGGGATGCCTATGTGGATCATCCTTCATTTGGAACTGCGATAATCACACGGCTTCTGCAGTCGCGCGGCTATACGGTGGGCATCATTGCGCAGCCTGACTGGAGAGATGATGCAAGCATACGGGAATTCGGAGAGCCGCGGCTTGGTTTTCTTGTATCTGCAGGAAATATGGACTCTATGGTCAATCACTATACGGTGTCAAAGAAGCGGCGCAGTACGGATGCCTATTCTCCCGGCGGTAAGATGGGACTTCGCCCTGACCGCGCAGTGATTGTTTACGGCAATCTGATCCGTCGGACGTATAAACATACGCCGGTGATTTTGGGAGGTATCGAGGCGAGTCTGCGCCGTCTGGCGCACTATGATTACTGGTCGGATCAGGTGAAGCGGTCCGTGCTGCTGGATTCAGGGGCAGATCTGATATCCTACGGTATGGGCGAGCGTTCCATTATTGAGATTGCAGAAGCATTGGAGAGCGGACTTTCAGTCAGAGACCTGACTTATATACCCGGGACGGTCTGCCGTACGGGATCGCTTGAGAATATTCCGGATCCGATTGTGCTGCCGGACTATGAGACTGTGCGCTCTGATAAGCGTGCCTATGCAGAGAGTTTCTGGAAACAGTATCAGAATACGGATCCGTTTACGGCGAATGTGATGGTTGAGCCATACGGAAATCAGGGATATATCGTGCAGAATCCTCCTGCAAAACCGCTGTCGCAGCAGGAGATGGATGATGTTTATGATCTGCCGTACATGAGAACATGGCACCCGTCGTACGATGCGGCGGGGGGCGTTCCGGCAATCAGTGAAATCAAATTCAGTCTGACAAGCAACCGCGGCTGCTTCGGAGGCTGTAATTTCTGTGCTCTGACATTTCATCAGGGCCGGATTGTTCAGACGAGAAGTCATGAATCGATCCTGAAAGAGGCAAAAGCCATGACACAGGAGAAAGACTTCAAGGGATATATTCATGATGTAGGAGGGCCGACTGCGGATTTCCGGCATCCATCCTGCAATAAGCAGCTCACAAAGGGGGTATGCACGAATCGCCAGTGCCTCTTCCCGGAACCGTGCAGGAATCTTGATGCAGACCACAGTGACTATGTAGCTCTGCTTCGCAAACTGCGGGCACTGCCGAAGGTAAAGAAGGTTTTTATCCGCTCAGGCATTCGCTTTGACTATGTGCTTGCGGATAAGAAGGATGTATTTCTGAAGGAGCTTGTGCAGTATCACATCAGCGGTCAGCTGCGTGTAGCACCGGAGCATGTGGCAGATGAAGTGCTGCGGCGGATGGGTAAGCCGAAACACAGAATTTATGAAGCGTTTCTGAAAAAATTCGATGAGTGCAACCGAAGATATGGGAAGGAACAGTATGCTGTTCCGTATCTGATGTCTTCTCATCCAGGATGCTCTCTGAAAGAAGCAGTGGAGATGGCTGAGTATCTGCGCGATCTGAAATACACTCCGGAACAGGTACAGGATTTCTATCCGACTCCTTCTACGCTTTCTACCTGTATGTACTATACCGGACTGGATCCGAGGGATATGAAGCCTGTCTATGTACCAAAGAACCCGCATGAGAAAGCGATGCAGAGAGCGCTTCTGCAGTATCGCAGTCCGGAGAACTATACACTTGTCAAGGAAGCGCTTATAAAAGCGGGAAGACAGGATCTGATCGGCTATGGACCGAAATGTCTGCTGCATCCTGCAAGGCAGAGTGCGGATGCAAAGAAACTTACTGTTTCTGATCGGTCAAAAATTACTGACAGGAGAATGCCCAAGAAGAAGCGTACGATCCGCAATGTACACAAAAAGAAGGGGCGGAATTCTTGAATTTTGGGGGGAACTCTGCTAGAATTGGAATATCTGCGAAGAAAGGAAGATTTCACAAGATATGAAGCAAAAGAAGAACAAGATCCGCAAGGGTGATTACGGCTATATTTCTTCCCAGAAGAAACGGAGACTGGCGATTACGCTGGTACTTTTTGCGATTCCCCTGATGATATTTTTCACGGGGCTGATACAGACGAAGACGAGGAATAATCTATTGACGGTTGTGGCACTCCTGGGATGCCTTCCCGCGTGCAAGAGCCTGGTAGGTATGATTATGATGTGGATGCAGAAGCCGATGAAGCGCGAGATATATGATAAGATTGTACCGCATACGGGAGATCTGGTCATGAGCTATGAGATGTGCCTGACAACGTATGAAAAGAATCTGTTTGTCGATGCCTTTGCAGTCTGCGGAAACACTGTGGTCGGATACGCCGATCAGCTGAAGCAGAAGGACAGTGCATATATGGAGGAACATGTGCAGAAAATTCTGCGGTCAAACGGCTATAAGGAGAAAGTGCGTATTTTTACGGAATTGAAGCCGTTTCTGGAGCGGCTGGATTATATGAACAGTCATAAGGAAGAGCTGAATGAGAACATCCGCTTTACGCCGGATGAGTCGTATCCCGATCTGTCAAGAGACGAGCTGATTAAGCATACGATCCTTGCGATTTCACTGTAGGAGGAGCCTGATGAGAGAAGTTAATATCACCCGCAGGGAGGAAGGGCAGAGGTTCGATAAATTTCTCCAGAAGTATTTAAGCCTTGCGGGCAAAAGCTTTTTGTATAAAATGATGCGCAAAAAGAACATTACCCTGAACGGGAAGAAGGCTTCCGGAAGCGAAAAGCTCGTATCAGGCGATATTGTCCGTTTCTTTCTTTCAGAGGAAACGATTGAGAAGTTTTCCAAATGTGCAAATCATGAGGAAATTCCTGCAGATGCGGAGAAACTTGATATTGTTTATGAAGACAGCGAAGTGCTGCTGGTAAATAAGAGCGCCGGTATGCTCTCACAGAAGGCAAAGCAGGAGGATGTTTCGCTGGTGGAATATATAACTGCGCATCTGATAGAAAACGGAAGCCTTGCAGGAGAAGACTTAAGATCATTCAGACCCGGGATCTGCAACAGACTCGATCGCAACACAAGCGGGCTTGTTGCGGCAGGAAAGAACGTGACTGCGCTGCAGCAGCTTGCGCAGTGCTTTCGGGAACGCAGCGTGCATAAATATTATCTGTGTATCGTAAAGGGAGAGTTAAAAGAGAGCGCTTCCATCAGCGGATGGCTCAGGAAGGATGAAAAGCGCAACAGGGTGCAGATTTATAATGAAGAGCATGAGGGAGCGGTACGCATCGAGACGCAGTATGAGCCGCTTGCCTATAACGGAAGAGATACGCTCTTAAAGATTCTTCTGATTACCGGAAAGTCTCATCAGATCCGCAGCCATCTGGCGAGTATAGGCCATCCTCTTGCAGGAGACGAAAAGTACAGTGATCCGCAGATGAATGTATATTTCCGGGAAAAATACGGACTCAGGCATCAGCTTCTGCATGCCTGGAAGCTTGAATTTCCGGAAATGGAAGGGGAGCTTTGCAGTCTTTCGCGCAGGAGTTTCTATGCGCCGCTGCCGCCTCTGTTTCGCAGGATTGCAGCCGGAGAAGGTTTTGTGCTTCCAAATGAGGGAGAGACGAGAGAAGAAGGAGTATGATAGTTTATGAAAGTCATGAAGGAACTGTGGGAGTATGTCAAACTGATCATCATTGTTCTGGTGGTTGTGTTTGTACTCAATCATTTTGTGATCATCAATGCACGAATCCCTTCACCGTCCATGGAAAATACAATCATGACCGGCGATCAGATCTTCGGGAATCGGCTTGCATATCTGTTTGATGATCCAAAGCGGTATGATATTGTGATTTTTGAGTGGCCGGATGATCCGTCACAGCTTTTTATTAAGAGAGTGATCGGACTTCCCGGGGAAACAGTGGAGATCCGGGACGGTAAAGTCTACATAGACGGCAGCAGCGAGCCGCTGAGAGATGATTTTATTCCCGAGCCGATGGAAGGAGATTTTGGGCCGTATACGGTGCCGGATGACTGTTACTTTATGTTAGGAGATAACCGTAATCATTCTAAGGACTCCCGTTACTGGATTAACACATTTGTAGAAAAAGATGCGATTTTGGGCAAGGCAGTCATTCGTTACTTCCCGCTTAATAAGATCGGATTTCTGAAATAGGAGTATGTAAAGATGGGAACATGGAGTTCAAGAGGACTTAGAGGTTCAACTCTGGAGGAGCTGGTAAACAGGACAAATGAACAATACAGGGACAAAGGGCTGGCGCTGCTCCAGAAAGTGCCGACCCCCATTACACCCATTCGAATCGATAAGGAGCACCGGCACATCACGCTTGCCTACTTTGAGAAGAAAAGTACAGTGGACTATATAGGCGCCGTGCAGGGCGTGCCGGTGTGTTTTGATGCGAAGGAATGCCGCACCGATACATTCCCGCTGGCGAATATCCATGAACATCAGGTGAGGTTCATGGAGGATTTCGAACGGCAGGAGGGTGTGGCATTTTTATTGCTCTATTTTAGCCACAGAGACGAATTCTACTATCTGCGCTTCTGCGAGATGATGAAGTTCTGGAAACGGGGAAGAAACGGAGGTCGTAAGAGTTTTCTGCTCTCAGAGCTTGATCCGGCATATTTTCTGACCAGAAAAAGCGGCGTGCTGGTACCGTATCTGGAGGGACTGCAGATGGATTTGTCTGCCAGGGATTGACAGAAGGCACGTCAGTGGTTTATAATTTGATAATTCCATGAATTAACATGGTAGCGAAATAAAGTGACAGTGCAGAATACGCGAGGAGATATGATATGAAAAGATTGATTCACACGCCGGAGGGAGTAAGGGATACCTACAGTGAGGAATGCGAAAAGAAACTCTGGCTGCAGAGCAGGGTTCAGGAGGTTTTTGACCGGTTTGGATACCGCAGGATGGAAATGCCCGCTCTGGAGTTTTTTGAAGTGTTCAGCAAAGAGCTGGGAACTGTTCCCTCCAAAGAACTGTATAAATTATTTGACCGGGAGGGAAATACGCTGGTGCTGCGCCCGGACTTTACGCCGTCTGTAGCAAGAGCAGCGACAATGTATTTTATGGAGGAGCAGATGCCGCTTCGGTTCTGCTATCAGGGCAACACATATATAAACTATTCGAGCTACCGCGGAAGACTGAGAGAATCTCTGCAGATGGGCGTGGAGTTCCTCGGAGACAACAGCGTTGACGCAGACGCGGAAGTACTGGCGATGACGGCATGTGCAATGCTGCAGAGCGGACTGAAGGACTTTCAGATCAGCGTCGGAAGCGTAGACTATTTCCAGGCGCTTGTACAGGACGCAGGAATGCCGGATGATGTTGTGGAGGAGCTTCGCAGACGGATTTCAGACAAGAACCATTTTGGTGTGGAAGAACTGATCGAGCAGCAGAAGCTTGGCAAAGGACTTGAACGTGCTTTCCTGCAGCTTCCGCAGCTTTTTGGAAATGCGGATGTGCTTGACAGAGCACTTCTGTATACGCATAACCGCAAGGCAGCTGCATCGATTGAACGGCTGAAGGAGATCCATGCACTTTTAAAGATTTACGGGTATGAGAAGTATATTTCGTTTGATCTGGGAATGCTGACGCAGTATCAGTATTATACAGGTATCATTTTCCAGGCTTATACATACGGCAGCGGTGAGCCGCTTGCAAAGGGCGGGCGATATGACAATCTGTGTGAATATTTCGGAAAGAAGTTCCCGGCCGTGGGGTGCGGTATCCAGATGGATCAGCTTCTGCTGGCTCTTGACAGACAGAAGATTTCGATTCCGGTGCCGCAGGGGAGAACCATGATTCTTTACCCGCAGTCCATGCGTGCTGCAGCGATTGCTCTTGCAGATGAACACAGGAGAAGCGGCATGGATGTGGTCTGCCAGTGTATTCAGAAAGGAAAATTTCTTGAGGATTACAAAGCGTACGGCAGGAGAATGGGCTTTGGGGGAATTGTATACCTGAATTCTGAGAATCAGGTATCAGCCATCAACCTGAGCACCGGTGAAGTACAGACAATTGATCTTGGCGCGCTGCTGAGACAGGACAGTTAAAAGGAGGCAGGACGAAATGAGATACTTGACATTTGCTTTGGGAAAAGGACGGCTTGCTGAAAAAACACTGGAGTTGTTCGAGAAGGTCGGAATCACGTGTGAGGAGATGAAGGATAAGAATTCCAGAAAGCTGATTTTTGTAAATGAGGAGCTGAAAATGCGATTCTTCCTCGCAAAGGGTCCCGATGTGCCGACGTATGTGGAGTACGGTGCAGCGGATATTGGAATCGTGGGTAAGGATACGATCCTGGAAGAGGGAAGAAAACTCTACGAGGTACTTGATCTGGGGTATGGAAAGTGCAGGATGTGCGTCTGCGGTCCTGAGTCAGCGCTGGAGCTTTTACAGCACAATCAGCTCATCCGTGTGGCAACAAAGTATCCGAATATAGCTAAGGATTATTTCTATAACAAGAAGCACAGGACAGTCGAGATCATCAAGCTGAACGGTTCCATTGAGCTTGCCCCGATTGTAGGACTGTCTGAGGTGATCGTTGATATTGTGGAGACAGGATCTACGCTTAAGGAAAACGGGCTGAAGGTGCTTGAGGAAGTCTGCCCGCTGTCTGCAAGAATGGTGGTAAATCAGGTCAGCATGAAGATGGAAAATGAGAGAATATCGGAGCTGATCCGGGTGCTGAAGACCCAGTTGGGGTGAAACGGAGGATAAACGAATGAGAATTGTGGAGCTGACGAGAGAGACGACGCAGAATATTCTGGAAAATATGCTCAAAAGGAGTCCGAACCAGTATCAGGGCTATGAGAGCACAGTCAATGAGATCATTGCAAATGTAAAGGAGCATGGAGACGAAGCACTGTTTTCCTACACAAAGAAGTTCGATCGCGCGGAGCTTACAGCCGATACCGTGGAGGTTACGGAAGAGGAGGTGCGCGAAGCATATGAGCAGATCGATCCGAAGCTTCTGGATGTGATTAAGAAAGCGCTGGTGAATATTCGGGATTACCATGCTCTGCAGAAACAGAACAGCTGGTTTGAGAGCAGGGAGAATGGTACAATTCTCGGGCAGAAGATTACGCCTCTTCAGAGAGTTGGTGTTTATGTTCCGGGAGGAAAAGCAGTATATCCGTCTTCCGTGCTGATGAATATTATGCCGGCAAAGGTAGCTGGGGTTCAGGAGATCATCATGGCAACGCCGTGCAGCGCTGAGGGGAAGGTAAACCCGTCCGTACTCGCCGCTGCAAAGGAAGCGGGAGCAGACCGCATATTTAAAATTGGAGGCGCTCAGGCAATTGCAGCAATGGCCTTCGGCACAGAGAGTATTCCGAAAGTGGATAAGATTGTAGGACCTGGAAATATCTATGTTGCGCTTGCAAAGAAAGCTGTTTACGGTCATGTGAGCATTGATTCCATTGCCGGTCCAAGTGAGATACTTGTGCTTGCGGATGAGACAGCTAATCCCAGGTACGTTGCGGCGGACCTGCTCTCACAGGCAGAGCATGACGAGCTCGCTTCCGCTATTCTGATTACTACAAGCAGAAAGCTTGCCGAGGAGGTATCCGAACAGGTTGACGCGTTTGTCGCAGAGCTTTCCAGAAAAGATATTATTCAGAAATCTCTCGATAACTTCGGCTATCTGCTCGTAGCGGAAGATATGGACGAGGCGGTTGAAGCGGCAAATGCCATTGCCTCAGAACATCTGGAGATCGTGACAAAGGATGCGTTTGAGGTTATGACCAAGATTCGAAACGCGGGTGCGATTTTTATTGGAGAGTATAGCTGCGAACCTCTGGGAGATTATTTTGCGGGACCGAACCATATTTTGCCGACAAACGGAACGGCGAAGTTCTTTTCGCCTCTCTCTGTTGACGATTTTGTGAAAAAGTCAAGTATTATTTATTATTCCAGACCTGCACTTGAGAAGATTCATGAGGATATCGAACAGTTTGCAAAATCTGAGCAGCTTACGGCTCATGCAAACTCAATTGCAGTACGGTTTGAGAAAGGCGGTAAATCATGACGGAGCGCACAGCGAGAATCAAAAGAGTGACAAAGGAAACGGATATTGTGCTGCACCTAAACCTGGATGGCAGCGGAATCAGCCATATTAACACGGGTATTGGATTTTTTGATCACATGATGGAAGGATTCGCCCGACACGGTTTTTTTGACCTTGATCTGAAAGTCAAGGGAGACCTGCATGTGGACTGCCATCACACGATAGAGGATACGGGCATTGTGCTGGGGGAAGCAATCAGACAGGCACTTGGTGACAAGGTTGGCATCCGCCGCTATGGGCATGTAATTCTGCCGATGGATGAGACACTGATGGCATGCGCGCTTGATCTGTCAGGCAGACCATATTTAGGATTTGATGTGCGCTATACTGCAGAGCGTATTGGAGAATTTGATACTGAGATGTTTCGGGAGTTTTTCTATGCGGTCAGCTATGCGGCAGGCATGAATCTGCACTTTAAGCAGCTCAGTGAGGGCGGAAATAACCATCATATTGCGGAGAGCAGCTTTAAGGCATTTGCGAAAGCTTTGGACATGGCTGTCTGCATTGATGAGAGAATTACGGATGTGCTCTCCACGAAAGGTTCACTGTAAGAGAAAAGAGGGAATGTATCATGAAATCATATAAGACGGTTACACCGTGCATATTTCTGAAAAACGGGGAGGCTGTAAAGGGATTTGAGGATCACGAAGCGATGACGCAGCTTCCGCCGGAGCTGCTGGGCGCGGACTTTGGCAATAATGGAGCAGATAAGCTGCTGATATTTGATCTCTCGGTAGGAGATGCTGAGCATGATGCTGCGATCGGGACTCTGAAGAAGATTGCGGATCTGGCAGAAGTACCGGTGATCTGTGCAGGAAATGTCCGCAGGATAGAGGATGTCAAGAAGATACTTTACGCAGGATGTGCCTGCGCAGTTCTGAATTTTGCGAAAGGTTCCAATCGTGAGATGCTGGAAGAGGTTTCCAAGCGCTTTGGCAGAGAGAAGATTGCAGTTTACGTACCGACGGCTGAGATGTTTGAGATCTGGGAGGACAAGATTTACGATTATGCAGGATGTGTTTTATGCAGTGAGGAGGTATGGAAAGCACTGCGCGACAGGTCGGGCGTGAAGTTTATCATCTACA
>CALWBA010000056.1 GCA_944375815.1 uncultured Lachnospiraceae bacterium | reverse complement strand
CGTTATTTTATTAACCGGACAGCCACCAGGATCCTGGAACTGACCAATCACAGACTGGTAAACTATATCGGAAATTATGATTACTATCTGGAGAAAAAGGAGGAGCTTACGAGAGTCTACGCTCCTGATCAGGAAGAGATACCGGAAAAGGAAACAGTTTCTGAGAATAAAATTTCGTGGCAGCAGAAAAAGGAAGAGCAGGCACGCTTAAGGAAGCGCGAAAATGATTTAAAGCGTCTGGAAAATCGTATTACTGAGCTGGAGGAGCGCGATGCGGCGATCGATGAGGAGATGGCACAGCCTGAAGTTGCAACAAATGCCGCACGCTGTATTGAACTTTCCAAGGAAAAGGCACAGATTGTCGAAGAGCTTGAAACACTGTATGAGCAGTGGGAAGAACTTGCAGAATAAGAAAATATTTCATTGGAAACGGCCCGGGAAGCTTTCACTTCCCGGGCCGTTTCTTAATATAAACGATATGATTTATTTCTGAACCAGATTGATGATTCTGCCCGGAACATAGATCTCTTTTACAAGAGTACCTGTCAGCTTATCAGCCACAGCTGCTTTTCCGGCAGCCAGAGCTTCTTCCTTGGAAGCATCTGCAGGAATGGAGACTACGGCACGGGTCTTACCGTTGATCTGTACGGCAACCTCTACCTCGTCATCCTTCATGGACTCCTCATCATATTTCGGCCATCCTGCCTCGAATACGGAAGTATCGTGTCCGAGCTGCTCCCAGAGTTCTTCTGCAATATGCGGAGCAAACGGAGCTAAGAGCACAACGGCATTCTCCAGAGTTTCCTTATCAATACCGCCCTCTTTTTTCGCAAGATCGATAAATTTGTTATTGTACTCCATAAATCCGGAAATTACAGTATTCAGGCTGAATGATTCCAGACGTGTTGTGATGTCATACACCATTTTGTGGCGCAGCTTCACCATCTCTTTTGTTGCCTTCACATCAGCATCTTTGCTGTCCATAACAAGCTTCCAGAAGCGGTTAAGGAAGCGGTAAACGCCGTCAATTCCTCTGTCATCCCACTCTGCATCCAGTTCCGGCGGACCCACAAAGAGCTCATACAGTCTTAAAGAGTCGCATCCGTAGTCGCGTACAAGATCGTCCGGTGAAACTACATTTCCTTTGGATTTACTCATCTTGATACCGTTCTTTCCGGTAATCATTCCCTGATTGAACAGCTTGTGGAACGGCTCATCAAAGTCAATTGCTCCGATATCGTACAGGAATTTTGTGTAGAAACGGGAGTACAGAAGATGCAGTACCGCGTGCTCTACACCGCCGATGTACATATCTACGGGGAGATACTTGTCAGCCTTCTCTTTGGAAACAAGCTCATTCTGATTTTTGTTGTCCACATAGCGCAGGAAATACCAGGAGGAACCGGCCCACTGCGGCATAGTATTTGTCTCACGTTTTGCAGGACCGCCGCAGCACGGACAGGTGGTATTTACCCAGTCCTCGATCGCTGCAAGAGGTGACTCTCCTGTACCGGTCGGCTCGTAGGATTCTACATCCGGCAGAGTCAGCGGAAGCTGGTCTTCCGGAACCGGCACATTTCCGCACTTCGGGCAGTGTACAATCGGGATCGGCTCGCCCCAGTAACGCTGACGGGAGAATACCCAGTCACGCAGTTTGTAGTTAACAGTCTTTTTACCGATGCCCATCTTTTCGATCATCATCGGTGCCTCTTTCTTCAGAACTGCTGACTCCATACCGTTCCAGTCTCCGGAGTTGATCATAGTTCCGGAAGCATCGGTATATGCCTCTGTCATGTTTTCAATTTCTTTTCCGTCTTTGGCAATAACCTGTATAATCGGAATATTGAACTTGGTAGCAAACTCAAAGTCGCGGTCATCATGAGCCGGTACACACATGATTGCTCCTGTACCATAATCCGCAAGTACGTAATCTGACAGCCAGATCGGAACCTTTTTGCCGTTTAACGGATTGATTGCATAGGAACCTGTAAATACGCCGGTCTTCTCCTTATCCTGCAGACGATCTACATTGGATTTCATAGAAGAGTCATAAATGTATTTCTCAACAGCCTCTCTTGTCTCGTCTGTTGCCAGGCTCTTTGCAAGTGCATGCTCCGGAGCAAGTACCATGAATGTTGCACCATGCAGAGTGTCAGGACGTGTGGTATAGACAGTGATTTTCTCATCTCTTCCGTCTACCGGGAAGTCTACTTCCGCACCGTAAGATTTTCCGATCCAGTCAGACTGCATTTTTTTAACTTTTTCCGGCCAGTCAAGCTTGTCAAGGTCATTCAGCAGACGGTCTGCATATTTGGTGATTTTGAGCATCCACTGACGCAGATTTTTCTTCGTAACCTCCGCACCGCAGCGCTCACATTTTCCGTTTACAACTTCCTCATTTGCAAGACCGGTTTTACAGGACGGACACCAGTTGATCGGAAATTCCTTTTCATAGGCAAGTCCTGCTTTGAACATCTTCACAAAGATCCACTGTGTCCATTTATAAAAATCAGGATCTGTTGTATTTACTTCTCTGTCCCAGTCATACAGCGCTGCGATATCATTGATCTGACGCTTGATGTTCTTAACATTTTCTGCTGTTGACTTTGCAGGATGAACGCCCATTTTGATTGCATAGTTCTCTGCAGGAAGTCCGAATGCATCCCATCCCATCGGATGAATGATATAGTGACCGTTTAAGAGTTTATAACGGCTCCATACGTCGGAAATAACGTATCCTCTCCAGTGTCCTACATGCAGTCCATTTCCTGACGGATACGGAAACATATCAAGACAATAATATTTTGGTTTCTTACCGTCATCCACGTTCACCGGATGCTTTTCCCAGTGCTCGCGCCATTTTTTTTCGACGGCTCTGTGATTATATGGTGCTGCCATATGATATTCCTCCTAAGATATATTTATAAAAGCCCTTTCGCTCTGATTCTCCAGAGACGAAAGGGCTTTACTTCCGCGGTACCACTCTGATTCACTCTGTAAAGAGTGCTCTTATTGTTATTCTGTAACGGGAAATCCCGCTTCCGACTACTTCTTATTTCACCGGAAGAACTCCAAGGCGAGTTCAGAACCTTCCGCTGCTGTCTCGCACCTGCCGGCAGCTCTCTGAGAGCGGAAAAATTTCCTACTATTCCTCTTCTGCGTTTTTTCACTATACGCTATTTTATATGTATCCGCAAAATTTGTCAAGTCTAAACTCTGTTATTTCCCTATCTCTTTTACCATTTCATATTGCTCTGCAATTTGCTTAAAGCCGATAGAAATAAGCATTTCCATTACAGCGGTATACGATGTATCTATATTTTTTGCAGTAACTTTTTCACAGGCGGACGCAATATAGATCAGCACTTTTTTTAGATCCAAAAGGCTGGAATATCCTAATTCAACCACCCTGCCGCCGTCAGCACAGTATACGCAGAATGCAGTTATTCGGCCCCTGTTTTTTAAATAAACCACGTCGTATATGCCGGCATTCTTTCTTATGATATTGTATGAATGCTCATAAGACGGCTTAACCAGCGTCAGGCTGCTGACAGCAGAAAAATCAAATGCTGTAAGCTTTATGACCTGAATATCCGGACTCTTACCTGCTTCGGTTTTTCCCGTAAGCTGCATAACAGAAAACTCACGGGCAACAGAAAATCCCTTCCGCTCGTATAGGGCTTTTGCCCTTGTATTTTGCTGCAATACCTCCAGATAATATTTCTTTATGCCGCACTTACGCAGCTTCTGTTCTGCAAAGCAAAATAGATCTGAAAATACACCCTTACCTCTGAATTCTGGAATAACGCCGGTTCCTGCATCGAAAACAACCTGCTCATCATTATAAATGTTTGATGAATTAAGAATAAATCCGACCATACTATTTTCTGAATAAGCACAAAAAGACAAAGACTTATTTATATCGCTCGCTTCGAGAAATTTTTGTAAAGTATCTTCTGTAAAATGAATGGGTATGGCATAATCTGAAAATGCCATGTTAATACATTCCATCAGTTCCTTATTCGGAACCTCGCTTAATACTGTATATCTCATAAAAGCACTCCTGAAAGTGAATAAAACTCATTTTATCCATTTTACCATAATTCCGAGAATATGGAAACAGGCCTGTTGCCGGAACAGTAAAAGAGGAATGCAGTTGTATTGCATTCCCCTTTATGATTTCATAATTATATATGTCAGATAAATAATTTCAGCGGTTCATCATCTGGCTCATCCAGCCAGCCGATCGTCTCCCAAATCCGCTGTCCGTTATTAGACTGAGGTGCTCCCGGAGTACTTCTGCCGTTCTGGATATAACGCTTTAAGGTATCTCTTAATTCTTTTGCGAGCTCCGGATACTGCTCTATGACATTTTGGGTTTCACCAATATCGTCCTTCAGATTGTAAAGCTGAAATCTTGGAAGAGACGTATCTTCTTTTCCCGGAACCGGATCGGACCAGCCACCGGAACCTGGACAAAGCTCAAGTTTAAAATTCCCGCGGCGTATGGATAAGGAGCCGTCGATACTCTGATGAACGACATCTTCGCGGACTTCCTTTTCACTTCCCTGCCATATGGAAAGGTTGCTTACGCTGTCTTCCCCCATATTATCCGGGAGGGAGACGCCCAGCAATTCTGCCGCAGTTGCCATGAAATCTGAAAGGCATACCAGCTGGCTGCAGACGCGCCCGCCACGAATTCCGTCGGGCCACTGTACCAGTAATGGAATCCTGTGTCCGCCTTCGTAGATATCCGCCTTTGTACCGCGGAAGATATAACTTGGATTATGGCCCCTGGCCAGAAGTTCCGGATAATTTGCCATAGGAGAACAGCCATTGTCAGAAGTATAAATAACGATCGTATTTTCATACAGACCTTCTTCTTTCAGACGTTTCATAACTCTTCCGACCACATCGTCACAGTGAAGGACAAAGTCTCCGTATTCGTTGGTGCCTGACTTTCCCTGGAACTGTTTTGCGGGAAGTATGGGCGTATGCGGAGCCGGCATAGGGAAATAAATGAAAAACGGATCATCTTTATATTCCGAAATTTTATCACATACTTTCTCAGTCAGCTCATCCAATACATTTTCATGATGGAATCCCGGTGCAGTGGGTCCTTCACGCCAGAACTTTTTCCCGGTATTTTTTGTCACTCTGTCCGGAAGTTCTGTGAATCTGTCGTTTTCAATATAAATGTAGGGCGGCATATCCAGAGATCCGCTGATCCCAAAATAATAATCAAATCCGTTGCTCACGGGAGAATTCTGAATCGGTCCGCTGTAGTCCACGCCGGTGCAGGCGTCAAAGTCAGGTTTTTCATAGAAATCATCTGTTTTTGTAAAATTCATCCCCAGATGCCATTTCCCAATCATGGCCGTGCGATATCCCTGACTGCGGAACAGATCTGCTACGGTCTGCCTTCCCTCTTCGATCAGCGGTTCGGAATATCCCCCTACAACATAGGATTTTAATCTTGATCTCCAGTTATACCGTCCGGTGAGAATTCCATAGCGGGACGGCGTACACACCGCTGAAGTGGCATGGGCATCGGTAAAGGCGATGCCCTCCTTTGCTATTCTGTCCAGATTCGGTGTCTGAAATGGGCATTTCTCATTAAGGGCGCTGATATCTCCATAGCCCATATCATCTGCCAGAATATAGATTACATTTGGATGTGCTTTTCTCATGTCCTTTTCTCTGTCTCCTTTTTTATCCGCATGCGTTTACATACCGTAATTATTTTCTGCTGACCATCCGTTTTCTGCCTTTACGCTTTCCAGAACCTCTTTATAGGAAGAATTAATTGTCTCTGTAAACTCTTCAAGATCAATGGAATCAGACAGATATTCCTGACCTGCTCTGTGGAAATAGTTTCTGAGCTGCTCATTGACTCCGGTAAACCATGCCATTCTTAAAGGTTCCTCTGTGATTTTGAATCCTTCCAGACGTTCCGGAAGTTCACAGGAAAGAGACAGCGGGATACGGCAGATTTCTTCAGCAAATTTTGTCTGTACTTCCGGAGAAGAGATGTACTGTACAAATTCCAGAGCTGCGTCATACTTCTCCTGATCTTCTTCCAGATCTTTGTTCATACAATAAATGATATCCGGCTGACCGCCTAAGATTACAGATTTTCCAAGAGCGTATTCACTTGTCTCGGAAGTGATAGTCGGAACAGGAATAACCACATATTCAAAGCTGTCGCCAACAACATCTTCAATGCCGTCCAGACTGGTGCTCATTGCCTGAACCATTGCTACATCGCCGCGCTCAAACATTTCGATTGCTGTTTTCTGATCCAGTCCGTTATAATCTGATGTCCAGTACTGTGAAAATTCCTTCATCAGCTTGAATGCTTCCAGAAGTTCCGGAGCAGAAAAATCAATTTTACCTTCATCCATTCCCTTGCACATTTCTGCCAGTTCTACATAACCGTTTCCGGATACATCCAGTTCATCTACAATCTGGCTGTCCAGCTGACTGCATACAGAGTTGCAGAACCACAGCCATGACAGATCGTCTATTGTAGCATTTGGGAATGCAAATGGAATTTTGCCGTTTTCTTTAAGCTTTTCGCAGGTGTCAATGAATTCTGCCCATGTCTCCGGTACCTCTGCTCCTACTTCATCCAGCATATCTTTATTGATAAAGATACGTACTACGGATGTAGCGGTTGGATAGCCGGGAACATCATCGGGAGTAATATACATTCTTTCCTTTATATAGTCAGGAAGAGTATCTTTCCATGGTTTTCCGGGGTCATACTCGCTTTCCTCTTCAAAAATGTCTTTAAAGTTACAGAGCTGACCGTTCTGATAATCCTGTGTTACATCATAAAGAATTCCTGAATAAACATCCGGTCCTTTACCGGCTGAGAACTGTGTAGTAAGCCATGTGCGGTAATCTCCCGACGGAAGGGATTCAAACTCTACATTTATTCCCGTCTTATCGGTAAATTCCTGAATGACTTCATTCATAACATTGTTCGCCTTTTCGTTAGTATCCAGGTCCTGCGCAACCGTAATGGTAATTCCTCCGGACGAAGAGTCCCCTGAGCTGCTGCTGTCTCCTGATTTCTCCCCGCAGCCGGCAAGCACTCCTGCCATCATTGCCGTACATGTAAACAGTGCCGTGATTTTTTTTGCTTTCATAGTTTTTCCTCCTTTATTTTAACCCTTAACTGCACCCTGCGTCAAACCGGATACAAAGGATTTACTTGCAAAACAGAACAATATAATCAAAGGCAGAGAAGCAATAACATATCCGGAAAAAAGTATTCCATCTCCTTCTACCGTAGAGCGGACCAGCTTTGTCAGTGCTACTGAAATCTGCTGTGTTGCTTCTCCAGTGGTGGATACCAGAGGCCACAAATAGTTATTCCATGCTGCCAGTCCCGTCATGATAATAACCGTGGACAGGGTAGGCTTTGAGAGCGGAACAACAATTTTTGTAAGAATCTGCAGCTCCTTTGCACCTTCCATATCAGCTGCCTCAAAAAGACTTTTGGATAATCCGTCCATGGATGTCCTTAAAAGGAAAGTAGCGGTTGCTGAAGACGCTGCGGCCGGCGGAAAGATTAATCCCCAGTAAGTATTAAACATTCCAAGATTTGTAATCTGTATGAACTGGGGAATTAAAAGAACAAATCCCGGTATCATCAGCATTGCCATGATAATCATGTAAAAAAGAGTGGACCCTTTAAACTGAAATCTGGAAAACGCATACGCTGCCAGCGTGGATACCACCAGTACGATAAGAATAACGCTCACCGTTACAATAAAAGTATTCACCATAGGATGTACTACCTGAACGATCGACTTTGCGTAGTTTCCAAAATGCCATTCCGAAGCGAGTCCCCATGGCGTTTTAACAATTTCCTCATTCCATTTTACTGAGTTTACCAACAGAAGATAGAAGGGAAACAGTGTCAGAAACAGTATGAACAGCAGCAAAATTCTTCCAATAACAGACCATACTTTTTTCAACTTATCATCCCTCCTTAGTCCATGGTATCAGAATTCTTTAAGACTTTATTATTAAACAGTGTAAGCAGTAAAATCAGGGCAAACAGGATAATACCCAGTGCGGAACAGTAACCCATTCGCTGGTAAGAAAATCCCTGTTCATACATGTATACTGCCGGTACCATTGTGGAAGTTCCGGGACCTCCCTTGGTAGTAATATATACCGCTTCAAATATCTGAAGTGAGTTAATAATTACCAGAGTAACCATCAGCTTAATCTGACTGGCAATCATCGGAAGATCAATCATACGGATTCTTTGCGGAAGAGTTACCCCGTCAAGTCGGGCTGCCTCATACAGATCTCCGGATATAGACTGAAGACCGCCGAAATAAATAAGAAATGGCATTCCGCCTAAAGAAACCATTCCCAGCCAGGGAAATCCGATTGCCAGAATTGCACCCAGAGAAGTCTTGGCATCTCCCAGCCATGGTGTCACAAGATTTTCAAGTCCTACCT
>CALWBA010000055.1 GCA_944375815.1 uncultured Lachnospiraceae bacterium | reverse complement strand
TGTAAAGATATAGGGGTTCGCATACCTGTATTTTACACCAACAGCCGGGCTTTTCGAAGCCCGGCTGTAAAATTTTCCATGGAAAAGGAGCTGCGCACTAATTTCTTAGTGCGACAGCCCCATCTGTTATCTCAGGTATTCTTTATTTCTCTTGCTCAGTTTACTGAACCAGCAATAATAAATAATAAATGCAATCGTAGATATTACCCATGTGAGTGGATAGCAGAACGCTGCGCCGATAATTGTGGGAAATTTCGGCAGACCAAACCAGATCCACAGTACTCTGACACCGCAGATTCCGATTCCGGCAATAATCATCGGTATCCAGCAGTCACCTACACCGCGCAGTGCTCCGGAGAAGATTTCGATCGTGACGTACGCCGCGAAGGTCGGAACCATAAATCTGAGAAGATTATGGCTGATTTCACGAACTGCAGCGTCTGAGGTGAACATACGCAGCAGGAAATCTCCGCATAGAAGAAGCACCACATCCATGATCAGCGTCATAATAATAGCAATGCTCATGCAGACGCGCACTCCCTTATGGACACGGTCCATGCGCTTGGCACCGTAGTTTTGTCCGATGAAGGTAGTCGCGGAAATACCCAGCGCGCTGATCATCATCCAGAAGAGTCCGTCCACCTTTCCGTAGGCCGCCCATGCTGCAACATTGTCAGTGCCCAGCCGGTTTACGCCGGATTGGACGATGATATTGGATAAAGAGTACAGTACTGACTCCATGCCGGCCGGAAAACCAATACGGATAATACGGCGGAGCATCCGGGGATCAATATGCAGTTTTCGAAGCTCCAGGTGATACATTTCTCTGGAACGCATCAGAGCGGTGAGTACGAGTACGGCACTTAAACACTGGGACAGGATGGTTGCGATACCGGCTCCGGCTACGCCCGCTTTAAAAACAGCGACAAAAAGCACATCCAGAAGAATATTTAAAAAGCAGCTTGCGATCAGAAAGTACAATGGTCTCCGCGAATCACCGATCGCGCGCAGAATTCCGGCCCCCATATTGTAAATTAAATTTACAATCGTTCCCGAGAAATAAATGCGGATATAGAGTACCGCATAGTCCATAACGTCATCGGGCGTATGCATCAGTGTGAGCAGCGGGCGGGAGAGCAGGATACCGACCGCCATGAGAAAAATGCCGGAAAGGATAGAAAATGTAATGGAAGTATGTACCGCCCAGTGAACTTTCTGTTCATGTCTGCCTCCGTAATACTGTGCGATGATAACAGTGGCACCGCTGGCGAGTCCGACGAAGAACCCGATCAGGAGGTTGATAATTGTTCCCGTGGTGCCGCCTACGGCAGCAAGTGCCTGCTTTCCAACAAAGTGTCCGACAATCATAGCATCGGCAGTGTTGTAGAGCTGCTGGAAAAAAGTACCGAATAATATCGGAAAGAAGAAAACCAGCAGCTGTTTCCAGATAACGCCCTCCGTAATCTGGTTCGTTTTTGTCTCAGCTTTTGCAGTCATAGGTAAATTCCCCCATAATTATAAGATACTGTTAAGCTCAGTATAACAGAAGTGCGGCGGGAATCAAGAGGATTTTGCAGGTGAAACAGATTGCAGTCAACGCAGCAGGCTGATATAATAATGATGCATCCAGACATACATATTTTACGATAAAATACAGGATGAGGAGAGGACGATAAGATGACATTAAAGGAACTGGAGATAGGAAAATCTGCACAGATCCTGGCCGTCGGGGGCGAAGGCGCTCTGCGGCAGCATTTTCTGGATATGGGACTGATTCCGGGAGCGGAAGTCACACTGGTGAAATATGCACCGATGGGAGATCCCATGCAGCTTAAGATTCGCGGTTATGAGCTGACCCTGCGGCTGGCGGATGCGGAGCAGATTGAGGTGCGGCCTATAGCTAAGCTTACAGAAGAGCAGGAGTCTGACAAGACCGGCAGAAAGAGGGCGTTTCATCCCGGACTCGGTGAGGGCGGAAAGTACCACGTGAAGGCAGATGAGCATCCGCTTCCCGAGGGAGAACAGCTTACGTTTGCTCTGGCGGGAAACCAGAACTGCGGAAAGACGACATTTTTTAACCGCCTGACAGGATCCAATCAGCATGTGGGTAATTTCCCGGGCGTTACAGTAGACAGAAAAGATGGTGTGATCAGAGGTCATGCCAATACGCTTGTGACGGATCTGCCGGGAATTTATTCTATGTCCCCGTACAGCAGTGAGGAGATTGTAACAAGAGAATTTCTTCTGGGTGAAAAGCCCAAGGGAATTATCAATATCATTGATGCCACGAATATAGAGAGAAATATGTATCTGACTCTGCAGCTGATGGAACTGGATACGCCGATGGTAGTAGCCCTCAATATGATGGATGAGGTACGCGAGAATGGAGGCTCCATTTTGATCAATGAGATGGAGGAAATGCTCGGCGTTCCCGTTATCCCGATTTCTGCGGCAAAAAATGAAGGAATCGGGGAAGTCGCAGATCACGCGATCCATGTGGCAAAGTATCAGGAGAAGCCGGGACGCGTTGATTTCTGCAGCGGAGATGACGAGGGCAGTGCGGTGCACAGGTGCATACACGGTATCATGCATTTAATCGAGGATCATGCAAAACGCGCCGGAATACCAGCCCGTTTTGCGGCATCGAAGCTTGCAGAGGGTGATAAGCTTGTTCTGGAGAAACTGAATCTGGATCAGAATGAGAAAGAGATGCTGGAGCATATCATTGTGCAGATGGAAAAAGAGCGCGGGCTTGACCGCGCAGCGGCGATCGCTGATATGCGGTTCAGATTTATTCAGAAAATCTGTGCCGAGACAGTGATCAAACCTCATGAGAGCCGGGAACATGCCAGAAGCAGGCGTATGGACCGGATTCTCACCGGAAAATACACAGCAATACCGGCATTTATCTGTATCATGGGGCTGGTATTCTGGCTGACCTTCAATGTGATTGGCGCATGGCTTTCCGGACTGCTGGAGATGGGGATTTCCGCACTGACAGATCTGGCTGATTCTGCCATGAGCGCTGTGGGCGTCAACAGTGTACTGCAGTCACTGGTTATTGACGGTATTTTTAACGGTGTGGGAAGTGTGCTGAGCTTTCTTCCCACGATTGTGACGCTGTTTTTCTTTCTGTCCATGCTGGTGGACAGCGGATACATGGCAAGAGTTGCATTCGTAATGGACAAGCTGTTAAGAAAGATCGGACTCTCGGGAAGAAGTATCGTCCCGATGCTGATCGGCTTCGGATGTACAGTTCCCGGAGTTATGGCGAGCAGAACGCTCTCATCAGAACGCGACAGAAAGATGACAATCCTGCTGACGCCGTTTATGAGCTGTTCTGCAAAGCTGCCGATTTACGGATTCTTCACTGCTGCCTTTTTCCCGGGAAAGGGAGCACTTGTGATGGTAGCTCTGTATTTCTTCGGAATCCTGATGGGAATACTGGCAGCTCTGGCGATGAAGGGAAGCCTGTTTAAGGGAGAGCCGGTGCCGTTTGTTATGGAGCTTCCAAACTATCGAATGCCGGGAGCAAAAGATGTAGCACAGCTGCTCTGGGAAAAGGCACGGGATTTTCTTCAGAGAGCATTTACCGTAATCTTTGTCGCTACAATCATTATCTGGTTCCTGCAGACATTCAGCCTGCATTTCAGCGTTGTGACGGATTCTCAGGACAGTATTCTTGCCGCTGTGGCAGGAGTGATTGCACCGGTTTTTGCTCCGCTGGGATTTGGTGACTGGAGAGTTTCCACAGCTCTGATTTCCGGCTTTATGGCCAAGGAGAGCGTGGTTGCAACTCTGTCTGTACTGATGCCGGGCAAGGACGTTATGATGAGCGTACTGACACCGTTAAGCGCAGCTTCTCTGCTCGTGTTCTGCCTGCTGTATACACCGTGTGTTGCAGCTGTTGCAGCTATTCGCCGCGAGCTGGGAGGAAAGTGGGCCGCGGCAGTTGTCATAGGACAGTGCGTGATCGCATGGATTGCAGCTTTTGCGGTACATACAATCGGACTACTTATTATATAAAGTGATTCATTCGGGGAGGCGTCGGGAGATGCTTCCCCGTGCACTTTAAGCGCATGAAATTACAAAATTTGATATTGACAAGTTTGCAGACCCATGCTATAGTTGAGGAGCGACATGGAAGAGGTCTTTTTTTTATGCCTGAAAATAAATCGGCAGAAAACAGACCGTCGTTAACGCAAATACACAGTGGAGGTGGAAGTCGTGCGCGTAAAAATCACATTGGCATGTACGGAATGCAAACAGCGTAACTACAACATGACAAAAGAGAAAAAGAATCATCCGGACAGAATGGAAACAAAGAAATACTGCAGATTCTGTAAGAGACACACAATGCACAAAGAAACCAAGTAATTGGTAAGAGGTGAAACGATGGCGGATGCTGTAAAAGAGAAAAAACAAAAAAAGAGCTGGTTCAAAGGGCTCAAGTCCGAGTTTAACAAGATTATATGGACGGATAAGAAAACTCTCGGAAAACAGACCGTTGCGGTTGTAGCCGTATCAGTCGTTCTGGGCGTCATTATCGCAGTAGTTGATAATGTAGTCTTACAGGCCGTTAATTTATTGATCAAATAAGGACAAGGGTGATAAGATGTCAGAAGCAAATTGGTATGTAGTTCATACGTATTCGGGCTACGAAAATAAGGTGAAAGCCAACATAGAGAAAACCATAGAGAACAGACATCTCGAGGACCAGATTCTGGAAGTACGTGTCCCGATGCAGGATGTTGTCGAAATGAAGAACGGTGCAAAGAGACAGGTACAGAAGAAAATGTTTCCCGGATATGTGCTGTTAAACATGGTTATGAATGATGATACCTGGTACGTCGTTCGCAATACCCGCGGTGTTACCGGCTTCGTAGGTCCGGGGTCTAAACCGGTTCCGCTTACAGAAGAAGAGATGATTCCGCTTGGTATCAGTGATGCAGGAAAGATTGAGATCGATTTCCTCGAGGGCGATACGGTCGTAGTTACCGGTGGAGCATGGAAGGATACGGTCGGCGTAATCCAGAGCATCAATATGGCTAAGCAGGTAGTAACCATCAATGTTGAGTTATTTGGCCGCGAAACGCCAGTCGAGATAAGTTTCGCAGAAATTCAGAAAATGTAACGTTTTGACTGAGTCACATGCGGTGGCTCGTGGGAGGGAAATCCCCGCAATTACCACATTATAGGAGGTGCCTTATCATGGCAAAGAAAGTAACAGGTTATATTAAATTACAGATCCCTGCTGGAAAAGCAACACCAGCACCACCGGTTGGTCCGGCACTTGGACAGCACGGTGTAAACATTGTTCAGTTTACAAAGGAGTTCAATGCAAGAACCGCTGATAAGGGCGATTTAATTATCCCTGTAGTTATCACTGTTTACGCAGACAGAAGTTTCAGCTTTATAACCAAGACTCCGCCGGCAGCAGTATTACTGAAGAAAGCATGCAACATCAAATCTGGTTCCGGAGTTCCGAATAAGACGAAAGTAGCTACAATTTCCAAAGATAAAGTTCGCGAAATCGCTGAAATGAAGATGCCGGACTTAAATGCTGCAACTGTTGAGGCTGCTATGAGCATGATCGCTGGTACAGCAAGAAGTATGGGAATCGTTGTAGAGGACTAATTCCCGACATTACTGTAAACAAATTGATACGTTAAATACAACGTGGGAGGGACATTCCCGCAATTACCACTAGGAGGTTATAAGACAATGAAACATGGTAAGAAATACGTAGAGGCTGCGAAAGCAGTAGACCGCGCTACATTATATGACCCAAATGAAGCTATTTCTTTAGTAAAGAAACTGGCTACCGCAAAATTCGACGAGACGATCGAGGCTCACATCAGAACAGGATGTGACGGACGTCACGCAGACCAGCAGATTCGTGGAGCAGTTGTTCTGCCGCACGGAACTGGTAAGAAAGTTCGCGTATTAGTATTTGCTAAGAATGCAAAGGCTGATGAGGCTGTTGCAGCAGGTGCAGAGTACGTTGGAGCTGAGGAGTTAATTCCGAAGATCCAGAACGAAGGCTGGTTTGATTTCGACGTTGTAGTTGCTACTCCGGACATGATGGGTGTAGTAGGACGCTTAGGACGTGTATTAGGACCGAAGGGCTTAATGCCGAACCCGAAGGCTGGTACTGTAACCATGGATGTTGCTAAGGCTGTTGCTGATATCAAAGCAGGTAAGATCGAGTATCGTCTTGACAAAACAAACATCATTCACGTGCCAATCGGAAAAGCTTCTTTCACAGAGGAGCAGTTAGCGGACAACTTCCAGACGCTTATGGGAGCAATCATCAAAGCAAAACCGTCCACACTGAAAGGTCAGTTCTTAAGAAGCGTAACAGTCGCTCCGACAATGGGACCTGGTGTGAAGATCAACCCGGTGAAGCTGGGATAATCGCACCCAATATATTTCAGGGACTGCTTCGGCAGTCCTTGACTTTTTTTAAAAAATAGAGTAAACTTAGGAACGGAAAAAAGGGGAGCTGGTGCAGTCCGGCTGAGAGTAAGAACAGTTAGCTTCTTTGACCCTCGAACCTGATACGGATAATGCCGGCGCAGGGAATCATACAAGTATTATGTCCTGTCAGGCAATATCCTGACAGGATTTTTTTGCTTATTTACAGGAGGAAGAAAGAAATGAATGCAAGTGTAGCAATCCAGTCTCTGCCGGCAGCAGAGAACAACGATGAACTGATCAGAATTGTTGACGCAGTGATCGATTACATTAAGAGCACAGGTCTCAATTATTACGTAGGACCCTTTGAGACTACGATTGAGGGTGACTATGATGAGCTGATGGACATTGTTAAGGAGTGTCAGCATATCGCAGTACGTGCCGGTGCCCCGTCTGTTATGGCATATATCAAGGTGAGCTATCATCCGGAAGGAGACGTACTGACCATTGAAAAGAAAGTTACAAAACACCACCAGTAAGCTCTGGTCAGCAGCAGCGATTGTAATTTTGCTGCTGCTGTGGCAGATTGTGTCGGCGGCGGGATGGGTACCGAATTATATGCTGCCATCCCCTGTGGATGTGGTAAAAGCATTTATCAGTGAATTTCCGCTGCTGATGGAGAATGCCAGAGTGACGCTGGCAGAGGCATTTCTGGGCCTGGCAAGCGGTGTGGCGCTGGGATTTATAATGGCAGTTCTGATGGACCGGTTCGGACGGCTGTATCAGGCATTTTATCCTTTGATTGTCATTACTCAGACAATACCGACAGTAGCTATTGCGCCTCTGCTTGTGCTGTGGTTTGGCTATGAGATGCTCCCAAAGGTCATTCTGATTGTAATTGTCACATTTTTCCCTATTACAGTCGGACTGCTCAACGGATTTAAGTCAGCGGATAAAGATATGATGAACCTGATGCGATCCATGGGGGCGGGGAATCTTCAGATTTTCCGCTATATTAAGCTGCCCGGCGCAATGAGCTATTTTTTTGCCAGTCTGCGTATTTCCGCTTCCTATGCGGTAGTGGGCGCTGTGATCTCCGAGTGGCTTGGAGGATTTAACGGACTTGGCGTTTATATGACCAGGGTGAAAAAGGCATTCTCATTTGACGAGATGTTTGCGGTGATTTTTCTGATTTCCGCAATCAGCCTGCTGCTAATGAAGCTGGTGGATCTGATTCAGAAAAAGTGTATGCCCTGGGAGAATAAAAAATAGAGGAGATTATTATGAAAAAGAAAATTTTGGCAGTTGTAATGTCTTTTGCCATGGCGGCAGGACTTGCGGCCTGCGGCGGTGACACAACAAATCAGGCGGACAATACATCCTCCGAGGCCCAGGAGGAAAATCTGGCAAAGCTCACATTTGTCC
>CALWBA010000054.1 GCA_944375815.1 uncultured Lachnospiraceae bacterium | reverse complement strand
GATGTTGTCCATATCGGCGATTCTCTGAAGGGAGATGTTATGTGTCCCATGTCACTGGGAATACAGGCGATATGGCTGAACCGCAGAAGACAACCAGTGCCCAAAGGAGTTACCGCAGCTGCCGATCTTCGGCAGGCGGCAGAACTTCTGGCAGCTATCAAATGAGAGAAGCCAATGGAAGGCGGGAGCAGTATGCCTCGAAATGACTATACAGATGCATTTAAAGTGATAGAAAGTTTTCTTTCTGCGTATCTTTTAGAGCATGATATGCAGAAAATATTTTCATTAGCAGCGGAGGATATTTATTTTACAGATCTGGATCATATATCGCTGTCCGGACGCGATGCGATGGCGGTATATCTTGCGGAAAGATTTTCTCGGAAGAGGATCCCGGCGTCCTATGCGATTACACAGTATAAGGAAAAAAATATGGGAGGCGTGACTGTCAGCTCGTTCCTGATTAAGAACAGTCAGGAGGGCTGGCATGTACAGGCAACAGCTGTGGTTGGAGGGGGAAAACTGCAGGCGCTGCACTGTTCGGGCAGAGAACCCGGAGAGGGATTTCTGCAGTTCAGAGGAGAACGTCCGGGAACCATTTATGGAAATCTTCCAGGTGCTGTTTTCTGCGGATATCTGGAAGAAGGATTTCCACTGTGGTTTGTTAATCATGAATTTCTGGAGCTTACCGGATACACATATGAGCAGTTCGTTTTGGAAACGAAGGGCAGGCTGATAGAAATATTTTTTATGCAGGATCTGGATAAGATTCTCAGTGAGATCAGGGAAGGACTCAAATCCCGGGGCAGATATGAAATTGAATACAGAATTAAAAGAAATGGCGGCAGTTATTTCTGGGCTCACATTCTGGGAATTCAGGTGAGGATGCCGGACGGACGCATGGTTCTGGTCAATGTAATGTTTGATGTATCAAGGAACAGGCAGATCAGGAAAATGCTGCAGGAAGAAAATATCAGAGACGAGCTGACCGGCGTGTATAACCGCAGAGGCGGGGAGAGACTGATTAAGGAGCAGCTTCAGACAGGGCAGAGTTTCGTATTTTTACTTATGGATATTGACAATTTCAAGAAGGTCAATGACTGCTACGGGCATATGGAGGGAGATAATGTTCTGGTTTATATAGCCGGTCTTCTGAAACAGTCTTTCAGGGAAACGGATATTATTTTCAGACTGGGAGGCGATGAATTCGGTGTTTTGGCGTATCCATGCAGTTCTACTCTGTGCATTGAGAAAAAGATGAACGCAATGAATGAGCGCTTTCAGCAGGAAATAGCGGAACGCCTTCCTCTGTGTAAGGCATCCCTGTCTTTTGGAGGTATTCAGTGTTCAGGCTGTACAGATCTTTTTGTGCTGTACCGTGAGGCGGACAGGATTTTATATGAGGTCAAACGTACAGAGAAGGGGAACGGCAGAATCGAGCAGATTACTGACATTCAGAATTGAAAACAGCATAAATTTTTACATCATAAAGAGGGAAGACGAATGACAAATGACATGACGAGCGGGAATCCGATTAAACTGATTATCAGCTTTATGATTCCTGTCTGTCTGGGAAATATTTTCCAGCAGTTTTATAATATCGCGGATTCGATCATAGCCGGTCAGTTTCTGGGAGTAGATGCGCTTGCAGCAATCGGAAGTACAGGTTCCCTGATCTTTTTTGTGACCGGATGGCTTAATGGTCTGTCGAGCGGATTTGCGATTTATGTAGCTCAGTGCTTTGGAGCAAAAGACTATAAGCGCATGCGGCATTACATAGCAATGTCGATCTATCTGTGTATATTTTTCACTGTGATCATGACAGTGGGATTTCTGATCGCGAATGAGCCGATACTAAGGCTGATGAACGCTCCTGAGGAGCTTTTGGGTGATATTAAATGGTATATGGCAATTATTTATGCAGGCCTGTTTGCTACATGCGCGTATAATGCGCTGGCAGCAGTACTGCGTGCATTGGGAGACAGTAAGTCTCCGCTGTATTTCCTGATTATCTCAGCAGTCATCAATGTGGTGCTGGATATTGTATTCATTGTACTGTTCGGCATGGGCGTGGAGGGCTGCGGATACGCTACTGTAATTGCACAGGGAATTTCAGCTATGCTGTGTCTGGTTTACATAGCAAAGAAGTTCGATGTTCTGAAGCTTCACAAAGAGGACTTCAGTTTTTCCATGAACAGCGTAAAAAAATTGCTGGCGCTGGGCGTACCTATGGGACTGCAGTTTTCCATTACGGCAATCGGAACGATTATTGTACAGGGAGCAATTAATGTTTACGGAGCCATTTATATGGCAGGATTTTCTGCGGCAGGCAAAATCCAGAATATTATCTGTACAGTATTTATTGCGTTCGGTGCAACAATTGCCACATATGTAGGCCAGAACAGAGGTGCAGGAAAAATGGACCGCGTGCGGAAGGGTGTCTATATGACGCAGGGTATGATTCTCGTATGGAGCTTTGTGCTGATGCCGGTTATTCATTTTTTCGGACAGTATTTGATGCTGATATTTGTGGACGGTTCGGAGACAGAAGTGCTGAGTGCTGCTCAGACGTACTTTAATACGGTGGTGTGGGCATACCCGTTCCTGGGAAGCATCTTCCTGTATCGAAATGCACTTCAGGGTATGGGATATGGTCTTGTTCCCATGCTGGGAGGCGTGTTTGAGCTTGTCGCAAGAGCCGGGATTGTATTCTTTGTGGCGGGAAAGACAAGTTTTGCAGGTGTCTGTATGTCTGATCCGGCTGCATGGCTTGCAGCACTCATACCGCTTGTGCCGTATTATTTCTGGATAATGAAAAAGCATAAAGCGGCAGAAGCCGCAGTTTAGGTAAGTGCCGGTGCGCAGAGGATTTTCTGCGTGCCGGTTTTTTCATAGGAGGAAAAAAGATATGTATGTAGCGGATTTACACATTCATTCCAGATATTCGCGTGCTACGAGCAAGGATGGAACACCCGAGCAGCTGGATTTGTGGGCAAGACGCAAGGGAATCCATATTGTGGGGACAGGGGATTTCACCCATCCTGCCTGGAGAGAAGAACTGATGGAGAAACTGACGCCGGCTGAAGACGGGTTGTATAAACTGAAATCCCAGTATCGAATCAGCGATCCGGAAACGCCGGATAACATGCAGCCAAGGTTTGTGATTACCGGAGAGATCAGCTCAATCTACAAAAAACTGGGAAAAGTGCGTAAGGTACACAGTCTTCTTCTTTTGCCGGGACTTGACAGTGCGGAGCTGATTTCGCGCAAACTGGAAGAAATCGGAAATATCCACTCGGACGGGCGCCCAATCCTTGGACTGGACTGCCGTGACCTTCTGGAAATTGTACTGGAGCTGGAACCGGAAGCAATCTATGTGCCTGCACATATCTGGACGCCGCACTTTTCACTGTTCGGCGCATTTTCAGGATTTGATTCCATAGAGGAATGTTTCGGTGATCTGTCAGGGCATATTCATGCGCTGGAAACGGGTTTGTCCTCGGATCCGCCGATGAACTGGAGGGTATCTGCACTTGATCGCTTCCAGCTTATCTCAAATTCCGATGCCCACTCTCCGTCAAAACTGGGCAGAGAGGCGAATCTGCTGGACTGTGAGCTCTCGTATCAGGGGCTGAAAAAAGCTGTCGAGACAGGGGAAGGGTTGTATGGAACAATTGAATTCTTTCCGGAGGAAGGAAAATATCACCTGGATGGACATCGTAAATGCAGTCTCTGTCTGACACCTCTTGAGAGCGAGCGGTACGGCGGTATCTGTCCGATATGCGGAAGGAAAATCACCATAGGTGTATC
>CALWBA010000053.1 GCA_944375815.1 uncultured Lachnospiraceae bacterium | reverse complement strand
TGGAAAAGAGGAGACCCTCCTGCTTTGGTTCAAGGCTTTGAAAAAGCCTGAATCTTACAGGAGGGTCTCCTCTTGAAGTATTAGGGGTTCAAAATCGGATTTATCCGACACCCCCTTATTATATCTTTTACATATTAATATGCGTCCGGCAAAACAGAAACTGCCGGACGCATATTTTATTTCTCAATATCCATTTTATAGCCTATTCCATGCACCGTCTGTATCATTTCAGCGTAAGATCCGAGTTTTTTTCTCAGATTCTGTACGCAGATCCGTACCATAACGGTTCGGGATTCATCTTTCCAGATCTGACGTGCCATCTCCTCCTGTGAGATTACAAGACTGTAATGCTTCATAAAGAACTTCAGCACCTCAAATTCGCGTACTGTCAGCGAAAGTTTTTCTCCTCCCGCAGTAACGCAGTGACGATCTTCAGACAGTATCAGGTTTCCGACCTGCAGACAGCCATCTGTACATCTGTCTCTGCGAAAGCTTCGGAGCACTGCTCTCACCCTGGCAACCAGTTCCATAATTCCAAACGGTCGCGTGATAAAGTCATCCGCTCCATTATCCAGCCCCAATACCTTGTCATACTCCGAGCTCTCATCTGCCACGATAATTACAGGAATCTGCTGCAGCTCCCGTACCCGCTTGACGTCTTTTAAGATCTCCACCTCATTGTCACGTTCCAGCATCAGATCCAGAATAATAAGCTCGGGAATATCCCGCAGCAACTGCTCCGCAAAGGATTCCCCGAGTTCTATGATTCTGGTCAGAAATCCATTCGCTTCCAGAGCATACTTGATCAGATCAGAGCTGTTATGCTCAGATTCTACACAGCAAACCATGATTTCTCACCACTCCTGTTACTTCTGCTCTTCCTCCGCCGGGTGTTCTCCCGTGACGGAGTAAATTACCCACTCCGCAATATTAACCGCATGATCTCCGATACGCTCATAATACTTTGCAATCATCAGAAGATCCATCAGCCTTACCTCTGAGCCGATTCCTGCGCTTAAGTCTTTACGCACTGTCAGAAACAGTTCATCCACAGTGTCGTCATATTGTATTACCTGCTCAGCAAGCTTTCTGTCCTGTTTTATGAAAGAATCAATGCTGCGGTTTACCATATCCATCGTTGCCTGAGCCATATCTCTGATATGAACCTTGCTTTCCGGTATCTCCACATCTCCTGTCAGCAGAATCTCCGCAATTTCTGCAGCCTGATTCCCAATACGCTCCATATCGGTACTCATCTTCATCGCTGCGGACACTACGCGCAGATCTGTTGCCACCGGCTGCTGCAGCAGCAGCAGTTTCATACTCAGATTCTCAATCTCACGTTCTCTTTGCTTGATCGCACTGTTTCTGCGCATAATCTTCTCCGCAGCCGCGCGATCGCCGCTCATCAACGCCTCGTACGTCTCCTCAATCGACTTCACGCACAGAGAACCCATCTCTGTGAGGCGGATGTGAAGCTCTTCCAGTTGTTCCTCAAAATAATCTCTCATATCAACCAAATCTCCCTGTAATGTAGCTTTCTGTCCTTGGATCCTGCGGCTTTGCAAAGAGCTGCTCGGTATCGGAATACTCTACAGCCTCTCCCAGCAGGAAGAACGCTGTCTTATCGGAAATTCGCGCTGCCTGCTGCATGTTGTGAGTTACGATTACAATCGTATACTTTTTCTTAAGCTCCATCGCCAGATCCTCAATCTTGGACGTGGAAATAGGATCCAGAGCGGAAGTCGGCTCATCCATCAGGATAACCTGAGGCTCCACTGCAAGTGTTCTGGCGATGCACAGTCTCTGCTGCTGTCCTCCGGAGAGTCCCAGCGCACTCTTGTGCAGTCTGTCTTTTAACTCATCCCAGATTGCTGCCTGGCGCAGGCTGCGCTCTACGATTTCATCAAGCTGTGAGCGTTTCTTAATGCCGAAAATCCTGGGTCCGTAAGCAACATTATCATAGACACTCTTCGGAAAAGGATTGGGCTGCTGAAATACCATACCTACGGTGTGGCGCAGTGAAATCGCATCCATATCCTTATAAATATCCTTATCGCCCAGCTTAATCTGTCCATCGATTCTCACATTATCCACCAGGTCATTCATACGGTTTAATGTCTTTAAAAATGTAGACTTTCCACATCCGGACGGACCGATAAACGCTGTAATCTTATTCTCTTCAATCCGCATATTGATATTTTTCAGTGCATGAAAACTTCCGTAATGCAGATTCAGATCCTTTATCTCAAATTTAGCAGTACTGTTCATTGTGTTTGTATCCTTTCCCTTAATCCTGGTTTCCCGACGTCTTTTTGGCTATATGGCTGCCCCATACATTCGCGCCGATACTGAAAAGCAGCACGAGAATCAGCAGCACTGCGGAGGCCAGATTTGCCAGCGCCCGATCCTGTCCGTTCGTCTGCAGGTTCCAGATCTGAATGGACAATGTCTCCGCAGGTCTTAATAAATTGAACGGACACGTCGGGGATGACAGATCCCAGTTGCCCCAGCGAAGTGAACTTCCGGAACCGGTTGTATATAAGAGTACTGCAGCCTCTCCAAATCCTCTGCCCGCTGCAAGAATTACGCCGGTCATGATTCTTGGAATACTTGCCGGCAGCAGCACATGGAAGATAGACTGCCATGTAGTTGCTCCCATACCCATGCTGGCCTGGTAATATCCCTGGGGAAGTCCTTTCAGGGCATCTTCCGTCGTCGTAGTGATCAGAGGAAGCGTCAGAATCGATACGGAGAGTGCTCCTGCAAGGAGGCTCTTTCCCAGTCCCATAATAACCAGAAATACCAAATATCCGAACAGACCTACAACGATAGACGGCAGAGAAGAAAGCGTCTCAATACAGATTCTCAAAAACTTCGTCAGAACTCCCTGCTTTGCATACATGGCAAGATAAATTCCTGCGAATACACCGATCGGTACAGAAAATACAAGTGCTACAAATACCAGATAGATGGTATTGAAAAGCTGGTTTCCAATGCTTCCCTTTCTGGCAAACGCGAACATCTCAGGTTTTGCACCCATCAGTCCGCCGATGATCACTTTGCCTGCAAAGCCCACCAGAAGCAGAAAGAAAAGCAGCGCAATGGCGTAAAATATAATCGTCATCCCGCGGTCAACCATGCGGGAGCGTTTTATTTTCTCATTCATTATTTGTCTCCTTCCTCCTTCTTATTGGAAAAGTGATGAATCAGCGTGATGAACAGAAGAGAAATCAGGAATAACAGCAGAGCCATTGTCCAGAGTGCAGATTTCATCTCTCCGCCCTCCATCGCATTTCCCATCTGTGAAGCGATCTATGTGGTAAGCGTGTTTGTCGTGGAAAAGATACTCGTCGGAAGTGCCGTAGTCTGACCGATAACCATTGCCACAGCAAGTGCCTCTCCGAAAGCTCTTGCGAGTCCGAGAATAATTCCTGAGATAATTCCAGATCCGGCCGCAGGAACTACCACACGGTAAATAGTCTGCCATCTCGTAGATCCCATACCGTAAGCCGCATTTCTGCATTCCTTCGGAACTGCAGCGATGGCATCCGCAGATACACTGGTAATCGTAGGGAATATCATGACTGCAAGCACAATGCCGGCAGCAAGAATAGAATGTCCGACCTGTCTGTGAAAGACTGTTTTAATGAAAGGTACTAAAACAGTAAGTCCGACCCATCCGTAGACTACAGACGGGATACCTGCAAAAATCTCCACGACCGGGCGGTAGAACCGCTCCCCGTACTTCTTGGAAATTTCTGTGATAAAGATCGCTGATCCCAGTGAAAACGGCGCCGCGATCAGAAGCGCCAGGGCGCAGGTGGCGAGTGAGCCCACAATAAAAATCAGTGCGCCCACCGAGCCGCCTCCGTCGGCATTATCCGCGGGATTCCACTCAGAGGAGCCTAAGAATTCCCAGATTGTATGTCCGAATTTTAAGAAAGTATCTGAACCTTTGTATATCAGGAATGCTCCGATCACAATAGTAAGAATGATAACGAACATACCGCATAACGTCGCGATTCCTCTCCATCCATACTCTCTCTGGAACATTCCGCGTCTCCTTGTTTCTTCCATTAGAAGTTTCCTCCCGTTTTATGTCTCAGACAACAGAGCGGATCAGTGCTCTGTCACTGTCATCTTGGAAGAAACACCGTAGCCGAGCTCCTCCATCTGCTCACCATACTCATCAGACATAATGTAATCCAGATATGCCTGAGTTACTTCATTTGCCTCTCCCTTGGTGTACATATGCTCAAAAGTCCATACCGGATAGGTACCGTTATATGTATTCTCAAGTGTAGGCTCTACTCCATCGATAGCAATTGTCTCAACGCCGGTATCGCCAACCAGGTAAGATAATGCCACATATCCGATTGCTCCCTTTGTATCTTTTACGTTCTGAAGCAGTACGCCGGAATCATCCGTTTCCATGGATGCATTGGATGCCTCTTCAGCTCCGTCAAGTGCATATTTCTGGAATGTTGCACGTGTTCCTGAAGAAGTCGGGCGTGTTACAAGAACAATATCCTCATCCGGTCCGCCTACCTCGCTCCAGTTTTTGGTCTCACCTGTGAAGATGGAAATCAGCTGATCTTTTGTCAGGTTCTCTACTCCGCCCTCTTTTACATCCGGGTTTACGATCGGAGCCATTGTAACTACACATACCTGATGGTCTACCAGCTCTGATGCCTGTGCCTCATCCAGCTTTTCAGAAGCCTCTACATCGGAGTTACCGATATCTACAGTTCCCTCTGAAACCTGCTTTAAGCCTTCTCCTGATCCGCCGGCGTCAATAGTGATCGCAATGTCCGGATACAGCTCTGCGAATGCATCTGCAGCGTCGTCTGCCAGAGGTTTCAGTGCAGATGATCCTGCTGCGGTAATTGTTCCGCTTAAATCCTCGTCTGCTGTCTCGTCTGCTGCCTTGTCTTCTGTATCTGTATTATCAGAACCGCTGTTTGCGGAAGATGTATCCTCAGCACTGTCGCCGCATCCTGTAAGCATTGTTCCCATTGTCATAGCTGCTGTTAATAAAACTGCAAGTGTTCTTCTTTTCATAATCCTTTACCTCCAAAGTTTGTTTGCTTTTCGTTTTTACAGTATAGATCTTACCATCTGCATGTAAAATTCTCCCGCATGGTAATATTAAATTCCGATTAAATCGCAGACTTTTTTTTCATCATCCGCTGATGTATAATTAATTATAAGTAGAGAAATTATAAAAGGAGATGAGAACATGAAGAAGAAATGTGATATGGCAAAATCATGGCACAGAGCATCGCTTCTGGTTTTTACCGGTATGGTACTTGGAGCACTCACACTGAACTTCCGCGGGCTTGAATATATTCTTCCGGCTGTCAGCGCTGTTCTGCTGCTTCTCGGTTTCCGCAGTCTGCGCCAGGAAAATTCGTGGTTTATGGGCTGCTATATACTTGCCGTTTTTCGCCTGGCATATATATTTGCTTATCTTCTCATACATACAACAATTCTTCCGGGTCTTCTGCGTGATTTTTCAATATTTTCAGCCTCTCTGCCTGTAAGTCTATTTCTGTCCTTTGCAACGTACTTCTGTTTTTGGATGGCTCTGCGCACAATGAAGACAGAAGCCGGCGAAGAACCCCGTACCGCTGCGGCTTTTGCCGTTATTGTCTGGTATGCAGTCCTCTGCCTTCTTGCACTTCTGGATCTGCAGGGATTGCTTTTTATTGGAATTGCACTTGTGAGTTTTATTCTTGTATTTTACAATCTCCTGCTCCTTCTGCTTGAGATGGATAAGGATGAATACGAAATATCCCCTGTCCCGGAAAGGTTTTCCGACCGTTCGCTCCTCAGTATCCTCACCGCAGTTTTGCTCATTGGAGGAATCTGCGGCTTTCTCCTCGGAAGTAAGTATCCGATGAGCTACAGCAAAGCTGAAAATGGGGAGAGCGGCAAAGAAATTCGTGCTCATCTGACAGAACTTGGATTCCCGGAGTATGTGCTCGATGACCTGTCCGCATCAGATCTTTCATCATGCAGCGGCGCTGTTCAGGTTATCTTCTCTGAAAGCAGTGAACCCGTCACATATAAAAACACAGAGTTTTCAAAGAATGAACTGCGTCTTACAAATGTTGGCGTACAGCTTGCGGAAGGAACCGAACGCTGGGTAATCTTTCATCACTTTCTCTGGACTTCCAATCCCGGG
>CALWBA010000052.1 GCA_944375815.1 uncultured Lachnospiraceae bacterium | reverse complement strand
CGTTGTATTGAAAGAAGTTCTGGATGTTTCTCAGATTCCATTACTGAAATCACTGGGAACCAATATCATTTCTCTGTTTATTGTATTCGGTCTTCTTTACTGGACAGGAATGGCCAGAATGGTTCGAGGCCAGATTCTGACAATCAAACAGAATGAATATGTACTGGCAGCAAAAGTCAGCGGAGCAAAATCAGGAAGAATTATCAGAAAGCATATTCTGCCGAACTGCGTCAGCGTAATTATTATTACCGGTGCTCTGCAGGTTCCGTCAGCAATCTTTACGGAGTCTTTCCTGAGCTTTATGGGTATGGGTGTACAGGCACCAATGCCTTCACTCGGATCTCTTGCCAACGCAGCAAGAGCAGGAATGGCAGTATATCCTTATAAACTGATTTTCCCTGCAATTATCATCTGTCTGATTACTCTGGCATTTAACCTGCTGGGAGACGGACTCAGAGATGCATTTGACCCGAAATTAAGGAGGTAATAAAATGGGTGAAACAATTCTTTCAGTTAGAAATCTTCATACCTCCTTTACAACGGATAAAGGGGATGTATCAGCTGTTAACGGAGTTACCTTTAATCTGGAAAAAGGTAAGATTCTCGGCATTGTAGGTGAATCCGGTTCCGGAAAATCCGTTACAGCCTATTCTATTTTACAGATTCTTGAAAAAAACGGAAGTATCAAAGAAGGCGAAGTCCTTTATAAAGGCGAAGATATTACAAAATTCTCAGAAAAACAGCTTCGCGCTTTCCGCGGAAAATGCTGCTCTATCATTTTCCAGGATCCGATGACCAGTTTAAATCCTGTATTTACTGTAGGAAATCAGCTGAAAGAGGCGATTGAACTGCATACGGACCGGAAAGGAAAAGAGGCAGAAGCAAGAGCAGTGGAGATGCTTACTCTGGTAGGTGTAAATGAGCCGGAAAAACGTGTAAAACAATATCCGTATGAACTTTCCGGCGGTATGCGTCAGCGTGTTATGATTGCCATGGCATTGGCGTGTGAACCGGATATTCTGATTGCCGATGAACCGACTACCGCGCTGGATGTTACGATTCAGGCACAGATTCTGGAGCTGATGCAGGACCTGCAGAAGAAGCTCGGTATGGCGATTATTATGGTAACACACGATCTGGGTGTTATTGCAGACATGTGTGATGAGATCATTGTTATGTATGGCGGCCGTGTATGCGAACGCGGTACAGCGGAAGACATCTTCTATCGTCCGGCACATGAGTATACCAAAGGACTTCTGGCTTCTATCCCGAATGTGGATCGTATGGGTGAAAAGCTGACGCCGATTCCCGGTACACCGATCAACTTACTGAATATGCCGAAAGGATGTGCATTCTGCCCTAGATGTGAGAATGCTATGAAAATCTGTATTGAGCAGGTTCCGCCTGAGATGCAGATGCCCGATGGACATTTTGCATCCTGTTGGTTGAATGTAAAAGCTGAAATGGAAGCACAACAAGGAGGCGGAAAGAATGAGTAATGATAATAAGAAATCTCAATCCCCTTTGCTGGAAGTAAGGGATTTAAAACAATACTTCCCAATCAAGACGGGAATGTTTAAGAGCAAACCTCTGAAAGCGGTAGATGGAGTATCTTTCTCCATTAATCCGGGAGAGACACTTGGTCTGGTTGGAGAATCCGGATGCGGAAAGACAACAGTTGGACGATCTATTCTCCGTTTATATACCCCGACCGGAGGAGATGTTTTCTTTAACGGGGAACGCGTGGACGAGAAGAGCATCGGTCATATGAGAAAAGAAATGCAGATGGTTTTTCAGGACCCGTATTCTTCTCTGAATCCAAGAATGACCGTAGAAGACATTATCGGTGAGCCGCTGGATGTACACAAACTGTATGCGTCCCGGAAAGACCGCCGGGATAAAATACTGGAACTGATGGAACTGGTTGGTCTGAATGCAGAACATGCAACCCGATATGCTCATGAGTTCTCAGGAGGACAGAGACAGCGTATCGGTATTGCCAGAGCGCTGGCAACAAATCCTAAATTTATTGTATGTGATGAGGCGGTCAGTGCGCTGGACGTTTCTATTCAGGCACAGGTTATCAATATGTTTGAGGAGCTGCAGGAAAAACTGGGTGTGGCATATCTGTTTATCGCTCATGACCTGCTGGTTGTACATCACATCTCAGACCGTATTGCCGTAATGTATCTGGGACGGGTGGTTGAGATTGCAGATGCGGATGAACTGAATGGAAATCCGATGCATCCGTATACACAGTCACTGCTGAGCGCTGTACCTTATCCGGATCCGGTAAAGGCAAAACAGAGACAGCGAATTGTGCTGGAAGGTGATGTACCGAGTCCTTTAAATATGCCGGAAGGATGTGCGTTCCGTACCCGCTGCCGTTATGCAACAGAACAGTGTGCGAAGGAATGCCCGACATTAACTGACAGAGGAAATGGTCACCAGGTTGCATGCTGGAACAGATAAATAAATTATAAGATTGCAATGATTTTTCGCAGCAGAAAAATCTTGTAAATAAATTTTCCAAATAGGGAGGATGCATTATGAAAAGAAAATATCTGGCTTTACTGTTAGCTGCATCTATGGCTGCAGGAACATTTGCAGGATGTGGAGCAAAGGAAGAAACTGCAAAGAGCACAGAAACAGAAACGGAAACAGAAGCAGAAACGGATACGGAATCAGCTTCGACAGAACATGGTCCTTCAAGCGAAGCCGCTCCTGCATGGGATGACTACAATGAAAGAATTGCGGCCATCAGAACAGAAACTGATCTGGCAAAACGTGAAGCGCTGATGCATGAGGCAGAAGATGAGCTGATGAGCACATGGGCAGTTGTTCCGCTGTACTACTACAACGATGTTTATCTGCAGAAGACAGACGTAACAGGAATTTATGGAAACCAGTTCGGCTTTAAGTACTTCGGATTTGCTCAGGCACCGGGCAACACACTGGCATTACAGATTGCATCAGAACCAGACAAACTGGATCCGGCTCTGAACTCTACTGTAGATGGCGCCTGCCTTGCAATTCTGGCTTTCTCCGGACTCTATGCATACAATGAGGAAGGTGAGCTGGTACCGGAACTTGCTGAAAATTATGAGATGAGCGAAGACGGTATGACTTATACCTTTACTATGAAGGACGGACTGAAATGGTCCGACGGAACTCCGCTGACAGCAAAAGACGTAGAATACAGCTGGCAGAGACTGGCAAACCCGGATACAGGAGCTGACTATTCTTATCTTGCAGATATCATTGCAAGAAAAGATGATGATACTCTGGATGTTGCAGCGTCAGAAGACGGAAAAACATTTACAGTTAAGCTGAAAGCTCCGTGTGCTTATTTCCTGGATCTGTGTGCGTTCCCGGCATTCTACCCGGTTCCGCAGGCAAGTGTTGAAGGTGCAGAAGGATATGCAGATAACCCGGGTGCATGGTGTACAGAAGCAGGATTTGTTACTTCAGGTCCTTTCACATGTACAGAGTGGAAACATAATGAGTCTATGACTTATGAGCCAAACCCGAACTATTATGCAGCAGATAAAGTATCTTTAACAAAAATTCAGTTTATGTTAAGTTCAGATGATACTGCAATTTATAATGCATTTAAATCAGGTACTCTGCAGTTCACAGATACAGTTGCAACAGATATCATGGAAACCGTAAAAGATACACCGGAATTCCACAAAATGTCTACACTGGGAACCTACTATTCAGGATTCAATGTAAACAGTGATCTGTTCAAAGGAAAAACTGTAGAGCAGGCTGCTAACATGAGAAAAGCATTTACTCTTCTGATTGACAGACAGTATATTGTTGATACGATTGGTCAGGCTGGACAGGAAGTAGCAAATACTTTCATTCCTACAGGTATGGCTGATGGAAATGGTGGAGAATTCCGTCAGAACGATGATGCATATACTTATCCGGTAGAGGATGCAAAAGGATACTTTGATCCTACAGACATGGAAGCAAATGTAGAAGAAGCAAGAAAACTTCTGGAAAGTGCAGGATATCAGTTTGATGAAAGCGGTATGCTTTCTCCGGATACTCCAATCAGCATGGTATACCTGACAAATGATTCGGAAGGAAACGTTAAGATCGGTGAAGCTATTCAGCAGGATTTTGCAGTTCTGGGAATTAACCTGACTGTAGAGTCAAGAGAGTGGAGTGTATTCCTGAACGAAAGAAAAGAAGGTAAATTCGACTTCTGCCGTGAAGGATGGCTGGCAGACTACAATGACCCGATCAACATGCTTGAAATGTGGGAAACATCATCAGGAAACAACGATATGCAGTTCGGAAGATAATCGAATAGAGACATAACGATATTCTTCTGGTGGAACAAAAAATCCCGGCAAATTTTCTTGCCGGGATTTTTCTGCTGTACTGCACATTTTCTTGACAGGATAAATAATATATATTATAATTTAAAAACTCTTTGCACTGCATTACACCCTTTCCGGGTGCGAGATCAACAGTACAAACTGAGCAGGCGATGTCCTGTTGGGACATGTAGCCGGGCCGCTGAGGCGGCAGCAGATTGTTTTTAACATCTGTGGGACAGTTGTATGTTCCGCAGATGTTTTTTTATATGCGTTTGGGGAAAAGATTATCTCAAAGAGGTGCTCATAAGAGAAATATCATTGCCGGTATATGAGGCAAAAAAGGAGGATTCTTTTATGACAATTAAACATGAAAAAGACAATCAACCCATTCCTCGAGAAATGAATGAAGCAGCGATTATCAGAAATCTGTCATTGGTCAGTCTGATCGGGAACACAATACTTTCAGGCTTCAAAATGCTTGCAGGAATTGCAGGAAATTCCGGTGCAATGATTTCAGATGCAATCCATTCGTTTTCGGATGTGCTTACAACTCTGATTGCATGGATCGGTGTGAAAATTTCAAAAAAGGATGCAGATAATTCTCATCCATACGGTCATGAGCGTCTGGAGTGTGTTGCATCTCTGATTCTGGGTCTTATATTGATGATAACAGGCATCGGAGTTGGCAAGATAGGTGTGGAAAATATTCTTTCTGGTAATTATGAAACGTTAGCTGTTCCCGGTGTGATTGCTCTGGCAGCAGCAGTTATTTCTATTGTAGGAAAAGAAGCCATGTACTGGTATACACGTTATTATGCAAAGCTGATCAATTCAACAGCTTTTCTGGCTGATGCCTGGCATCACCGCTCAGATGCGCTGTCTTCCATCGGATCCCTGATTGGTATTGCAGGAGCTATGATGGGATTTCCCGTATTGGATTCGGCTGCAAGTGTAGTGATCTGTCTTTTTATTATGAAAGTAGCCTATGATATATCAAAAGATGCACTGGTCAAGATGCTGGATACTTCTTGCGGAGAAGACTACGAAAAAAAATTGCTGGAGCATATATTGACGCAGGAGGATGTAATCGGTGTGGATATGCTGCATTCCAGGATGTTCGGCAACAAAACCTATATAGATTTAGAAATATCTGTGGATGGGGATAAATCTCTCTGGGAAGCGCATGAAGTAGCTGAGCGTATTCATAAGGATGTGGAACAGCGATTTTCAGATATCAAGCATATTATGATTCATGTAAATCCAGTCAAGATTGCCGCCAATTAAACGTACCCACAACGGGTTAGATAAAATAATGAGGAAAAATTATGATTAGACAAATTCGGTATTTTCAATCCGTGGTGCGCAACAACAGTTTTTCGGAAGCGGCAGAGGAGTGTCATATCTCTCAGTCCGCTATCTCCCAGCAGATTAAAGCGCTGGAGAACGAGCTGGGTTTTTCCCTGCTGGAGCGGTATAACCGGAAGTTCGCGCTGACACCTGCGGGCGAGTACTTTTACAAAAAGAGTCTTGTGCTGATTACGGATTACGAGCAGATGTGCAGAGAAGCTGCCAAGCTTGCCCATGGAGATGAAACAGTTTTGAAAATCGGCTATCTGCGCAGTCACAGAAGTCCGGAACTTTATCAGGCGCTGGAGGAGTTTTCAATCCAATATCCCAGTGTCGATCTCCAGCTTTTGTGCGGCAAACATGAAGGATTATTTGATCTGCTGCGCACTGGCGGTGCGGATCTTGTATTTAATGATCAGCGTCGTGCCTTTTCCAATGAATATGTCAATATGATTCTGACCACTAACAGGATGTATATAGAATTGGCAGCGCGGAATCCCGCAGCAGAACTTTCTTCAGTAACAGTGCAGGAACTGAAAAATATTCCCTGTATTCTGGTGGCTTCCAGAGAACAGCAGACTAACGAAAAAGAGTTTTATAAGACGATTATCGGCATACAGGGGGAGATCCTTTATGCCGATAATCTGGAAGAGGCGTAGATGATGGTAGTCAGCGGAAAGGGATTTCTGCCGGTGGAAGGCAGCGCCCCCGATAGGACATGTAGCGCCGCTATCCGTCGTATTCCTCTTTATCATGGAGAGAATCAGATTGCCCGCAACTATTGCCTTTTCTGGAAAAAGAACAACTCCGGCTATTATGTTGAGGAGTTTGCGGACATCATGAAAACTAAATTTGAATAGTCGGGTATTCGGGCTTTATGACTGCTCTCGCTTTGTGAGAGCAGTTTTTTTCGTATAAGATAAACTTATTAAGTAAAGTCAAAACAAAAATTGATTGAACAGTTAGGGATTTTTATAATAATAACAGATCAAGCAAAGGAGGTTTTTGCTGTATGCGTCTGCCTATAAAAGACGGCTAGCTGAACGGCAGAAACAAAACTGCTTTGAAAATTTGAAAGATAAGGAAGGTTTACTATGAAAAAAGTTATGATACTGACAGGCGCCGGACAGATCGGCATGGCCATTGTCCGCCGGATGGGATACGGAATGAAAATCGTGGTTAGTGATAAAAATCCGCAAAATGCTCAAAGAATTGCCAAAATCATGAATGATGCAGGCTTTGATGTGACCCCGGTAGAAATGGATCTTTCCAGCCGGGAGTCTATTCAGAGTATTATTGCTGAGGCACAGAAGTATGGTGACATCACAATGTTGGTCAATGCGGCCGGCGTTTCTCCGAGTCAGGCATCTATCGAGACTATTTTGAAAGTTGATCTGTATGGGACTGCCGTTCTGCTGGAGGAAGTTGGCAAGGTGATTGCTCCGGGCGGTGCAGGGGTAACCATTTCCAGTCAGTCTGGTCATCGAATGAAGCAGCTCACCCCGGAGGAGGATATGCAGCTTGCCTGCACACCTGCTGAGGAATTGTTGCAGCTGCCCCTGCTTCAGCCTGAGAATATCCGGGATACCCTGCACGCATACCAGCTCGCCAAGCGCTGCAATGAAAAGCGCGTCATGGCGGAATCAGTCAAGTGGGGCGCAAGGGGTGCTCGAATTAACTCCATCTCTCCAGGGATCATTGTTACACCACTGGCCATCGACGAGTTTAACGGCCCGCGAGGGGAATTTTATAAAAATATGTTTGCCCAATGTCCCGCTGGGAGACCCGGTACAGCAGATGAGGTCGCTAATGTGGCGGAACTGCTGATGAGCAGCAAGGGCGCTTTCATAACAGGGGCGGATTTCCTCATTGACGGAGGGGCGACTGCTTCCTATTTTTATGGACCTCTGGCACAAAAATAGCTAAACAATGGTTATATTCCGTTCCTTTTTCCACATCCGGGCATAACACATTGTTCCATAATGGCACTTACATGACTGATGGAATCTGTACAGTCATTTTTCAGCCATTCCGAAATAATTGCCATAAGACCGTGAATATAAAATGTTACCATATATTGCTGATCGGATTCTGCAATCTGAAAGCGTTCCAGAATAGGAATAAAAACATGGCGCATCATCCGGTTATAAGTTCTGTTCAGCCCAAGAGAGTCGGAATTTTTTAGTGCTGTTCGGAACAAGCGTTTGTTCCGTGCAATATACGTAAGGTATGGAGTCAGATACTCAGGTGTAACCAGATATAATTCGTCCAAAGGGCATTCCCGGATTCTTGAAATAAAAATCTCCGCCCGCAGCTCCATCTGTTCGAGAAACTGCCCGTTCATGTACTGTATGCTTTCGGCAAGTAAATCTCCGATGGTTTCATAGTGCAGATAGAAGGTGGAACGATTGACACCCGCTGCTTCGCAGATTTCTTTTACTGTGATATATTCCAGGTCTTTCTTCTCTAACAGCTCCAGAAAAGCCTGATCCATGCGCAGAGCAGTATTAAAGTATTTACTTTCGGATTTTTTCATAAAGTTCCGCCTCCTTTTTAACGTAGGGATAAGAATACAACGTTTTATTCGCCGCTGATTTCTTTTGCCAGCTCCATGATCTCAAAGGCATACTTTTGTTTTCCTTTTGCCATCAGCTTCCTGTATATGGGATAGTTGATCCCCATGCCGGATAATCCAATAATCCCGATAATGATACCAAGTACAAGCGCAGCGGTACTGCCATTTCCGATAACGTCCATAGATAAGCACATACCGATTCCTGCAACCAGAGAACAGAAAATTCCAAAAGTATAGGTAAATACCGTAGCCGGCAATTTCGCTCTGGCATCCAGTTTACGAAGCGCAATGACCTTGGAATCATCCTTCGGGGCATATTCGTTTGCAAGGTGTTCTGCATAAATTTTATCTGTGTTCATGATTTTTACCTCCTTGATTTGATAGCAATAGCTTATCAAAATCAAGAGAAGGATGGAACAACACAGATGCGAGTTTGTGTTGATTATACCACAATCGAAAGCTGCATGAAACGGGTGAAAATTGCAAAGCCAAAGTCAGATATGCTTTCAAAAGTTACTTTACCTTACTGCAATCAGAACACCCAGACCAAAGCTTATCTGCAGTTTTTTTCCAGGCATCTGCATAAGGTGTTGTTTTGTCACACAGATGATCTACACTTTCCGGATTCTGATAGTCTGTATTAACAGCTGCGGTGGCTTTTACCATGGATCGCAGGTATTCTGGATTTTCCAGCATGGGGCAGGGACGAAGCATATTGTCATTGAATGGCTGATTATCATGGTAAGCTATAAACAGAGGACTTTTCAGAGCATCCAGCAAGGAGACATCGTGAATATTGGCATTGGAGTAATGGATAAACACACAGGGTTCTACATCGCCTTTTGCATTTATATGCAGGTAGCGTCTGCCTCCTGCGATACAACCACCCACATACTCGGCATCATTCTGAAAATCCATGGAAAAGATAGCTTTTTTGCTACGAAATTCCCGAATCCGGTGATAAACCGTTTCCCGCTGCTCTGGAGTAGGAAGAAGCTCTGCAGCTGCATCGTTTCCGACAGGCATATAATGGAAAAACCAGACAAACAGCGCACCGCTGTTGATCATATAGTCAAAGAATTCCTCGCTTATGATATCAGCATAGTTGCGGCTCGTGTAACAGGTGGAAATACCGAAGGGCAGAGAGTGAGCTTTTAATAGCTTCATAGCGTGCTCAACCTTCTGATAGACGCCCTGTCCCCGACGGGAATCGTTGGCTTCCTCAAAGCCTTCCAGTGAAATAGCGGGCACGAAGTTCTTAACTCGAAGCATTTCCTGACAAAATTCCTCGTCAATGAGGGTGGCGTTGGTAAAGGACAGAAATTCGCAATCTGGATGCATTTCGCAGATTTTAATCAAATCCTTCATAATTTTGTGTGCGTGTAAATATTGACGTGCCTGCTGCTCTGCGGTACTATAAATTAAAACTATGAGCAAGAAAATATGAAGGGATGATTTGCATGGAATTGCGTGTGTTAGAATACTACTTAATGGTGGCAAGAGAGGAAAATATCACAAAGGCTGCAGAACTGCTTCATATTACTCAGCCCACTCTTTCCAGACAGTTGGCGCAGATGGAAGAAGAACTGGGTGTTCGCCTTTTCACTCGTGGAAAGCGCAGTATTATCCTGACAGAAGACGGGATGCTCCTGAAGAGACGTGCGCAGGAAATTATAGAATTAGTAAACAGGACAAAACAGGAACTTAGACATGATTCAGAGTGTTTAAGCGGGAAAATAACCATTGGAAGCGGGGAAACTAAAAGTATGCATTTCCTTGCAGACTGGATATCCGAATTTCATCTGCAGCATCCTCAGGTAACTTATGATATATACAGTTCAACAGCAGATCGGATTAAGGAACAGCTTGAAAAAGGCTTAACAGATATCGGACTGCTGACAGAACCGGTCGATATTGAAAAATATCAATTTATCCGTCTGCCGGAAAAAGTACGGTGGGGAGTGCTGATAAGAAAGGATGACATACTTGCCCAAAAGCAATCTGTGACTGTAAAAGATTTATGGAATATACCGCTGCTGATTCCCAGAAGGGATTCCGTTCAAAATGAACTGGCTAACTGGTTTCAGGATACATATGAAAGGTTAAATGTAGTGGCGACGTATAACCTGATTAACAATGCTGCAGCTATTACCGAGAGCATACGAGGAGCTGCGCTTTGTATGGAATATGAGAACAGATATGCAAATCTTACATTTATCCCGTTGGAACCTGCATTGGAGACAGGAGCGGTTCTGGTATGGAAAAAAAGTCAGTTTGTCTCCCCGTTAATAAGAAGGTTTACAGAATACCTGCGAAATGCCGAAAAAGCATTATATGATATGTAAAGCCG
>CALWBA010000051.1 GCA_944375815.1 uncultured Lachnospiraceae bacterium | reverse complement strand
GTTATGTCTCTCAGCATTGCTTTCTCCTCCGTTCTGCCAGCGCCTCTAAAATTGACCGCTTTGCTTCCTCCACTGTTGTCGCGCTCGTGTCAACATCCATACCTCGCTCTTTTAAGGCGTGCATAATGTATGTGATCTGCGGAGCTGCAAGTCCCATGGCCTCAAGTTCCCTGTAGTGTGAAAATACCTCTTTAGGTACATCATCATAGACCTTCTGGCCTCCGTTCATTACGATAATTCGCTCCACATATTTTGCAATGTCCTCCATGCTGTGCGACACTAGGACAACTGTAATCTGTCTTGTTCCCTGCAGTTCCTTTAACTGGTCGAGGATCTCATCACGCCCTTTTGGATCCAGCCCGGCTGTCGGTTCATCCAGCACAAGTACCCGCGGGTTCATGGCAAGCACGCCCGCAATCGCCACCCGGCGCTTCTGGCCTCCAGAGAGTTCAAACGGAGACTTGTGATACAGCTCTTCGGGAAATCCTACATGGTGCAGAGCCTCCCTGGCGCGCTTCTCACACTCTTCCGGCGTACATCCCTGATTCTTGGGACCGAAACACACATCGGTAAGTACATCCGTTTCAAAGAGCTGATGCTCCGGATATTGAAATACCAGCCCCACATTGCTGCGAAGACTTTTGAGATTATATCCCTCTGCCCACACATCCTCACCGTCAAAAAGAACACGGCCCTCTGTTGGGCGGATCAAACCGTTTAAATGCTGAATCAATGTGGACTTTCCGCTGCCCGTATGTCCGATAATTCCGACAAACTGTCCGTCCGGAATTTCAAGACTGACATTTTTCAACGCATGCATTTCATACGCAGTTCCCGGACTGTACGTATACGTTACATTTTCTAATTTAATTGACATAAAGCATTCACCAACTCTTCTATAGTAAGGATGCCTTCCGGAATATCGACGCCGGCCTTGGCAAGTTCATCCGCGAGCAGCGTCACCTGCGGTACATCCAGTCGGTATTTCTTCAGCGTGTTTACCTGTGAAAAAATTTCCCGAGGTGTTCCCTGCATAACAATTCTGCCGCTATCCATAACATAGACCTTGTCCGCGAGAATAACCTCTTCCATATAATGCGTGATTAATATTACCGTCACGCCCTCTTTCTGATTCAGCTCGCGAACTGCAGCAAGCACCTCTTTCCGCCCGTTTGGGTCAAGCATAGCCGTCGGTTCATCCAGAATGATACATTTAGGCTTCATGGCCACTACTCCTGCAATTGCCACGCGCTGCTTCTGACCTCCTGAAAGCTTATTCGGAGAATGTTTCCGATAAGAAATCATTCCGGTCTTCGCAAGTGCATCATCCACTCTCTTCCAGATCTCATCCGTAGGGATACCGATGTTCTCCGGGCCAAATCCTACATCTTCTTCTACCACGCTTCCTATGATCTGGTTATCCGGATTCTGAAATACCATTCCGGCCTTCTGGCGAATCTTCCACACGTCATCGTCCTCAGCCGTATTCATATTGTCTACCCACAGCGTTCCGTCCGTGGGCACCAGCAGCGCATTCATATGCTTTGCGAGTGTAGACTTTCCGGAGCCATTATGTCCAAGAATTGCGATAAACTGTCCCTCCGTGATATCCAGATCTACGCCGTCAATCGCGCGGTTTACCTCAGGTTCCTTACCTTCTTCTTCATATTTTAAATAATCAAATACCAGCTTAGCAGCTCTAATGATCCCCATTGCACAGCTCCTCAATCACTGCCCAGATCTCTTCTCTTCCCTGCTTTGTCTCTGCAGAAAAGGGCAGAATCTGCGTGCCCGCTACACAGCCAAGCCCCTGTCGGATCGCTTTTAACTGCTTCTGTACCTGACTGCGCTTAATTTTATCCAGTTTCGTGGCGATAATAATGGGTTCATACCCGTTGTGCAGAATCCATTCATACATATTTCTATCATTAGCGGAGGGATCGTGGCGAATATCGATCAGAAGGAACACTGCCCGCAGCGTCTTTGACGTGTGCAGATAGCGTTCAATCATCTTTCCCCACTTTTCCTTCACCTCCATGGACACCCTTGCGTAACCGTAGCCCGGAAGATCCACCAGGTACAGCTCCCGGTTGACATTATAGAAATTAATTGTCTGTGTCTTTCCCGGCTGAGCACTCGTCCTCGCCAGCGCCTTGCGGTTTACAAGTCCGTTTAACAGGGAGGATTTTCCCACATTTGACTTGCCCGCAAAAGCGATCTCCGGCACGCCGGTCTCCGGCAGCTTGCTGGTGATTCCGCATACAATGTCCAGCGATACGTCTTTTATAACCATATATTCCTCCAGCGCCGCGGTCAGCGGCGGTATGAACGCGCCCTGTCAGCTGACAAAGGCACGTTCCAGTACTTCTCTCATATGTTCCACAAAGCAGATCTCCAGTCCTTCTGTGATCTCCGCTTCCATCTCCTCAACATCCGGACGGTTTTCCTTAGGTACCAGCACCGTGCGGATTCCCGCTTTCTTGGCAGCAAGCAGCTTCTCCTTCAGTCCTCCGATTGGAAGCACTCTTCCCCGAAGCGTAATCTCTCCGGTCATCGCCACATCAGCTCGTACCGGTCTGTGAATCATAGCGGAAAGCATAGCCGTAGCCATTGTAATGCCCGCAGACGGTCCGTCCTTTGGCACTGCTCCTTCGGGGATATGGATATGGATATCATTTTCCTTAAAGAACTCCTTCGTGATGCCGTACTCCTTTGCAACAGAACGCAGATAACTGATTCCTGTCTGGGCCGATTCCTTCATGACATCTCCAAGCTGTCCGGTGAGAAGAAACTCTCCTTTTCCCGGCATCAGATTGACCTCTATCTGAAGGGTATCACCGCCCACACTTGTCCAGGCAAGTCCACGGACCACGCCAATCTCATCCTGCAGATTAGCCATATTCACATGATAGCGTTCTTTTCCGAGAAGCTTCGGCAGATTCTCCCGCGTTACAACAACCTGTGTTTCTCCCTGTGTCAGTCTGCGCGCTGTCTTACGGCATATCTCACCAATCTTGCGCTCCAGATTACGCACTCCGGCTTCCTTTGTATAGCCGCTGATTACCAGGTCCAGCGCTTCCGGCTCAATCACAAGCTGTTCCTCTGTCAGTCCGTTTGCTTCTATCTGCTTTGGTATCAGATGTTCCTGAGCAATATGTTTCTTTTCATTCTCAGTATAACTTGTAATCTCTATGACTTCCATACGATCCAATAAAGGACGCGGAATTGTCTGAATGTCATTTGCCGTAGCGATGAAGAGAACCTCTGAGAGATCCATCGGAATCTCCACATAATGATCCACAAAGTGGCTGTTCTGTTCGGAATCCAGCACTTCAAGAAGGGCCGCTGAGGTATCCCCCTTATAATCGCTGCTGACTTTATCTATCTCATCCAGAAGCATCAGCGGATTTTTAACTCCAGCCTGCTTTAAACCTGCTGCCAGTCTGCCCGGCATAGCTCCCACATACGTTCTGCGATGTCCGCGGATTTCGGCCTCATCTCGCACTCCTCCGAGACTGATACGCACATACTTCTTATTTAATGCCCTCGCAACAGAACGTGCAATTGAGGTCTTTCCGGTTCCCGGCGGTCCCACCAGGCAGAGAATCGGGCTGTCGCCCTTCTTGGTCAGAGCACGCACGGCAAGAAACTCCAGAATCCTCTCTTTGACTTTCGCAAGTCCATAGTGATCATGCTCCAGGATCTGCTCTGCCTCCTCCAGATTCTGATTGTCCTTTGTTACCTTGTCCCACGGAAGGTCTAAAAGCGTCTCGATATATCCGCGGATTACTGCTGCCTCCGCAGAACTTGCGCCTACAGTCCGGAATCTGCGGATTTCCTCACGGATTTTCTCCTTGACCTTCTTCGATGCCTTCAATTTATCTGTCCGCTGCAGGAACTTTTCCGCGTCCGTCTCCTCGCTGTCACCCAGCTCCTCACGAATCATTCTGAGCTGTTCCCGCAGAAAGTATTCCTTCTGATGCTGATCAATACGTGCTTTGACCTTTGCCTCAAAGTCGCTTTGAATTTTCGCAACCTCGATCTCGTTTGCCATCATGACGCTCAGAAGTTCATACCTGTCTGTCAGTCCGACTGCCTCAAGCAGTTTCTGACGCTGCTCGCTTGAAAACGGAAGCTGCACGCAGAACTGGTCCACCATCTTCTCTATGTTCTGAATCTGAGAAAGCTGCATAGCCAGTTCTTTGCTGATGGTCGGACCATTCCGGAAGAAGTCAAGCAGCAGCGCTGAAAGTGCGCGGCTCATCCCTTCCTGCTGCGTCTCAGAGAACTCCTCTGTGCTGTCCGCAATTTCTGCGACCTCTGCCTTTAAGAAGCCCTCCTCCTCTGTGAGGTTGATAAGCTCAGCTCTCTGTTCGCCTTCTACGAGGACTCTTAACAGATTCTTTGGAAGTTTCACCACCTGCTTGATCGAAGCGATTGTTCCAATGGTATACAGATCATCCTGCACGGGATCTTCCAGTTCTTCATCCTTCTGTCCAACCAGAAACAATTTTTGATCCTGCAGCATCGCCTCCTCCACAGCTCTGGCGGATTTACTCCTGCTGACATCAAAGTGGACAATCATATCCGGCAGAATCGTTGTACCCCTCAGAGCGACCGCAGGCAGTTTCTTTATCGTCTCGTCCATTCAAAATTCCTCCAAACAGTTGCTTCTCTTATGCTGTCTCCGTTTTTCCTGCCCTGCGCCGTTCGGACTTCTTCTTCGGAGCTGCAGGCGCAGCTTCTCCTCTTGTGATAATCGGCTGCTCCCTGCCTTCTACAGCTTCCTTGGTGATACGGCAGGAGCAAATAGTATCGTCTGACGGAGCGTCGAACATTACATCCATCATGGTCTGCTCCATAATTGCACGCAGACCTCGCGCCCCGGTCTTTCTCTCCAACGCCTTCTTGGCCATCGCACGCAGTGCATCATCATCAAACTGCAGATCTACATTATCAAGCTCAAACAGTTTGCGGTACTGCTTTACAAGAGAATTCTTAGGCTTGGTTAAGATTTCCACAAGGGCATCCTCATCCAGAGAGTCTAAGGATACCACAACCGGCACTCGTCCGATGAACTCCGGAATAAGTCCAAACTTAATGAAGTCCTGCGGCATAACCTCTTTGAGCACCTCGCCGACATTTCTGTCCTCATGAACTCTGGAAAGCTGTCCGGTAAATCCGATGGCTTTTGTATCCTGGCGTGTCTCAATGATCTTTTCGATACCTGCAAAGGCGCCTCCGCAGATAAATAAAATATTCGTTGTGTCAATCTGAATAAACTCCTGCTGCGGATGTTTTCTTCCGCCCTGCGGCGGCACGTTTGCAACTGTTCCCTCTAAAATCTTCAACAGAGCCTGCTGTACACCCTCGCCGGAAACATCACGGGTGATAGATGCATTTTCTGATTTTCTCGTAATCTTATCAATCTCATCGATATAAATAATACCGTACTGTGCCCGCTCAATATCGTAATCCGCCGCCTGGATAATACGAAGCAGAATATTTTCAACATCCTCTCCAACATATCCGGCCTCGGTCAGCGTTGTCGCGTCCGCGATCGCAAATGGTACATTGAGCATCTTTGCCAGCGTCTGTGCCAGGAAAGTCTTTCCTGAACCAGTCGGACCAAGCATCAGAATATTGCTCTTCTGAAGCTCCACATCCTGCCCGCCGCCTGCCATTACGCGCTTATAATGATTATAAACCGCTACAGAGAGTACTTTCTTTGCCTCGTCCTGACCGACAACGTATTCATCCAAAATTGCCTTCATTTCCTTCGGCTTCATCAGATTGATGTCGCCTTCAAATCTCTGATTTGCGCCGTTTAATTCTTCGGCGATGATCTCGGAACAGATCTCAATGCACTCATCACAGATGTAGGCTCCGTCCGGACCCGCGATCAGCTTTCGCACCTGCTCCTCCGGTTTTCTGCAAAAAGAGCACCTTATTTTAGGTTCATTACCCTTTAAACCCATAACTTTTTTTCCAATCCTTTCTCTGACTTGCTTTGCCCCTTATCCGCCCGGGCATGCCGGGAGTCTTCCCGACATACGGGGGCATGTTACGCCAAAGACTCCTGTCAAACCGACAGGAGTCTTCATCCTTACGTTTATCTGCTGGTAATCACTCTGTCAATCAGACCATACGCCTGCGCTTCCTCCGCAGACATATAGTTGTCGCGCTCTGTATCCGCCTCAATAACTTCAATCGGCTGACCAGTGTTTGCCGCCAAGATACTGTTTAATTTCTTCTTTGTACGTAAAATATGCTCTGCTACAATCTTGATCTCAGTAGCCTGGCCCTGCGCGCCGCCTGACGGCTGGTGAATCATGATCTCGGCATTCGGAAGAGCCAGTCTCTTTCCCTTTGCCCCTCCGGACAGCAGGAATGCTCCCATGCTCGCCGCCATTCCGATACAGATCGTAGAAACGTCACACTTGATATACTGCATGGTATCATAAATTGCAAGACCTGCAGTCACCGATCCTCCCGGACTGTTAATGTATAAATGAATGTCCTTTCCAGGATCCTCAGATTCCAGAAACAGAAGCTGTGCAACAACCAGGCTGGCTGTCACATCATTGACCTCTTCCCCAAGGAAGATGATACGGTCCTTCAGCAGTCTGGAATAAATGTCATAGTTTCTCTCCCCCCTGCTGGTCTGTTCAACGACATACGGTACTAAACTCATGTAAATGCCTCCCATTTCCTGCAAGCGACGGTATTATTAAACCTCTTTCGCTGCGTCTGCAATTAAGGTAACTGCGTCCTGAACAGCAATATCTTTCTTCATCTGCTCTTTCTCAAAGTCACCCATTGCCTCTTTTAATTTCTCAACATCTGTCTTATATGCCTCTGCCATCTTAGCAATTTCCTCGTTCATTCTCTCGTCAGAAACTTCAATGTTCTCTGCCTCAGCAACCTTCTCAAGAACGAGTCTTGTGCGGATCCGCTTTTCAGCCTGCGGACGCATCTGATCCTGCATCATCTCGATGGTAGATCCTGTATACTTCATGTAGTCCTGCATGGACAGTCCCTGTGCCTGCATTCTTGCAGCAAAGTCGTTAACCTGCTGTCTTACCTGAGTCTCGATCATTGCTTCCGGGATATCCATCTGCGCGTTCTCTACAGCTTTCTCTACTGCAGCGTCCTCTTTTGCACGCTTTGCAGCGTCTGCTTTTCTTGTCTCCAGGTTCTTCTTAATGTCTGCTCTGTATGCATCCATAGTATCGAACTCGGATACGTCTTTTGCAAACTCATCATCCAGAGCCGGAAGTTCCTTTGCCTCAATCTTGTGGATCTGGCATTTGAATACTGCTGCCTTACCTGCAAGCTCCTTTGCCTGATACTCCTCCGGGAATGTAACGTTTACTTCTACAGCTTCGCCGGCTTTTGCTCCGATTAACTGCTCCTCAAAGCCCGGGATAAATGCATTGGAACCGATGGTCAGCGGGTAGTTCTCACCTTTTCCGCCTTCGAATGCTACACCGTCAACAAATCCCTCAAAGTCCAGTGTTACGATGTCGCCGTTCTCAACTGCGCGATCTTCTACTGTTACTCTTCTGGAGTTCTTTTCCTGCTCCTTCTTCAGCTCTGCCTCAACTTCCTCGTCTGTAACCTCAAGGTCAGCTTTCGGAACCTCAACTCCCTTGTACTCGCCCAGAGTTACCTCCGGCTTTGTAGCAACCTCTGCGGTGAAGATGAAGGACTTTCCTTTCTCAATCTGTACTACGTCGATGTTCGGCTGAGAAACGATATCAAGTGCTTTACACTCATCCTCTTCCAGTGCTTTTGCATAAGCCTCCGGAATCAGAGCGTTTGCTGCATCTTCATAGAAAATAGCAACGCCGTACATCTTCTCTATCATAGCTCTCGGAACTTTTCCCTTACGGAAGCCCGGGATGCTGATTCTGCTCTTCTGCTTCAGGTATGCACCCTGAATTGCCTTCTCAAATTCTTCTGCGGCAACCTCAATCGTGAGTTTTGCCATGTTTTTTTCCAGTTTTTCAACCTGTACGCTCATTTTAAAAGACTCCTCCTTGTTTATCTGCACATCTTCCGGAAATCGCCGCCGCCTCAGATTTCTGGCGGCTCCGAAACTGTCATTGCATACTCGTAATCATTATAGCAGTATAGCATAAAGCCCGCCGTATGGCTAGTATTTTTTGCAA
>CALWBA010000050.1 GCA_944375815.1 uncultured Lachnospiraceae bacterium | reverse complement strand
AGCCATATCACCGGCGGCGGATTTTATGAGAACGTGCCGAGAATGTTAAAGGACGGTGTGCGCGCTGTTATCAGAAAGGACAGCTATCCGATTCCGCCGATCTTTACACTGATGGCTGCAAAGGGCGAGATTGAAGATCATATGATGTATAATACTTATAACATGGGAATCGGCATGATTGTCGCTGTAGACAGCGCGGATGTTGAAAAAACCATGGAGGCTATGAAAGCTGCCGGAGAGATGCCGTACGTTATCGGACAGATTGAAAGCGGAGACAAAGGAGTAACCTTATGTTAAAAATCGCGGTGCTGGTGTCGGGAGGAGGTACAAACCTTCAGGCAATTATTGACGGCATAGAAAGCGGAGCAATTACCAATACTGAGATTTCCGTGGTGATCAGCAACAATGCAGGCGCATATGCGCTGGAGCGTGCGAAAAAACACGGGATTGAGGCAGTCTGCCTGTCACCCAAAAGCTTTGCGACACGAGAGGAGTTTAACCGCGCGCTGCTGGAAAAACTGCAGTCCTGCGGTGTAGATCTTATTGTGCTTGCCGGCTTCCTTGTGGTGATTCCGAAGATCATGGTGGATGCTTATCCGAACAGAATTATTAATATTCATCCGTCATTGATCCCGTCTTTTTGCGGAACAGGATATTACGGACTTAAAGTCCATGAGGGAGTTCTGTCACGAGGCGTCAAGGTAACAGGTGCCACAGTTCACTTTGTGGATGACGGTACGGATACCGGACCGATTATTCTCCAGAAGCCTGTGGAGGTACGTGAGGACGATACGCCGAAGAGCCTGCAGCAGAGAGTCATGGAGGAGGCAGAATGGGTAATCATGCCCCGGGCCATTGACCTGATCGCAAACGGCAGAGTGAGCGTTGAGGACGGCAGGGTCAGAATCAGCTAAGATGGAACTTTTGCCGGTGATTCTATTAGGAATCTGAAAGGAAAGAATATATTATGAAAATATTAATCGTGGGCAGCGGCGGAAGAGAACACGCGATCGCATGGAAGATTGCGCAGAGCCCCAAAGCAGAGAAGATTTACTGCGCTCCGGGCAACGCCGGAATTGCGGAGTATGCAGAGTGCGTGAACATCGGAGCTATGGAATTTGAGAAGCTGGCGGCGTTCGCAAAGGAAAAAGAAATTGATCTGACAGTGATCGGCATGGACGATCCTCTGGTCGGCGGTATTGTGGATGTATTTGAGCGTGAAGGACTCCGTGTATTCGGACCGCGCAAAAATGCGGCAATCCTGGAGGGATCCAAGGCGTTTTCAAAGGATTTAATGAAGAAATATCATATTCCGACTGCGGAGTATGAGAATTTTGACGATGCAAAGAAAGCCCTGGAGTATCTGCAGACAGCGAAGTTCCCGATTGTTTTAAAAGCAGACGGCCTGGCTCTCGGCAAGGGTGTTCTGATTTGCCAGGATCTTGCGGAAGCGCAGGAGGGAGTTCGAACCATTATGGAAGATAAGAAGTTCGGCACTGCAGGAAATACCATGGTCATTGAGGAGTTTATGACAGGACGTGAGGTGTCGGTTCTTACTTTTGTGGATGGAAAGACGATTAAGGTCATGACTTCCGCTCAGGATCACAAAAGAGCGCTGGACGGCGACCAGGGACTGAATACCGGCGGAATGGGAACGTTTTCTCCGAGCCCGTTTTATACATCTGAGATCGATGCATACTGCAAAGAGCATATTTATCAGCCGACTGTGGACGCGATGGCGGCAGAGGGCAGAGAGTTTAAGGGTATCATTTTCTTCGGACTGATGCTTACGGCAGACGGCCCGAAAGTACTTGAGTACAATGCTCGTTTCGGAGATCCTGAGACGCAGGTTGTGCTTCCGCGCATGAAGAATGATATTGTGGAAGTGTTCGAAGCATGTATTGACGGTACGCTGGATCGCATCAACCTTGAGTTCGAGGATAACGCAGCAGTCTGCGTCGTACTCGCATCCGATGGATATCCGGTATCTTATGAAAAGGGATTCCCGATTGAGGGACTGGAGAACTTTAAAGATAAGGACGGTTATTACGTATTCCACGCCGGAAGTAAATTTGCCGATGGAAAAATCGTTACCAACGGAGGCCGTGTACTTGGTGTTACGGCTAAGGGCAGTACGTTGAAGGAAGCCCGTGCCAATGCGTACAAGGCGACAGAGTGGGTAAGTTTCGAGAATAAATATATGCGCCATGATATTGGAAAGGCGATTGACGAAGCGTAATATAAAGGATGAGTAAAAAGGCGCTGCCGACTGGTTAGTAATCAGTCCGGCAGCGCCTTTTGCTCATCCACAAAATCCCCTGTTGCCCTGCCTGACCAGAAATGCTATAATAAAAACATCTATGCAAATGAAACTTGAGTAAACTACAGGGAGTACGTTATGCGTAATAACAGATTTGACCAATATAAGCGAATGCTGAGAATCATCTCGGTAGCATTGATCGTAGCAGTGGAAACACTGATTTTTTATATTACATGGAGAGGCTGGTACAGCGACGATATTTATCTGTATAAATTTGCGGTAAAAGGGCATTGGTTTATGATAGGAATGTATATTCTGTTTTCTATGCTCTTTCTGTATATATACGGAGGACTGAAGCTGGGATATTTTAAGCAGGCCAATATGATCTATTCACAATCCCTTTCGGTTGTCTGTGTCAACGTGATCACATACCTGGAGATTGTACTGCTGTATCGTGAAGTGGCACCTCCTATACCGATTCTGATCATGACGGGTGTGGATGTCGCTGTGATTGCGGTATTGTCTTTTGGATTTGATAAAATCTATGCCAAACTGTTTCCGCCGAGAAGGACACTGATTATCTACGGCGAGGATCATGAGGAGATTCTGTTTCCGAAGATCATCAAGCGGCGGGATAAATATATTATTGAACAGACTGTATCGGATGAAATTGGATTTGAGGCGCTCAGCGAGATGATCTTAAAGTATGAGGCTGTAATCCTGAGCGATGTGCATGCACCGCTGCGCAATACTATTCTGAAATTCTGCTATGGACATTCCATTCGGGTCTACATGACACCTAAGATTTCAGATATTATTATTCGAAGCTCAGAGATGCTGCACCTGTTTGACACGCCGCTTCTTCTGGCGCGCAACAACGGACTGACATTTGAACAGAAGTTCCTGAAGCGGTTCATGGATATTGTCTGCTCACTTCTGCTCATCATTGTGTCGTCTCCTCTGATGGCTGTTGCTGCTGCTGCGATCCGGCTGTATGATCACGGTCCGGTGCTGTTTAAACAGAAGAGACTGACAATAGACAGGAAAGAATTTTATGTGTATAAATTCCGCAGCATGGTTGTGGACGCGGAAAAGGACGGCGTGGCCCGTCTGGCAACAAAGAATGATTCGAGAATTACACCTGTGGGAAAAGTTATCCGAAAGCTGAGAATTGACGAGCTGCCGCAGCTCTTCAATGTGCTCAGCGGCGCAATGAGTCTTGTCGGACCTCGCCCGGAGCGTCCGGAAATTGCTGAAGAATACGAGCAGGATACGCCGGAATTTGCCTATCGTCTGAAGGTAAAGGCGGGGCTTACCGGCTATGCGCAGGTCTATGGGAAGTACAACACTACTGCTTATGATAAGCTGAAATTAGACCTGATGTATATTGAGAGCTACTCGATTCTTGTAGATATCAAGATTCTTATTATGACGTTTAAAATTCTTTTTATGGAGGAGAGTACCGAAGGGCTGGATGAGAACCAGACAACGGCATCTACCGCGAAGAAGAAAAAGAAGGACGAGCAGCACCCGTAGGGAAATGGAGACTGTTATGGAGAATAAAATCAAAATCAGCGTGATTATGCCTGTCTACAAAGTGGAAGAGTACGTAGCGCGCGCGATTGAGAGTATACAGGCACAGAGCCTGACGGAATTTGAATTTTTGATAGTGGATGACGGCTCACCGGATAACAGCGGAGCAATCTGCGACCGCTATGCAAAGGAGGACAGCCGGATCCATGTGATACATAAGGAAAACGGAGGCGCGCCCAGCGCCCGAAACACAGCGATGGAGCAGGCACGCGGGGAATATCTGTACTTTATGGATTCTGATGACTGGGCAGAGCCTCAGATGCTTGAGGAATTATACCGGATGGCCAAGCGTGACCGGGCACAGCTTGTCGTGGCTGGATTTTATATTGATACATATTACGATGAGGACAGATTTTGCACAGACGATTTCTTTGTGGAGGATGCCGTATATCAGGACAAAGAGAGTTTTCGCAGAAACGCATATAGATTATTTGATAAAAACCTGCTGTATACACCGTGGAATAAACTGTATGAAGCAGAATATATCAATAAAAACCGCCTGCGTTATCCGGAAACGCTGTGGGATGATTTTCCGTTTAACTTAAGTGTGGTAGAAAATATTGAGCGTGTGACAGTGACATCGCGCCAGTATTACCATTTCATCCGCAAACGTGCTGAATCTGAGACGGCAGCCTACCGCCCGGATATGTATGCAAAACGCGAGGAGGAGCACGGCTGGATGGTTGAACTGTACAGAAAATGGGGCGTTCATGATACAAAGAGCCGGGAGATGATCGCGCGCAGATACATTGAGCGCTTTCTGGGGTGTGTGGAAAATCTGACAAATCCGAAATGTGATCTGACCTACAGGCAGAAACGCTTTGAGGTCAGAAAAATGCTGAAAAAGCAGCGCGTGTCACACAGTGTACATCTGGCAGAGCCGCGTTCGTTCTATATGAAAATACTGCTGCTGCCTATCCGCTGGCGAAATATCACGCTGACTCTTCTTGAAGCACAGGTGATCACATTTGTCAAAACCCACAGTACGAAGCTGTTTGCAAGATTGAAGGCTGGGAGGTAAAAGGCGATGAAGGAACCATTTCTGAGTGTTGTCATGCCGGTTTACCGAGCGCAGGAGTATCTTGAGGAGAGCATCCGCAGCGTGCTCTCGCAGACGTTCTGTGATCTGGAACTGATCCTTGTGGATGACTGTTCGCCGGATCAGAGCGGTTCAATCTGCGATGATGCTGCCAGGCGTGATGAGCGGGTGCGGGTACTGCACCTTTCGGAGAACATCGGTGCAGGCAGAGCGAGAAATGCGGGAATAGAAGCTGCCCGCGGGCAGTATCTCGCGTTTATGGACGCGGATGATACAATGGATACAGATATATATGAGAAAGCGTATCGGGCTCTCAAAGGCGGTACGCGTGATATGGCAGTATGGGGTGTTACGGAGGAGTATTTTGACCGTGCAGGTGCCCTTGCATATACAAATGTGATCGCGCTTGCGGATGCGGACTGCGATACGAAACAGAAGGTTCAGGATACAGTGATTCTGCTGGAGGAGAAGATACTCTTCGGATACCAGTGGAATCATTTTTACCGTATGGATCTGGTGAAAGAACATAATATCCGCTTTGAGGAGTCTGTTATCTATGAGGATTATTTTTTTAACCTGGAGGTCACAAAACATATCCGCAGTATGGCAGTCTTGTCCGCGCCCGGATACCATTACAAAAAGCGGATGAATGACAGCATTACGACCAAGTTTATTCCGGATTACTTTGCGCTTGCTACGAGGAGAATAGAAAGCATGACTGAGCTTTACCGCAAATGGGGTGCGCTGGACGGACAGGCCAGGGAAATTCTTGTGAATATGTATCGGCGATATATTGTCTCCGGGTTGATGCGCAATTGTGATACCAGAGCAAAAATGAGCGGCAGACAGAGGAAGACCTGGGTGTGTGAGCTTACAGCCAGCCGCCTTTATCTGGAAACGGCAGCAGTATGCAGCCCGAAGCAGATGCCGCTCAGATTACTGCAGAGTTTTCTGAATAACGGAAATACCGCATCTGCGCTGGCGATGGGAAGATTAGTATATTTGGTTAAGGAGAGAGCACCTCTGCTCTTTGGCAGATCAAGAAAGATTACATGAGGAAAAAGTTATGGAACGGGTACTTGTATACGGAATGACAGATAATCTGGGAGGAATCGAGACGTATATCATGATGATATATCGCCGCATGGATAAGACGCGGATGATGTTTGACTTTGTTACGGATTTTCCGACAATGACATTTGCGGATGAGGTAACAGAGGCAGGCAGCAGAATTTATTACATTCCGGCCAAGGGAAAGGATCTCAGAGGGCATCTGCGGGAGATGAACCGGCTGCTGAAGGAACATCCGGAATATAAGACGGTGTATTTTAATATTGTTGATGCCGGGGCAGCTGTGACGATGAGCGCAGCATGGCGTCAAAAGCGCAGAGTGATCGTGCATGCGCACAACAGCTCCAGCAACAGTCAGCTTCTGCAGACGATTTGCCGTCCGCTGCTTGGATTTTTTGCGGATGCATGGATCGCCTGTTCGCGGGCAGCGGCGGAATTTATGTTCGGGGATCAGCTTGCGAAAAAAACCCAAATTGTTCGGAATCTTATTGAAGCGAAGCGATTTGCGTATGATCCCAGGCAGCGCAGCATAGCAAGGCAGAAGCTGGGGCTTTTGGACGGAGATTTTGCCGTTATTCATGTGGGAAGGCTGGATCGGGAGAAGAATCCCAAAGAGCTGCTGGAGATCTTCCGCGGCATCCGGGTTCGGGAACCGCGGGCACGTCTCATAAGTGTCGGAAGCGGACCCATGGAAGGAGAGGTGCATCAGTACGCCGGACAGCTCGGGATTGACGAGAGTGTGGAGTTCCTTGGAAGACAGGAAGATATTGTGCCGTATCTGCAGGCTGCGGATGTATTTGTGCTTCCGTCCATTTACGAGGGATTTGGCATTGTAGCCGTGGAGGCACAGGCGGCAGGGCTGCCGTGTGTGCTCTCAACGGGGGTGCCGGAGGATGTAAAAGTCACAGATGATGTGGAATATTTGCCCCTGCAGGAGCATGAAAGGTGGACAAAAGCAGTTCTGAACTTCCGCGGTCATACCCGTATCTGCACAACGGACAGGATTATCTCAGCCGGTTATGATGTCAGCAGAATTCCTGAGGTCATTGGCCTTCTGGAAGAACTGCTCCTTTAAGGGAAGATTCTCCGAATACCCGGAATCATTCGGATGAGTATAACAATGAGAGCACACAGCACATACACGAGGACGGGCATGAAAAGCATATAGGATGCCGAATGGTTGGAAAATACGCGGTTGATGTACTGGATCGGGAACAGATGAATCAGGTAGATTCCAAGGCTGGCACCGGAAAGGGTGCGCAGAATAGAAGCAAAAAATGTCTGTTCCAGCTTCTGCCAGGGGATGGACTTTATAAGCAGAAATACGGCAGCGCTCATTGCCGCTGTCTGCAGGGAATTATAGCTCAGAAAAACGGACTGAGCAGTGTGATCTGCTGAGAGAGCAATATCACGGTATGAGCCGAAATACATCCACACAGCGCCGAGAATTCCCGAAAGCCAGATCAGCAGACGCTGCCAGACTTTAAACTCTGTGCGCGCCATCAGCCATCCCAGGATCAGAAAGCCGAAATTTCCGGCAGTCAGCGGAAAGGTGAAATCCGAGCTGAAGGGTATACCGGTATAATACGTAATCAGCGGCAATACTGCAGTAAAAAACAGGATCATCAGATAGAAATACCGTATGCGTCGGATATTCGACCTCACAAACAGAGGTGAAATTACGGGAATAGCAAGATAAATCGGAAAGAGCATATAGAAAAACCAGTAAATACTCTGGCATCCGTTATTCGTAAATGCGGTGATTACATCACGCGGATTTGTGATCTGCACCTGCCCTTCGAAAACTTTCCATACCAGCCATACGGCGCTCCAGAGCAGAAACGGCAGAAACGTGCGGATCAGACGTTTCCTGAAAAAGACCGCTGTGGAATATCTCTCACAATAGGAGAGAAGGTTGGCTCCTGTCAGCATCAGAAAAACAAGAACCGCCCACCGTGCCAGAACCTGCAGAAGCAGCGACAGCTTCCACACTTCATCCGGCGTATAGGTAAAAAAGGTGCCGGAACAGTGCAGCACAATTACTGCAAAACATGCTGCTATGTTCAGAACATCCATATACAGAAAATGTTTTGTGTTCTTTTTATCCATAATTTCCTCCAAAAGAATGAAATGTTTTCCCGGCTATTTTATCATATAACAGACAAAAAATGAAGCAGGAAACTGCGGCTTTACATGATGGCGGCAATCGGGTATAATGGGCTGTGATGTAAAATCCGTAATAAGAGGGGTAAACAGACCAATGAAGAAGCTAAGAAAATGGGTATGCGCTGCAGCTGCGCTGATTTTTGGAATAACATCAGTAACTCCGGCACAGGCAGCTGTGGTGAATAACGGAGCAAAGTATGAAATTGAGACAAATAAGATTCCGGGATGGCCGCAGGGACCGGATATTTTTTCGGAGACAGCGGTTGTCATTGAGGAATCCACCGGTACAGTGCTCTATGACAAAGGTATGAACGAGCTGCGCTATCCGGCAAGTACGACCAAAATTCTGACTACGCTGCTGGCGCTGGAGCAGAAGCCGCTTACTGATGTGGTGACATTCACGGAGACAGGTATTCGCGACGTTTTTCCGGGCAGCAGCAATATCGGGATGCAGCTGGGAGAGCAGCTTACGATGGAGCAGTGCCTGTATGCGATCATGTTCAAGTCGGCAAATGAGGTTGCGTCTCAGGTAGCTGAATATGTGGGAGGCACAGAGGCGGCTTTTGTGGACCAGATGAATCAGAGAGCACAGGAGATCGGCTGTACAAATACACATTTTGTAAATGCCAGCGGATGGCATGATGACAACCATTATACCACAGCGTACGATATGGCACTGATTGCCAGAGAGGCGATGAAAAATTCTGAGTTCATGAAGATCACGGGTACTCTGTCATATGATATTCCGCCCACAAATTTGAACAGTCAAACACGGACGCTCAGCAGCCACCAGGCGCTGCTCTTCCCGGGTGACTACTATTATGAGGGATGCCTGGGAGGAAAGACAGGAGATACGGATGAGGGCGGAAGCAGCCTCGTTACATATGCCGAGAGGAATGGCATCCGTCTGATCTGCGTGGTTATGAAGTCAAACGGCGGCGGAGAGAGCGCAGTGGATACAATTTCTTTGCTGGACTATTGCTATAACAATTTTGAAAAGCTCCAGATTGATGCAGAAGCTGTATCCGGGGGATGGGCAATGGTACCGAAGGGAACAGCGGCTGACAGTCTGAACATAGAGGAGACACAGCAGGATGGTCAGACTGTTACAACGTATCGATACGCTACAGCTCAGGTTGGAAGCGCCGTGACTGCGCCGGAAGAGACGGCTCCGACAGATGTACCTGAGAGCGAACAGCAGGAATCCTCCTCGCTGCAGCCGGATACAGAGAGTTCCGGTGAAATTCCCATTACACACATTGTAATATATGTAATGGCAGGACTGATCTTATTGGGAATCATTATGATTATTATTCGTCTGATTATAAGAAAATAAAAATGAGCGTGCCTTTGTACGGCGCGCTCATTTTTATTGATAGGAAAGCTTTACACAAGCTGAATACATTCCCAGGCTCTTCCGCGGATATACTCAAAATCTTCGTGTGATGCGGCCGCAGCGTACATCTGTCCGATGCGGTCAGTACCGTTGGCCATGGGGGAGACTTCTGTTCCCTCTGGATAGTCAATCGAGACAAAGATGCCTTCTTTTGCAAGCCCGGCAATGCGGTCACGATCAATCTTTCCGATGCGGGCCCGGCGCTCACTGAAGAGAAGCGTACCGTAGCACGGAACAGCGCTTTGGAGCGTAAAATCTGTGCGCTCTCCGGCAGCACTTTTGATCATCTGCCCATAGTAGTCGATGCCTCCGTAAAGAGAGATCAGCTCCGGAATACAGGTGGCACCGCATCTGCCTCCCGCTTCGATAATATAGAGCTCATCTCCGACAACAAAAGCATCGATATTCAATGCACAGTTATTCATTCCGGAAGCATCAATGATTCGCTGCACCTGACAGCTGATTTCGTCCATGAGCTGGGGAGAACCGCTGAAAGGAAAATGATGTCCGACCGGAACGGTTGTTCTTTCGCTGCGGTAGACAAGCTTTGTATGCGGAAGCAGCAGAACAGGTCTGTGATTCTGTACAAAAGCGTCAATTCCGATTTCGTATCCGTCGATGTAAGCCTCTGCAAGCAAATATGGCTTGCGCGTAAAGGTCCGCGCAAGAAGATAGGATGCGGAGAGCTCTGAAATGCTGTTGACTTTAAGTACCCCCCGGCTTCCTGAACTGTCCGTTACCTTCAGAACGATGGGAGCGCCGAGCTCATGAAATGCATTCTCGGCGTCTGCCAGAGAATAGATTTTTCGGAAAGAGGCAGTGCGCACACCGCCGGCAGCGAACATTTCTTTCATTTTTGCCTTATCGGTCAGAAGAGCAGCAGCAGAAGATGAAATACCGCAAAGATTCAGTGCGTCACATACTGTCCCCAGCGTACTGACGGCAACATCCGTACCCGTGGTACAGATGCCGCAGATTCCTTCCAGCCGGGCTGCCTCGAGAATTGCATTGCTGTCTGTGGTATCAAGCGTATAGACTTTATCCGCCAGAGCAAATCCTGGGTAATTGCCGGCATAGCTTACGACGATGGTGTAAAAGCCGAGTTCCTTTGCTTTTTGTATCAGGGGGACCTGATAAACACCTGCCCCCAGAATCATCATTTTTTTCATAAAATATTCACCGGGAATTTCCCCGTTCCTTTCTGAAATAAAAAAGTAAATCAAAGCGCTGTATCATCATTAACAAATGCAGCAGGTTCCCGTTTCTTCTTTTTTTTCTTTTTTCTGTTTTTCTTTCTTCTCTTTTCCGGAAGATTTACTGTTTCGCGTACGATGTACTGCGGGGTTCTGTTAATGGATAGAATTATCTTTCCAATATATTCTCCGATAATGCCGAGCACAAGAAGCACAATGCCGAAGAATACAAACATGCAGCACATTATGGAAGCCCAGCCTACCTGCATATCAGGCGAGATAAGCTTTTGGATAAATGTGACGACTGCTCCGAAAAAACCAAAGCATGCGAAAATGGTTCCGAGCAGCGCGGAGATTCGAAGCGGAATCACCGAGTAGTTCCAGTAGGCCAGCCAGAGAGTCATGAGCTTTTTGAGTGTGTAGTTTGAGGTACCGACCTCGCGCTTATGGTGCTCAACCGTGACGTTTGCAATATTATTGGTTGTGCGGTAGAAGATGCCGTCCACGTACGGGTTATAATTTTTATACCGTATGACCTCATCCTTGACTGCGCGGGTGATGACCCAGAAGTTGCTCGATACGATATCTTTTGGTCGTCCCAGCAGTATTCGAGAAGATACCTCATTAAATTTACTTGTCAGATTCTTAAAAAATCCATTTTGCTTTTTTTCATACCGCCCGTAAACAAGATCATATCCCTCTGATATTTTATCGAGCAGACGAAAAATCTGAGAGGGATGCGTCTGCATGTCGTCATCCATACCGAGAATATAATCGCCGTCCGCATAGTTCATAGCTGCCATAAGAGCGTTGTGCTGTCCGAAGTTGCGGGCAAGATTGATGCCGTGTACAAAAGGGTACTTCTCCCCGAGACGGGAGATCGCATCAAATGTGGCGTCTTTGGAACAGTCGTTTACGAGGACGAACTCACAGGTATATCCGGGATGCGAGCGAAATTCTTCCATTACCATTTCCACGACCTTCTCGATGGTCGCCTCTGAGTTATAGCATGGAATTACTACTGATACCAGCATAGTTCTAAAGCTCCTTGTCAAATGTCAGGTGATTGTGGAGAGAGCATCAAAGAACAGAGGCGTCCCTCCAGTGTGTAAAAAGAGTATCTGCTTTCCGCGGATATGATGCTCATCCAGATAAGAACACATACCGCGAAATGCTTTGCCTGTATAGGTGGGATCAAGACAGATGCCGTTTTCGCAGAACTGCCTGCGGATTACGGAGAGGATCTCATCGTCGTATTTGCCGTAGCCTCCGGCAAGATACGCATCCGTAAGCTCGATTTCCTGTTCAAAGCCATCCGGCAGATGCAGTGCGTGGGCGGCAAAGTAGGATTCCACACCAGTTCGCAGAATGCGGGTACCGCGTTCCTTATCGCGGGAGACGGAGATCCCCACGATATGCCGCTTATCGCGAGTGAGAAGATGTCCGCAGATCAGGCCGCTCTGAGTGGATCCTGTACCGGAGGCGTGAAAAATATAGTCAAAATGTACTCCTAGTTTTTCCTCCTGGCGGCAGATCTCAGCGTAGGCATCAGCGTAGGCACATGCCGCTGTGCCTTCATTTCCCTCGCCGAGGCGGTTCCCATATATGTAATATGGCACAAAGCCGCGGCTTTTCGCAATTTCAAAAGCTCTGTCTACTGCAGGTGCAATCTGATTTTTCGGACAGTGCAGAACCTCCACGCCAAGCCATCCGACAAGCCTGCTGTTTCCGGTGGGAATGGATGAACCGTCAGGGTCATCCGAACAGATCATCAGACAGGGAATCTTCTGGATATGGCAGGCATTTGCCAGCACCCGACAGAGATTGGAACGGCTGTTTCCGTATAAAATCATAAAATTGCCGCCCTTTGCGCGCATATCTGTAAGAAAGGCGTGGGCGATCCGAACCTTGTTTCCTCCCAGACTGAACGGAAGCAGATCATCCCGTTTGATATAAAAATTATTCCCATCCATCCTGAGAGGGTGAATCGGAGTTTCAGCCAAAATATTCATACATCTGAATCCTTTCCTGAAAAACTGCTTTCAGTATACCATCAATGTGCGGGAGATACAAGGGCGGCATCGGGAATCCATGGGATAAAAGAACCACATGGGATTGCCTCCGCCCTGCCCGAGTGCTATAATGACAGAGTTCAATATCAAGGAAAGGAGCCGAACGAATGGCAAAGGCAAAGGATTATGTGCTTCTGCATCTGAATATCCTGCTGTTTTCGCTCACCAGCGTATTTTCAAAGCTGGCGTCTACACAATATGTAAAGCAGGGACTTTCATCGGTACTGCTGTATGTATTTCTGTTTCTGATGCTGTTAAATTGTGCGGTATACGCAGTGGTGTGGCAGCAGGTGATCAAGAAATTCGCGCTCTCCACGGCATATGCCAACCGGAGTGTGTATCTGATCTGGTCACAGATCTGGGCGGCGGTAATATTTCATGAAAATTTGTCGGTGCAGAACATCATCGGCATGATGGTGATTTTGGCGGGAGTACTGGTGGTGCAGAAATATGAATAGATTATTTATGCTGCTGATGCTTGCAGGCACATTTTTTTCCGCGGCATCACAGATTTTATTGAAGAAAAGCGCGCAGAGAAAGTATAAAAATCCGCTGTTTGAGTATCTGAACTGGCGTGTAATCATTGCGTACGGTATTTTTTTCGGCGTACTGTTTCTGAATACATACGCTTACACGAAGGTGGATATGAAGTACGGACCGGTCATTGATACATTCAGCTATGTGTTCGTGCTGCTGCTCTCATGGCTGATTTTAAAGGAGAAGATTTCAAAAGGAAAGCTGATCGGTAATCTGCTGATAATTTTGGGGGTGTTTATATATACTCTTCCGTAAAAGCAGGATGCACTCGGATTGTTTCGGTTGCTTTTCTGGTGGAAAGATGTTACAATGGATTTCATGAAAAAGTAATAGAAATGTAACAAATGAGAAAGAGTTCTTTTAAACTCTTTTCAGGCTTTGAAAAGGAGAAACGATGCAATGAAGAGAAAAAAATATCTCGCTGCCCTTGCAGCCTCTGCGCTGCTGCTTGCCTGCAGCGCAGGTGCGGTATATGCGGATGATGGCAGCCTGGATGTACGGTATCTGCTTGAGGATACCCTCTCAGAGGAGCAGCAGGTCAATGTATTTGTAAGTGTGGAGCAGCCGGATCAGGCAATTGAGAACGCAGTTCTGGTTTATGAGGAAAATGGAGCACAGCTTACAGCAGAGGCATCTGATATTATTGAGAACAGCATGGTATTCGAACTTTCCGGAACGGCAGAGCGTGTATATCAGCAGGTGCAGCTTACGGCAGGAGGAGAGCAGTATACTGCGGATCTGGCACAGACACAGCAGGGAGAGGAAATCCCGGTGGAGTCTGAGACGATTGCCGAGGCGGATACCGGATTAACGGAAGAAGACGTGGATGGTTTTGTCATTTCCGGCAATACGGACGAGGAGCTTGAGGCAGATATTCAGGCGACCGCCTATGTAACGGATCCGTATCTGATGCCGAATACGCTCTCATTGGATCAGGCGAGAAAGACACCGTGGGTTGTATTGGATCCGGGACATGGCGGATCGGATCCGGGTGCTACAAGAACATGGGACGGCAAGTTATACCAGGAGAAGGATATGACACTGAAAATTTCCTGGGCAACACGCCGTTATTTAAATGAAAAATATCCTAATGTCAAGGTAACCATGACGAGAACAGACGATACTTACATCAGTCTGAGTTACCGGACGAATTATGCGGCAAGTGTCGGAGCTACTGTGCTCGTGAGTCAGCATATTAATGCGACATCCGGCAATACTACTACAGCTACAGGCGTGGAGGCAATGGTTGCAAATATTGGTACATTCCGTACCGAGGTAGCGCAGTCAGGCCAGGATCTGGCGCGTGCGATTCTTGACGAGCTGGTAGGGCTCGGATACAAAGACAGAGGCTTTGTGATTAAGATGAGTACAAACGGAAGTACCTATGCAGACGGAAGCCCTGCGGATTACTATTCCATCGTATGCAACAGCATGAATAATGGAATTCCGGGCATCATTATTGAGCATGGGTTTATCAACAGTGAGCATGATTTCCGTACATATTTACAGAGTGATGCATCCCTGGAGCGCCTTGGACAGGCAGATGCGCGCGGTATTGCGAAGTTCTTAAATTTAGACAGTATGGCGCCAGATCCGACCCCAACCCCTGACCCGACTCCGACCCCGGATCCAACTCCGACTCCCGATCCAACTCCCACTCCGGAGCCGCAGACCGGCTGGCAGATGATAGATGGTATTTACTATTATATTAATGCGGATGGCTCCATCCATAAGGGCTGGCTGGATGAGGACGGCAAGCGCTATTATCTTGATCCGGTAAGCGGGCAGATGCAGGCAGGATGGAAAGATATCGAAGGGGAACGCTACTATCTGAACGCCTCCGGCATTATGCAGACCGGCTGGCAGGTCGTGGGAGGAAAGTATGAGTATTATTATCTGGGCGATGACGGAAAAATGCGTACCGGCTGGCAGTTGATTGACGGGGAGTGGTACTATCTGAAACCGTCAGGAGCACTGCAGTTCGGCTGGCTGAATGAGGGCGGCGAGCGCTATTGGATGGGAACAAGCGGAAATATGCAGGTGGGCTGGCAGATGATCGACGGCATCTACTATTTCTTCAACGCTTCCGGAAATATGCAGACCGGTTGGCTGCACCTTGATCAGTTTACATACTATCTGGAACCGAACGGGCATATGCACGCAGGCTGGCTTGTGGAGAACGGCAAAAAGTATTTCTTCAACGCCTCCGGACTTCTGACAAAGACGGAGACGCTCTAAAGTTAATGACAAAGGAAACAGCATGACATGAAAAGCTTGATTATCATTCCTGCATTTAATGAGGAAATGAATATCGAAAAGGTAGTGAAAAGCCTGAGGGAGAACTGCCCGAATCACGATTATATTGTGGTAAATGACGGATCCTCGGACCACACTGCGGATATATGCCGTAAGAACGGCTTTCCGCTTTTGAACCTCCCGGTAAACTTAGGACTTGCCGGGGCGTTTCAGGCGGGTATGAAATACGCGTATATAAAGGATTATGACTGTGCGATTCAGTTTGACGCGGACGGGCAGCATCTTGCGGAATATATTGACGATCTGATAGAAGAGATGAAGACGGGGAAGGACATCGTAATTGGCTCACGGTTTGTGACTGAGAAGAAACCATGGAGCGCCAGGATGCTCGGCAGCCGCGTGATCTCTGCCGCAATATTTCTTACAACCGGGCAGAGAATCAAGGATCCGACATCCGGGATGAGGCTGTATAACCGCAGTATGATCCGCGAATTTGCGCTCAACCTGAATTTCGGACCTGAACCGGATACTGTGTCGCATCTCGTAAAGCGCGGGGCAAAGGTTTCAGAGGTACAGGTTCAGATGCAGGATCGCATGGAAGGTGAGAGTTATCTTAACTTTGCCAAATCCATCACCTATATGCTACGCATGACCATATCCATCCTGATCATACAGAATTTCAGAAAGTAGGTGACAGAACATGACAGTCATATTCCGAATGGTATTGATCGTGATGTCATTCGGCACCATGGGATATATGCTGCGAAAGATCCATCAGGCGAAGATGCAGATCGAGGAATCTCTGTTCTGGTTCCTCTTTTCAGTTCTTCTGATGGTGCTGAGCATCTTTCCGCAGATCGCCACCTGGGCGACGAGACTTCTGGGAATGATGTCTACGTCAAACTTTATTTTCCTGTTTATCATTTTCGTGCTGCTGGTGCGCATGTTCTATATGACACTAAAGATTTCACAGCTCGATGACAGACTCAAGAATTTTGCACAGAAGATGGCAATTGAGGAAAATTTAAGGGAAGAGCAGGCGAAAAGCGAAAAAAACACACAAACATGTACAAACAGCACAGATTTTGCCAATGACGGCGGGGAAAACGGGAAACACCGCCTTGAACAATAGGTAAGATAATGATATAATAAACGAAATATGCAGTTATGGAGGAAGAAATCATGAGAACTTATCTGGTCACAGGAGGAGCCGGATTTATCGGTTCAAACTATATCCACTATATGTTTAAGAAGTACGGCGATACGATTCGTATCATCAACGTGGACAAGCTGACCTATGCAGGTAATCTGGAAAACTTAAAGGACATTGAGAATCGTGACAATTATACATTTGTGAAAGCTGACATCTGCGACAGCGACGCGATCAATAAGATATTTGAAGAAAATGACATTGACCGCGTAGTTCATTTCGCAGCAGAGAGTCATGTTGACCGCAGCATCAAGAATCCGGATGTTTTCGTTAAGACCAACGTTCTGGGAACGCTTGTGATGCTCAACGCGGCAAAGGCAGCATGGGAGCTGCCGGACGGAAGCTTTAAGGAGGACAAGAAGTTCCTTCATGTATCCACCGATGAGGTATACGGCTCTTTAGAGGAAGACGGCGGATTCTTTTATGAGACAACTCCGTATGATCCGCACAGTCCGTATTCCGCAAGCAAGGCATCTTCAGATATGCTGGTGAAGTCTTATATGGACACATACCACTTCCCGGCAAACATCACGAACTGCTCAAACAACTACGGACCGTACCAGTTCCCGGAGAAACTTATCCCGCTGATCATTAACAATGCACTGCAGGGCAAGAAGCTTCCGGTATACGGAGACGGAAAGAACGTTCGTGACTGGCTGTACGTGGAGGATCATGCGAAGGGAATCGATATGGTTCAGGAGAAAGGACGTCTTTTTGAGACATACAATATCGGAGGTCACAACGAAAAACAGAATATAGAGATCATCCATATTATCCTGGATACGCTGCAGGAGATGCTTCCGGATAACGATCCGAGAAAGGCTTTAGTGAGCGAGGATCTGATCACTTACGTGGAAGACCGCAAGGGTCACGACAGAAGATACGCGATTGCTCCGGACAAGATCAAAGCAGAAGTCGGCTGGTATCCGGAGACCTGCTTCGCAGAGGGAATCAAGAAGACTATCCAGTGGTTCTTTGAGCATGAAGAATGGATGAAGAATGTCACCAGCGGAGATTATCAGAAGTACTACGAGGAAATGTATAACAACAAATAAATAAGGGAAGCAAATGGCAGTGTGGAACAGACACTGCTCTTTTGCGTTACGTGCGAGAGGTGTACTTTATGGATAAAATAGCCGTGCTGATACCATGCTATAATGAGAGCAGGACGATTGAAAAGGTAATCCGCGACTGGCAGAGAGAGCTGCCGGAGGCAGTGATTTATGTATATGACAACTATTCCAGCGACGTGACGGACGAGATCTCGAGAGCAGCGGTCGCTGAGGTGCACTATGAGCGCGCCCAGGGCAAGGTCATCGTGATCCGCCGGATGTTCCCCGAGATCGACGCGCAGTGCTATCTGATG
>CALWBA010000049.1 GCA_944375815.1 uncultured Lachnospiraceae bacterium | reverse complement strand
ATATAGACATTATACCTCTACGGGAATAAAAAGTCGAGAGTTATACGCGTCTTTGTATAATACGTATAACCCTCGATAAAATCCGCTCTTCTTATACTTTTAAAAATCTTTCATGAAACAACCCTGTCTGTTTGTTTTCATTTCCTTACAGCAGCGCCTCTAAAAGCTCCTGCCTTGCGGCACGATACTTCTCTACCGACTTCTCGTAATCCGCACACCCTCTGAATACCTTATCCAGAATTTTCTGTTCCAGTCCCGGATCCTTTGCCTTCAGAGCTTCCAACAGACACAGATCCTCATATCCGATGCGGTGTGCCTCGCTTCTTACGGATATGTACGGCTCCCGATAGCCTGGATAGAAGATGCCGAAATCCCCTGCCGGCAGGAACATGGCCCGTTTCGGGTGGAACTCCAGAATCTGTTCCGAGAACATGCAGCACGAGCGCCTGTACGGGTTTACACCGAGGTACTGGTTCGCACACCAGTGCAGATAGCCTTCGATATTCGGATATCTCGCAGGCAACCAGCCAAAATACACGATGCGCAGCCTCTCCATATCCAGCATCCGATTCAGATAATTGCCGCCCGGTGTCAGGCATGTATACACGAACAGTCTGTTGCCTCCTGCCGCCTGTCTGTCAAAGAATTCCCGGTTATTTTCGTACACATCCGCTGACGGACACCAGATGTCCAGCGCACCCTCGACTTTTTCGGTGGGAAGCACAGGTTCCAGAATGAGGATACCCGGCATCTCACGCCGCAGAATACCTGTAATCGTGCGGTATACCCCGCACAGTGCATCATTCGGTTCATCAAGCGCGGACTGCATCCAGACATCCTCCAGGCCAAACTCCCTGACCGCTTCATAGAGCTGTTTCCCCACGGACGCAATCACACGCTGTCCCTCTTCGCTGTCCACACGCACACCCGTCAGGCAGTCAACTGCATACTTTCCGTTATCGAATTCATCGAACGCCTCCAGCTTAAAAGCTTCCGCAATCTCATCGGAATTTCGGATTGCATCGTGATCGAGAGAGTTGTAAAATTCATCGTTGTCGGCAAGTGATGCCGCCCGCACTGCAACCGCTCCTCCTTCGAAGTACGCCATACCCGCTCTTTGCGCTGTGCGCACAAGCATGGAAAAATGCTCCCGGTTAAGCCTGACACCCTCCTCTGTGACATCAAAGCAGTCGCCCATGGAAATCGCCATCATATTCTGGCGTGAGAAGTTTGCAGCCCGGTAATACTTCTCCAGCAGCCGTTCAAATTCCGGACTCCACTTCGCAACATTATGGCACCATGCAATTTCATCCAGATTAAACCACATGACGAACTTATGCGTATCCCTGCCTGCTTTCGGCACTTTATACGGATACTGTTCCACCTCAAACGTCAGTTCCTGCGTCTCACCTGCATGGCTTATACATATTTTCCATGTCTGGATTTTCCTCTCACGGCAGTATTCAATCGCAGACTTGAAGGAAAGCCCCATCGTGGTCAGATCAGCCATGACAATATTGTATATCGGTTCCAGCGCCTCATACACCATAAACGGCGCCCGGCGAATGACATTCTCATTGACGTCATTTTTCAGGTATTCTGTTCTCAGCTTTGCGCCGGTATTTACTTCCACCGGAACCGGAAGCATACGGAACATTTTAAAGGCCGTATTTTCCCCCTGAACCTCATGCATACAGGAAATCCGGGCTTCAGACCGGACAGCAGTATATTTACCCCTGCATATGTCCCGTTTGCCCCTGCAGTTTTATAGTGCAGTTTCCCAGTGCTCACATCCGTATCCGGATAACAGGGCGTCAGCTCATCAAACAGTCTTGCCGTAAAGCTCATGGGACTTCCTCCTCTCATTCTTCTCTTGCCCAGTCAAAGGCACAGCGCACCGCTTTCTTCCAGCCTTTTTTCAGTTTTTGCCTCTCTGCTCCATCCATCTGAGGAGCAAATTCTCTCTCGAGCTGCCAGTTTGTACAAATTTCATCCCTGTTTTTCCAGTATCCGGCCGCAAGTCCTGCAAGATACGCAGCACCCAGCGCTGTTGTCTCTATGCAGGAAGGGCGCTGTACCGCTGCATCCAGAATATCCGACTGAAACTGCATGAGGAAGTTATTTGCGCATGCACCGCCGTCCACTTTGAGACTTTCAAAATCGGCACCGGCATCCTCCTCCATAGCCTCCAGTACATCTGCCACCTGGTAGGCAAGCGATTCCACAGTCGCACGCACCAGATGCGCGCGGGATGCGCCGCGTGTCAGACCTACAATTGTCCCTCTCGCATACGGATCCCAGTACGGAGCTCCCAGTCCCGTAAACGCCGGTACCACGTAGACGCCGTTTGTATCCGGCACACTGCTGCAATAGTTCTCTGACTCGGCAGCAGTCCTCAGGATCTGCAGCTCATCTCTGAGCCACTGAATCGCCGCACCTGCAACAAACACACTTCCCTCAAGCGCATATTGGACAGGTTCTCCTTCGAGGCTTGCAGCAATTGTCGTAAGCAGCCCGTTTTGTGAACGAACCGCATTACAGCCTGTATTCATAAGCAGGAAGCAGCCTGTTCCATATGTATTCTTGACGCTTCCGCGTTCAAAGCAGCACTGCCCGAAAAGCGCCGCCTGCTGATCTCCTGCCGCTCCCGCAATCGGAATCCCCTCACCCAGCATACATGCCTGCGTGTAGCCGTATACACAGCTTGACGGCTTCACCTCCGGCAGCATCGCAGCGGGAATATCCAGTTTTTCCAGAATCTCCTGATCCCAGCAGAGACGATGAATATCAAAAAGCATCGTCCTTGAGGCATTCGTGTAATCGGTCACGTGAACCCTGCGGTTCGTAAGGTTCCAGATCAGCCATGTATCCACTGTTCCGAACAGCAGCTCCCCTTTCTTTGCACGTTCTCTTGCTCCGGGCACATTGTCAAGAATCCACGCAAGTTTTGTTGCGGAAAAATAAGCGTCCGGCACCAGCCCTGTCTTCTCTCTCAGGCTTTCTGAAAAGCCCTCACGGGTCAGTTGATCAATCATGGGCGCTGTGCGCCGGCACTGCCATACAATCGCATTATATACCGGCTTACCGGTTGCTTTCTCCCATACAATTGTCGTCTCCCTCTGATTCGTGATTCCGATTGCCGCAATCTCCTCGGGATTTGCACCGATCTTGCTCATCGCCTCTGCAGCAACAGATATCTGGCTCGACCAGATTTCCATAGGGTCGTGCTCCACCCAGCCCGGCTTCGGAAAAATCTGCGGGAATTCTCTCTGCGACACACTGCAGACAGCCCCGCTGTGATCAAAAAGTATACAGCGCGAGCTTGTGGTTCCCTGATCCAGCGCCATAATATATCGTTTCATCCTGCCGCCTCCTTTGTTTTATCAATTACAAGTTCCTCTCCGTCCAGAACAGCGGACACAAGACAGTCGCCGACATATGTAAGCTTTAATGAGAAAAATTCCCTGTTCTCATTCATCAGACGGAAAAATATCTTGTCTCCTTCCCAGATGTTAAGCTTTAATACATCTTCTTTCCTGACCCACTCAAGTTCCCCTTCATCGCATGCACCGATCTCTCCCTCATATCCGTCGGCAGTGTACAGACACATATATTCGGTTGGAGCAGTATCCGGATGGAACGTCACCAGCCCGCGGAATCGGTAATTCGTAAGTGTAAGCCCGGTCTCCTCGCGCACTTCCCGGATAAGGCATTCTTCAGGACTCTCCCCCTCCTCAAAATGCCCTCCGACTCCGATCCATTTATCCTTGTTGATGTCATGTTTTTTCGATACCCGGTGAAGCATCAGATATGCTTCATCGTTCTCGATGTAACACAGCGTAGTCATACAGGATCTCTCTGCCATGTTTTTCCCTCTTTTCCTGCTTTTATTTTATTTCTATTTTATCAGAGAAAACCTCTCAGAACAACTGTTACGCACCCGTCTTGACAGTTTTTCTTTGCCCCTCTATAATGAAATTAAAATTACACTTGTAAGTTTACAGGAGGTTCTTATGCATCAACTGCCGCAGATATCAGAAGCTGAATATGAAGTGATGAAAGTCGTCTGGGAGTACGCACCCATCGGTACAAATGAGGTCGTAGAAAAGCTTTCCCATACCCATGACTGGAGTCCGAAAACCGTGCAGACCATGCTCTCGCGTCTCGCAAAAAAAGGGGTACTTACATACGAAAAAGACAGCCGGATGTTTGTCTATTCTCCGCTTGTAAAGCAGGAGGATTATATCCGGCAGGAGAGCGATTCCTTCCTGAACCGCTTCTTCAACGGCAATGTCGGTTCCATGGTATCGGCATTTTTGGATCAGGAGGAACTCAGTACAAATGAAATCGACGAGCTGCAGGCGCTCTTAAAGCGCAAAATGAAGAAAGGAGATTCCTGATGGGAACTTATATATCGTTTCCCTTTGTGTCCGCCAGTCTGTTCATATGTGTACCTTATGCACTTTTCGTGCTGCTGGAGCGCACTGCAGGGCGCTGCATTTCATCCCGAGCCCTGTACAGGATCGGGAACGCGAAGGCTCTTTTGTTTTTGCTGCCGTTTCTCCCCTGTCCCTCTTTTCTGACCTCCCAGGGCTCTGGGAAAATTGCCGCTCTGGAGTCCGGGCTTTCTGCCGGCTCCGGCACAGCTCCTTCCGGTACGGCAGTTACTGCAGGAGCCTGGATGCAGGATACGGTTGAATCAGCCGGCACCACTGTATTTTTCTGGATTGACAGGGTTCTGCTCCTGTGCTGGGCTGCGGGAATCTGTTTTACGCTTTTCTGTATGATATTTTCCCTGCGCAGGCTTCATGCTCTGTCGAAAAGCTGCTGCCCTGTGACAGATTCACGCACTCAGCTCATATTTGCGGAAAGTCTGCGCAGCAGCGGTCTGCATCTGCGTGTACAGCTGTATACCTGTTCCCGTGTTTCTTCTCCGCTGACCTACGGAATGGTTCGGCCAAGACTTTTAGTTCCCGACCGATTCTCCGAAGATTTTTCGGATGAAGAGCTTCGATTCATCTTTCTGCATGAGCTGCAGCATTTAAAGCAGAAGGATCAGTTCTTAAATCCTCTGCTTCTGCTGATCCGTGTACTTTACTGGTTTCATCCCTGCGCCCGCCTTCTGCTTCGCAGCCAGAGATCCCAGAGAGAACTGGCCTGCGATGAAGCCGTGATCTGTACGCTTTCCCGCCGGGAACAGCTCTCCTATGCAAATACTCTGCTTCGTTTTGCAAAATCTCCCGGCCTCTCTTCTCCTCTTGTCCTTGGTATTGGAAGTAAGAAAAGCGTACTGAAGAAGCGCATTCTTCATATATCAGATTACACGCCCGGAGGTATCCGAAGAAAGTGCAGAGGAATTCTGGCACTGGCACTCGCATTTTTACTGTGTCTCCTCTCTCTGCCGGCCATTTCGGTGAGAGATTCGTTCGCGGCAGCGCATCCGGATGACGGGAGTGCAGCAGGCGAAGATTACATTCCGCTTGACCTTTCCTCGTATTTTCACGGTGTTTCGGGAAGCTTTGTTCTCTATGACTGCAATGCCGGACAATATCAGATTTATAATAAGGAACTTGCTCAAAAGCGCGTCTCGCCTGATTCCGTATACAAGGTATGCATCGCTCTGAATGCACTGGAGAACGGTCTTATTACACCGGAAGACTCTATGCTTTCCTGGGACGGGACCGAATATCCGCTCTCATCCTGGAATCAGAATCATACGCTTCGCAGCGCAATGCAGAATTCCGTAAACTGGTATTTTCTCGATCTCGACACACGTCTCGGGTCTGAACGGATCGCACAGGCACTGGAATCGTACAGCTACGGAAACATGGATCTGTCCGCCGGCCTCTCTTCCTACTGGCTGGAATCCTCACTTAAGATTTCTCCCGAGGAACAGACCCGCTTCTTTAAGGACTTCTGCGAAGGCACGCTCCCCGTTTCCCGGAAATCTCTCGAGGCAGTGCGCCAGTCACTGCTGATCTCTGCAGATACAGACTGTTCCCTCTACGGAAAAACGGGAACCGGAATGCGTGACGGCCAGAATATAAACGGCTGGTTTACCGGATTTGTAGAAAATGCGGATAATACTTACTGTTTTGCCCTTAATCTCCAGGGTAACGAAGCCAGCGGCACGCTCGCTGCTCAGACAGCTCTTAACATTTTAAATGATATGAATATCTGCTGATATGTGAAATACCCCGGCTGCATTCAAACGCAGCCGGGGTATTCAACTGTCATCATAGACCAAACCATTCTTTTAAGACTTCTCTGTCTTTTCCAACCGTATAACTGCTGCCGCCTCTTTCTTTTACATCTTCTGTCATACTGACGGTCAGCAGAGAGTCCTCCTTCCCCTTATCCGTGGTAAACACTGCAAACCATCCCATCTCCGTTCCTGTAGTATCATCCTGAGAAGCCTTCAGCTCCGCGGTTCCGGTCTTTCCTGCCAGACTTAACCCATCGATATGGCCGGAGTAAGCAGTGCCTGCCGGATTTTGAACAACCTGTGAGAGATCATCTGCAACTGTCGCGGCCGCTTCCTCTGTAAAAACATTTTCCTTCCATATTTCCGGAGAGGATACATCTTCATACAGAAGCCTGGGGATCAACATATTTCCCCGGTTGAGAAATGCGGTATAAATACATGCTATATGCAGCGGATTTACCAGCAGTTCTCCGTGTCCGTATCCTGTGTCTGCAAGCTGAATCTCGCTCTCTATTGTATCCGTGTCGGAATATGTGGATGCTGCCATCACAATCGGGAATGGGAGCTGCTCATTGAATCCCAGATTATCAAGATTCTGCGTCAGCGTATCAGACCCCAGCCGCAGAGCTGTCTTGGCGAAATAAATATTGTCTGAGTACAGCAGCGCGTTTGCCAGAGTCACCGGCTCATATGCCTTAAGCGTCGTCACATAATAATTGCCCCAGCTCTCATTTGCCTGCCACTTAAGGCCTTCACTTCCAAAGTCCTCTTCGGGGTCAAGCATTCCTGCCGTCATTCCGACAGCAGCTACAATCGGCTTGAAAATCGACCCCGGGCAAAAGGTGCTTCTGAAGCGGTTGTAAAGAGGCTTATCCGGGTTTTCATTGAGTTTGTTCCACTTTTCCTCAGACATCGTCCGCACAAAATCGTTTGCATCATAGGAAGGTGTACTCACCAGCGCCATGACTTCTCCTGTCAGAGGATTCACTGCGGCAGTACAGCTTTTGTCATTTTGAAACTGTTCATAGAACAGTTCCTGCAGCTGTGCATCCACAGTCAGCTTCACATCCTGTCCATCCTTCTGTTCTGCAACTGCAAGAATTTCTTTGATGTCTCCGTTCTCGTTGAGAATGTCAATCTCATAACCATCTCTGCCGCGAAGCTTCTCCTCATACAGGAGTTCGGCACCGCTTCTTCCAATCACACTGTCCGCTTCATATCCATCTTCAAGTTCCTCCGCTGTTACGTTCTGGACATAGCCGGTAAGCATAGATGCTGCTTCCCTGTAAGGATATATGCGGATCTGTGTATCTGTGATCATCACGCCCGGAAATTTTAACAGCGCATCCTGACGTGCAATTTCCTCTTTGGTTCTATCGTCTGTTTCGCTGCTGGTTTTCTCCGTATCATCAATCTTATCCAGCGTCTTAATCGGCACAAAGGAATCTTCCCTGACCCACGATGCTGACAGGGCAGCGTCAATACTTTCTCTGCTGACTTCAAGTAATTCTGCCAGGCGGTTTAAATCTTCCTCCTTTCCCTCGCCCAGTTTACCCGGAATGATGCCCACGCTGGATGCAGTTCCCTGTTCTGCCAGTGCTTGGCCGTTTCGATCCAGGATACTGCCTCGCCGGGCTTTCAGTCGCGTGACTCTCACCGTATCAGAACCGGTCATGTGCGGGAAGATCACAGACGGTTCCCATTCCAGCAGATATTGTCCCTTTTCCCGGATGAACACCGCCTGGTTATTAAACTTTATACTCCCTGCCAGCGTGGACAGCTGCATCTGAAAGGATACCTCTGCTTTGTCTGCATCTTCTCTATTACAATCGGTGATCTTCACCTGAAAACCCTCTGCCTCAATGCCCCCGTAGATATTCTCGTGTTTCTGCACAAACTTATCACGGGATATTCTTTGTCTGCTGCTCCGGCTGATCATACTGTACATGCCTGCGTAATCTGCCTCCTGCAGTTTCTCCATATACAGGGCAAGTACATCCTCGGGCTGTTCTTCCTGTTTTCTGTGCAGTACGATACATACGGCTGCTGCAAAGATCAGCAGGCACACAGCAGACAGAGCTGCAATCCTGAGCGTATTTCTTTTCTTTCTTCGCCGCCTCTTTTTCATACGGTTTTCACTCCTTTTATTCCTACATATGTAATATTTCATTTTTCTTAAATCTTACACCTGTAAGTTTTATTTGTCAACCGCTTTTCCCTCTTCCAAATATCCTATCTTATGATATAATGACATTAAGCGGGGTTTTTTGACCTGCTGTTACATAAAAAACTGATTGAAGAGGTGAATATCCCATGTATTCTGTAAGAAATGTAAGTGAGGATTTATTCTGGATTGGAGCTGACGACCGCCGCCTTGCATTATTTGAGAACATTTTCCCTATCCCGCGCGGTGTGTCCTATAATGCTTATGTGATGATGGATGAGAAGACGGCTCTTCTCGATACCGCTGATTACTCTGTAGGACGCCAGTTCTTTGAGAACCTGAAGCATGTGCTGGGCGATCGAAATCTGGATTATGTAATCGTAAACCATATGGAACCTGACCACTGCGCTCTTCTTGCTGATATCGCAAGAGATTACCCGGATGCAGTCTTTGTTGGCAACGCAAAGACATTCCAGATGATCAGCCAGTTCTATCAGCTTGATCTCTCTGATAGAAATCTGGTCGTAAAAGAGGGTGATACTCTCACACTCGGAAAGCATACTCTTACCTTTGTTATGGCTCCTATGGTTCACTGGCCGGAGGCTATGATGACATACGATGTTACAGATAAGACTCTGTTCGCCGCAGATGCTTTCGGAAGTTTCGGAGCATTAAACGGCAATCTGTTCGCAGACGATGTGAACTTTGACCGCGACTGGCTGGATGACGCAAGAAGATACTATACGAATATTGTAGGTAAATACGGAACACAGGTACAGGCTGTCCTGAAGAAGGCATCCGGTATCGAAATCTCTACAATCTGCCCGCTGCACGGTCCGATCTGGAGAGAAAATCTTGGATATATTCTGGATAAGTATATGAAGTGGAGCACCTATACACCGGAAGACAAGAATGTCATGATTGCTTACGCTTCCATGTACGGCGATACCGAAAATGCAGCGTGTGCGCTGGCTAACCTGCTGGCAGAACGCGGTCTGAAAAACATCTCCGTATATGACGTATCCAACACCCATGTATCTACTCTGATCGCAGAGACATTCCGCTGCAGCCACATTGTACTTGCAGCGCCGACCTACAATGCAGGTATCTATCCGGTAATGGAAAATTATCTGACCGATATGAAGGCATTAAATCTCCAGGGTCGTACCGTTGCCATCATGGACAATGGTACCTGGGCAGCTTCTGCCGGAAAGCAGATGGCCGCAAGAATAGAGGAGATGAAGAACATGACCGTTCTTCCGACCATGCTTTCTATCAAATCCGCTCTTCACGGCGACAGAGCAGATGAACTGGAAGCTTTCGCCGATATGATTGTAGAATCTATGAAATAATATATTCTGCTGCATATATGCAGGAAAAGAGGGAGCCGCTGCGGCTCCCTCTTTTCTCAGTATTATCCTGCCAGATTATCATAAAAATCTGTAATTTTCTCATCCTGATATTTTCCCACATAGATTCCGTTGCGAAAACGGTTAGCACCTTCCCTGCGGAATTCTTCCCAGCTCTGTTTCTCCTCGCGCACGTTAATCGGAAAGAACAGTACACCGTTTTCCTGCGCCGCTTTTAAGTCTGCGGGAGCATCACCGATCATCAGAATATGGTCCGGTGCATAGCCCAGCTCTTTGAGTCGATGAATACTGCTCGCCTTGGAACCAGCCTCCTGCGCATATATGTGCTCTACATATTCGATCATATCCCAGTAGACCCATTCCTTTCGGATCTCTTCCTCATTCGACGCTGTCACAATAGCAATGTCTGCAAATCCTGTCATCTTCTCCAGTGCCTCGCGAACACCTTCAAACGGAATCTTCTGATCTGTATCGATCATGCGGATAGAACCGCTGACCAGTTCTGACCATGCCAGCACCTTCTTCAGACAGGGACTGTCTGTGCGCTCAATTTCTGCCTTCAGGCTGTCAACAGACAGTTCATCCTGATTCTGTACCCATGTCAGCAGACTGTCCAGATCTTCTACGCGCTTATAATTCTCATTAATATCCTTCAGGATCTTTGCAAGCCCTATAAAGCGGTTTACTCCCCTGTCCATACTATACAGACTGATCTCCCTCCAGCGTCTCTGAATCGCGTCTCTGAATTCCTCCAGTCCCCACTCATATACCGTACACGGCGCTAAGCTCTTACGATGCTTTAAATCCATAGTATCAAGGGCACATCCGTCCGAATCGATACAGATGAGAAACTCTTTCGTCTTCTTAAATTCTGTCGGTTTCCCTTCCATTGTCTTCCTCCTCGTCTTCCAAACGTCAATTACCTTTAACCATTATACCACTGTATCGGTAAAATTGCACCAGTGTATCGCCAAAAATACGAGGATTGTTTTGTATAATATGTACAGTTTTTATTGTAATTACATATTTGTTTTAAGCAATTTCCTGTGTTTCTTTTGTCTTCATATGTCTGAATTCCACCACAATAAATACCGCTGCCAGAACAGCTGCAATAAAGTCAGCTATCGGTGCAGAATACATGACGCCGTCAATTCCCATGAACATCGGAAGAATCAAAATCAGCGGAAGCAGGAAAATAATCTGCCTTGTCAGTGACAGAAAAACACCTCTCGTAGCCTTACCGATTGATGTAAAGAAATTAGCTGTAATCGGCTGCAGCTCATTTAAGAAAGTAAAAAACAGAAAAATCCTGAAGTACTGCTCTGCAAATTTAAAATACTCCTCGCTTCCAGATCCAAAAATGCTGATGATCTGTCTGGGAAGAAGCTGAAACGCAGCAAATGCGGCAAGTGAGATGATAAACGCCGCTGTAATTGCTTTCTTGTACGTCTCACGGACACGCTTATAATTTCCGGCTCCATAATTATAACTGATAATCGGCTGCAGCCCCTGCGATATTCCGATTACTATTGAAAAATACAGCATATTAACCTTTGCAATAATTCCTGCACAGGCAAGCGGTATTTCCGAACCGTAGACAGACTGTCCTCCATAGTATGTGAGCACATTGTTCATGACGATCTGCACTACCATCATCGCAACCTGATTAAAGAACGGCGCCATGCCCAGTGAAAGCACTGCAATGCAGAATTCCGGTCGAAGGCTCAGCGATTTCCGGGTCAGCTTTACTGTCTTAAATCGTGTCAGATACCCTATTACAAGAATTGCCGACACAAACTGTCCGATGATCGTTGCCCAAGCTGCTCCGGCCATCCCCATATCAAATCCGAAGATGAACAGCGGATCCAGAACCGTGTTGATAGCCGCGCCCACAAGTGTGCACGCCATGGAGAACTTGGGGCTACCGTCTGCGCGGATCAGATTGCTTCCTCCCGTGGAGAGGATGAGAAACGGAAATCCCAGGGATGTAATACCCGTATATATTAGCGAATAATTCAGGATCTCATCCGTGGCGCCAAACGCATACATCATAGGCTCCAAAAAAATACGAACAACCACACACAGCACAATTCCGATTACAACCATCATCATAATCGCGGTTCCCACAAACTTCTCAGCTCTGTCTTCTTTTTCGGCACCCATGCAGAGATTAAAATTCGCCGCTCCTCCAACCCCGCAGAGCAGTGCAACCGCCGTACATGTGATTGTCAGAGGAAATGCCACGTTTGTTGCAGCATTTCCAAGCATCCCGACACTTCTTCCTATAAAGAACTGATCTACCATGTTGTAAAGCGAGCTTACAAGCATTGCTATGATACTCGGCACGGCGAATTGCCAGAGAAGTTTTCCTACGGGCTTTGTTCCAAGAGGATTACTCCTTATTGCTTCCATCGTTCTCTCCCCTTTCCTCTGTCATTTCATCAGAAACTGACATTGCGCTCTCACTCATATGCTCCATCAGTGGCAGCAGAAAATCCTGCTGTTCCTGTGGAAAATCCTGCAGAACTTTGCCCCACCAGTCCTCCAGTGCCTCCCGAATCACCGGAATTAACGCTCTTCCCTTATCATCCAGAAACAGCGCATATTTACGGCTGTCCTGTTCGGAACGAATCCTGCGCACATACCCTTCCTTCTCCATCTTCTTCATGGAACGCGTCGCTACCGCCTCATCAATCCCCATTTTCCGGCATAGCTCCTTTTGCGTACATCCCTCATTTTTCGCCAGAAACAGCAAAAAATTATAGCTTGAAAAACCCAGACCATATGACTGCATCACCGCATTGAGATATTTCTGCTCTCTTCTGCTGATGATGGATATGTATTTTCCTAAAACTGTGATTCCCACAATCTTCCTCCTGACTCCGCCCCCCGGCGAATGTAGTTTCAAATATCCCGCTATCAGTTTACCGTCTTTTTATTGACTTGTCAACAATCCATGCCCATTGATCCTATGCTTCCACAAGTTCCCTGAACCTCAAAAGAGACTGTCCGAAAATTCTCAGACAGTCTCTCCTATTTTGAAATCTTTTAATACTTCTCAATGCGTTCAATCGGAAATACGAATATCGTACAGCCTCCGATTTCTGCATCCACCGGAAAGCCCATATTTACGCTTGGTCCCGCGCCGCCCGGCATCATATGCGGATTATCATAACGAACTGTCCTCCGCTTACCGGCACACTCACGGATGATTCGGATGGCTTTTTCCACCTCTTCATCTTCCGTTCCAATCATGATTGTCGTGTTCTTGCTCTTCAGAAATCCCCCCGTAGTGGACAATTTTGTAACAAAAAAGTTGTTCTGATTCAGCTCTCCGATTGTGTCCTGCTCATCCTCATGCTGAATGATTGCCATAATCATTTTCATAGGCTCAACCCCCGCTTTCTCTGCTTTAGGGATATTATACAACGCCCTCCCCGCTCATTGCAACATTCTCATATATATAATTTTACGCTTCCGGATTTACCGAACTCCAGCTTGACGGGTTGTTCTGATTAAACCATCCTGTATCCGGCTCGCAGAACCACCATATGCCTTCCTGAATAGATTTTGCCCAGCCGTTCATCTGTACAGCTCCGTCTGAGCAGAGATTGTACATACCTGCCGGCATTCCAAGTTCCGGCTGTGCTGCTGCATTTATCCATGCACTGTGGCACATTCTTCCGTTGCTGTCCAGATAATAGATCTTCCAGCCGGTTTCATCCTTAATCCAGCCTCTCTGCATCAATCCGTCCGTACCCATATGATACCAGACCGTTCCCTCGATGTTATTGTTGTACGGGTCAGCCTCCTGAACAGATACCCAATCGCTTCTCACCATTGCTCCGGTGTCCGGATCCGTAAAATAATAGTCCCCTGCAGTCTCTGCCTTAATAAACTCTCCCTTTACACGCTCTCCGTCACGGTAATAGTATCGGTTTCCGTCCGCTTCCGTTTTCCAGCCGTCTGTGATCTCCGGTTTCTGATTCTCATCCGGTCCGACAGTACCGTTGACAGCAGTAATATATGCGCTCGGAATATAAGCATACATGGTGCTGAAATCATACAGACCGGTTTCCTTTGTTATTTCAGTTTTGTCAGCATTTAATGCTGCATCGCTCTGAATCTTATAGTAATCCCCGGACTCGCTCACCGCCAGCAGAAGCACCGAATAATTGGACGCCTTTCCCGTACTGTAAAGCACTGGGGAATTGCCGTCCGCCTCCTGCATGACATTGGCAGTATTGTGATCTGTAGATACTGTATCCTTAATTCCAAGTACATACTTTCCTCTGTCTTTACTTCCGCCCAGGCCGTCGAGTGTCCAGGCAATATTTGCGGCCTTCTCTCCCCAGTAAGGGTCGGAAGCATAGCTTACATTTATGCCGCTTGCCTTATTTCCCAGGAATCCGCCCATATACCGCCAGTCATCTGGATAAAGATATCCGCGGGACATATAGTTTTTGGAAAAATCCAAAATACAGGATTCAACGCTTCCATACTGGTTCGCACTTGTTCCAGGTGAAGAATCGACAGCATTCAGACCAAACAGGTTGTTCTTCTGCTGACTGATCTGGCTTGTTCCCCAGCCGCTCTCATTTGCTGCAACACTTGCCATAAGCAGTGCATTCACACCGTATGTATTCTGACTCTCCACAAAGGTATCGCCCATTCCCATCATTTTTGACGTACTGCTTAACTTCTGCTCCAGAATACCCTCCAGTACGGTTTTTCCGTAGGAGCTCTGGCTTCTCATCGGGAGATACTGATAATAATTATAGTACGGATTTTGCGGGTTGACGGAATTGGCTCTTGTATCACTGCAGTAATCCTCCAGCATCACCGCATAATCGGTATAAAAATAATGTCCGTCATAGCTGTAGTAATCCTGTCCTTCTGTCAGATAAGACGGGGCTTCTCCGTTTGACAGCCTGTTGGCATATCCCGGCGTTGTCATATCGGTCACAATATTATGCATCAGTTTTCCATTTGAGACACTATAGCAGCTTACCACTGCAGCATCGCTTAAATTCACCACCTGCACTTCAGATGCATCGACAAGTCCTACAACACCGGAGAGCATAAACTTCACTTTACCATCACTCTCTCCCAGGTAGGCAGCATCTGCACCGTACGCACCGTTCGTGTAGCCGTCTCTTCCCGTGTTCACTTCTTTATATTCAGTAGTAGCGTTTCCCTTGGTTCGGAAATTGACAACCTTTACCGGATCACCAGCCGTGTATGCTGCAATCCCCGATTCCTCAACAAGTCTGGGACCGTCTTCTCCCTCTGTGATATTACCTTCTTCATCCATCTGAGTAACTGTTTCAAGCCGCTGCGGATTCTCATCCGTCAGCGCCGCATCTTCCGCCGCCGCACTGTTCTTCATAAAGAAGACTCCAAACATGCCCATACATAAAACGAGCATGGCGGCAAGCCATTTTCTTTGCTTCATTCGTTTTCACTCCTTCTTTATCACTTGATTTAACCGGTTCCACACTCGAGAGTATAACATACAATCAAAAATACGACAACCTTCTTGCTTTTCCAAAAGGTGTGTGATATTTTGTAAATATAAAATATAGGTTAAGGAGCTTACTATGTATAAAAAAATGATTTTTACAAATTCCTGTCCGCCATATCAGCTGGTGAGACATACCTTCGCCGCATCGGCACCGGAAACCATCGGTATTTCCGACAAGCTCTGCATTTTTTTTATTCTGTCCGGTGGTATTTCCTGCAATCTGAACGGCAGCAGTCAGACTGTTCACCCAAATACAGCACTGCTTTTTCACACAATGAATCTCCAAAGGATCCGTTCTGTCTCAGGCTGCAATACGGAGAGCTATATGCTGTCCATCTCTCCTGAGGATCTCTCACTCTTATCCACAGAACAGACGAACCTTCTGGACTGCTTTTATTACCGTCCGTTTGACTCCGCACAGCTTCTTCCTCTCACACCTGCAGATATGGAGCAAATTACCGCTCTTCTTTCCAGGCTGATGACTTTGAACGGCGAAGCGCCTTCTTCCTACGGCAATGATCTCTTTAAAAAAACTATTCTCACTGAACTCTTCCTGCTGCTGAATATGCGTTATCGCAGCTGCCACCATCTGCAGGATACTGTCACACCTGACCGCCGTGCGAGGATTTATGCAATTTTAAATCACATTCACAGAAACTACTCCAGAGACATATCGACAGAAAACTTATCCGACGATTATAATATCAACAAATTTGCCCTTGGCAACGCTTTCCGCCAGATCACCGGCTGCACGATCAGTCAGTATATAACCAATTGCCGTATGGAGAAAGCAAAAGAACTTCTGCTGGCAGGCGCCCGTGTTGAAATTGTCTGCGAATGCGTCGGCTATATCAATCTCTCACACTTCAGCCGCGCTTTTAAAAACTATACAGGCAAAAGTCCAAAACAATTTCAAATGGCATTCCGAAAAGAATGTGATCGATTATAAGGCGGTGATAAACCGCCTTTTTTCGTAATTCTATCGCGCAAACAAAAAAGTGCCCGTTTAAAGGCACTTTCAGACTGCGGATAACAGGACTTGAACCTGCACGTCATAGACACCAGAACCTAAATCTGGCGCGTCTGCCAATTCCGCCATATCCGCATGAGTTATTAAGATTATACATAAAAAAAGGCAACTACTTGTGTAGCTGCGATACTGAAGCATCGGGGATTCGAACCCCGGACAACTTGATTAAAAGTCAAGTGCTCTACCGACTGAGCTAATGCTCCGCAAGTCCCTAACTGGGCTAGCTGGATTCGAACCAGCGAGTGCAGGAGTCAAAGTCCTGTGCCTTACCGCTTGGCGATAGCCCAAAATTCGCCATTACGGCAAGGTGGGTAAAGGGATTCGAACCCTTGGCCTCCAGAGCCACAATCTGGCGCGCTAACCAACTGCGCTATACCCACCATGTTTTTCGCCTTTTGGGGACGAAAAAACGTGCTTGAAGGGATTCGAACCCCCGACCCACGGCTTAGAAGGCCGTTGCTCTATCCAGCTGAGCTACAAACACGTATCTTTGATTATTCATCAAAGAAGCGGGTGATGGGAATCGAACCCACGTATCCAGCTTGGAAGGCTGGTGTTCTACCATTGAACTACACCCGCAGATTTCTATCTGCTTTTTTGCAGTACCTCGGGGTGACAGGATTCGAACCTGCGACCTCCTGGTCCCAAACCAGGCGCTCTAGCCAAGCTGAGCCACACCCCGATGAGGCTTATTCGTTGTTCCTGTGTCATCCCTGACGCAAGAGTTATTATATTATAAGCCTCGCAAAAAGTCAACACCTAATTTAAAATTTTTTCAAAAAATCTTATTTTCTCGTTTTTATCGATTTCTACGACCAGATAAGTGGGCTTTTTGCCCCTCTGGCGGGGATAGGACAGACTGCCCGGATTCGCCAGAATGACGTTATCATGTTTTTCAAGCACCGGCCGATGGATGTGTCCGAAGAATACTACATCAGCTTCTCTGCTGCGTCCTTCCTCCAGAAGATAGGAAAAGTTCATGGATACTCCATAGTTATGTCCATGCGTAATCAGAAACCGCATTCCTTCAAGCTCAATCTCCAGCTCCCGATCCAGATCCGAAAACCAGTCGTTATTTCCCGCGACCATATAGCAGGGACAGTCAGCAAGCGCTCTGATATAATCCTCCTGCCCCTCCAGATCTCCGCAGTGGATCAGCGCATCGACTCTCTGCTCCTGCTCAAGCGCCCGCTCAAGATTCTCCGTATATCCATGCGTATCGCTGACAACCAAAACTTTCATCATATGCTATTTCTCTTTTCTCTTTAATAATTCTTCTTTCATTTTTCTCAGAGCCTTCCCGCGATGACTGATTTTATTCTTTTCCTCGGGTGAAAGCTCAGCTGATGACATCCCATATTCCGGCAGATAGAAAATGGGATCGTAGCCGAAGCCGTTTTCTCCTCTCTCCTCGTAGCCTATGCGTCCCTCAATCGTATCACGTACAGTCAGAGTCTCTCCATTCGGGAATGCCGCTGCAATCGCACATACAAACCGTGCAGTTCTCTTCTCATCCTCCACTCCCTCTAAACGCGATATCAGATTGTTGTTCTTGATATGGTAGGATGTATCCTCTCCCATATAACGAGCGGAATAAATCCCCGGCTCTCCATTCAGATAATCAATCTCCAGCCCCGAATCATCCGCCAGCACCAGTTCATTTGTCAGCTCCATGATTGTACGTGCCTTGATCACCGCATTCTCTTCAAAAGACTTGCCGTCTTCCACAATATCGGCCTCCACACCAGCTTCTTTCATGGATATAATCTCTACGTCCAGATCCGCCATAATCTCGCGGATTTCTCTCATCTTGCCCTCATTGCCCGTGGCAAATATAATTCTCTTCATATGTTATTATCCCCTTTTCTGTCTCGGCGGTTTCGGTCCGAGGTACTGATACAGATAAGTCTTCATCATTCCGTTGTAGATCTTACGGTTTTTATCCGCTTTTTTCCCGATATAACGCTCAGCATCCTCATAAGCGGTAATCATGTACATCGACCACGAATCCAGTCTCCGGAAGCTATCTCCCAGCTCCCTGTACAGCTTAGGAAGTGCTGATTTTTCTTCCAGTCTCTCTCCGTATGGCGGATTGGTTATTATAAATCCATACTTTTTTGGATGGCTCAGATCGCTGACCGGGCGCTGTTGAAAATGAATCAGATGATCTACTCCTGCAAGCCGCGCATTCTCTCTGGCATAACGGATAACCTCCGGATCGATATCATATCCCTGAATATCGGTATCCGCATGCAGATCGATCATTTCCTGTGCTTCATTTACCGCCTGGTACCAGTGCTTGCGCGGAACAAGATGTGCCCACTCCTCCGCAAGAAAAGAGCGATTCATCCCGGGTGCCATATTGGCAGCCATCATTGCAGCTTCAATCGGAAATGTCCCGCTTCCGCAGAAAGGATCTACCAGAATCCTGTCACGTTTCCAGGGAGTCAGTAAAATCAGAGCCGCTGCCAGCGTCTCGGTAATAGGTGCTTTTGCCGTCATCTGGCGATAACCGCGCTTATGAAGGGATACTCCTGACGTATCCAGCCCGATTGTGGCTACATCTTTCATAAAGGATACACGTACCGGATAGCTGGCTCCGTCCTCATCAAACCAGCTCTGATGATACTTCTCCTTCATTCTCTCCACCATTGCTTTTTTCATTACCGATTGTATATCTGACGGACTGAACAGTTTGCTCTTAATGGAATTTGCCTTTGCCACCCAGAATTTTCCGTTTCTTGGAATATATTCCTCCCAGGGAAGCGCTTTTGTCCCCTGAAAAAGCTCCTCAAACGTCTCTGCACGGACTTCTCCTACTTTTAACAGGATTCGCTCTGTAGTTCGCAAAAATACATTGGCATACGCAATTGCCTCAGCATCTCCCCAGAATGTCACTTTGCCGTCTTCAACTGTGCTGATCTCATAGCCCAAATCCAGAATTTCCCGCTTCAGCACAGCCTCCAGCCCAAAATGGCAAGGAGCGATCAGTTCATACATACTCATTATTCTCCTCTCTCTGCCGTCCGCCGGCATATTTTCACAGTGCAGTCTCCTTTATGAGTTCACCTTCAAGTGTCTTAATACGGAAATATCCGTTCTCAGCGATGGCATATGTCCTGGGATTGCCTTCTTTCGGCAATGATACAGAGCCCGGATTCAGAATCAGATGTCCGTCAGCCGACTCCGCACGGAGCACGTGTGTATGCCCCTGAATAAAAATATCACCTGTTTTCATCGGCGGCAGGTTTCCCTCATGAAAGACATGTCCGTGGCTGGCATAAAATGTCCTTCCTTCCCAGAAAAGGATGGCGTAATCTGCCATAACCGGAAACTGCAGTACCATCTGATCCACTTCGGCCTCACAGTTTCCCCGTATTGCCAGAATATCATCTTTTCGCTCATTTAAAAGAGCAATCACTTTCTTAGGAGCATATTCCTCCGGCAGATCGTTTCTCGGACCGTGATACAGAAGGTCCCCCAGAAGAATCAGACGGTCTGCGCCCTCTCTGTCATACGCTTCAAGCATCTTCTCACAGCAGAGCGCAGAACCGTGAATATCGGATGCAAACATTAATTTCATAATCTAATTTCTCCTCTGTACTTTTCTCCCGCACATTTTGCGAGGGTTTAACAGTTATCTTATTCTACTATTTTTAATGGGAAAATACAAGTCATCTTATCATGTTCCTGCCGCGGTATTCCCTGATTCCGCCTACTACAGACAGGACGTCATATCCCTGCAGAGCCATTCTTCTTCCCGCCGCCAGGCTGGCGGAACCTCTGCTGCAGTACAGTATAATAGTCTTCTCCTTTGAAAGGCTTATCTGTCCCAGGAGCTTTATATAAGGAATATTTTTTGCTCCGCGGATATGCCCTGCCTGGAACTCCTCCGGCTCTCTGACATCTATAATAATAAAATCCGGATGACCGACATACGAATCCAGCTCATCCGGAGAAAGCATATCCAGATTTTTCATTACTCTACCTCCTTTTTATTATAATACGCAGAAAAGGGATGAAAGTCTTATGACTTTCATCCCTTCAGACTGTCAAAAAAGGTCAGCATTAGCTGGCTTTTTTTGATATAATGATATAGAGGTGAAAAGTATGTTGGTGAGAAAAGAATCAGAACGGAATACATTAGAAATGGTAAGCGTGGAAGGTCTT
>CALWBA010000048.1 GCA_944375815.1 uncultured Lachnospiraceae bacterium | reverse complement strand
TATCCGTCTGGAGAACCTGGCTTATGAGCACATCCGCTGGATTGCAAATAAAGATGAGGTTAATGTAGAAAAACTGATCGGAACCTCGGATATGAAGAAGGTTAAGGACATGAAGGGCAATCCGCTGCTTCTGTTTATCAACTCCTGGAGTGTGGGCATGACGCTCGACCGCAATGAGGGACTGGTGCTTGAAGAATTCAGCAGAAATTAGGCGGAACCCCTTTTATTTTCACGGCGACTTTGGTATAATGATTTCAAAGTTAGCCGTAGGAGGTTGTTGCAATGACAGAGAGTAAGAGGAATACTTATACGATATACGACGATGATACTGTTGGTACCGTGCAGATTGCGGACGAAGTCGTGGCAATCATTGCAGGGCTGGCGGCCACAGAGGTGGAAGGTGTTGCTTCTATGGCTGGAAATATCACCAATGAAGTCGTGGGCAAGCTGGGCATGAAAAGTCTTTCCAGAGGCGTTAAGGTAGATGTGCTAGAAGGTGTGGTATGTGTGGATCTGACATTGAATATGAAATTCGGATACAGCATCCCGAAGACGAGCGAAGCCGTGCAGGAGAGAGTTAAGTCCGCGATTGAGAACATGACTGGTCTGGAGGTATCCGATGTGAACATCAGCATCGCCGGCGTGGAGATGGAAAAGGACAAGTAAGGGTGCCCCGGCAGACGGGGATACCGCAAAAAAAGTGACACGAAACCGCGGAGTGGCAAGACCCCGCGGTTCCTTGTATGTTAGACGGAGGATGAGAATGAACAGAAGTAAACTCAGGGAGAATATCTTTAAGCTCCTTTTTATGACAGAATTTAACGGTGCAGAGGAGATGCCGGAGCAGCTTACGATGTACTTTGATGATATTGAGGATCTCAGCGAAAAGGATAAAATGTACATGGAGGCAAAGTACCACCACATCATGGAGCGTGAGGCTGAGATTGACACTCTCTTAAACGGGGCATCCGCAGGCTGGAAGACCTCCCGAATGAGCAAGGTGGATTTGACGATCCTGCGCCTGGCTGTGTATGAGATGATGTTTGATGAGGACGTACCGGTGAAGGTGGCGATCAATGAAGCTGTTGAGATGGCGAAGAGATTCGGGCAGGACGGCTCGGCATCCTTTATCAACGGTATCCTTGGAACAATCAGCCGCTCTCAGGCTGCATCTGAATAAAAAGAGCGGAGGCGGTTTGTGGAACGCATTTATTCGGTCGAACAGGTAAATACTTATATCAGGACGATGTTCACTCAGGATTTTATGCTCAGACGCATCAGCGTCAGCGGAGAAGTGAGCAACCTGAAGTATCACACATCGGGACATATCTATTTTTCTCTGAAGGATTTAAGCGGCGTGATTTCCTGCGTGATGTTTGCGGGATCGCGGCGAGGGCTTGGATTTCTGATGAAGAATGGACAGAAGGTTGTGGTGACCGGAAGTGTGGAGGTTTATGAGCGGGACGGACGGTATCAGCTCTATGCAAAAAAGATCTCTCTGGAGGGAGCAGGAGCGCTGTACGAGCGTTTTCTGGCACTCAAGGAAGAGCTTGAGGAGATGGGCATGTTCTCTCAGCAGTACAAGCAGCCGATTCCTGCCTATGCCAGAACACTCGGCGTGGTAACAGCGCCGACGGGAGCCGCCGTACAGGATATTCGAAACATTGCTTTGAGAAGAAATCCTTTCCTGCAGATCGTGCTTTACCCTGCTTTGGTGCAGGGAGAGGGTGCAAAGGAGAGTATCGTAAAGGGAATTGAGACGCTCGATGCGATGGGACTGGATGTGATCATCGTGGGAAGGGGCGGAGGTTCCATTGAAGACTTATGGGCTTTTAACGAGGAGGAGGTAGCGAGGGCTATCTTTAACTGTACGACTCCGGTAATTTCTGCAGTGGGACATGAGACGGATGTGACAATTGCTGATTTTGCAGCTGATCTGCGCGCTCCGACACCGTCTGCGGCAGCGGAGCTGGCTGTGGCAGATGTGCGAGGGCTGCTTGAACAGCTTGCATTATCCAGAAGGAGAATGGAGCATGCACTGGCAGTTAAAACGGAAGCTGCAAGAAACCGCGCTGAACAGTGCCGCATGCGGCTGTCCTATGTAAGCCCGGAGAGCAGGATAAGGGAAAAGCGTCAGTTACTGGCAGACATGGAGCGCAGACTTCATGAGAAAATGACGGACAGGACAAGAGAGTATCGGCACCGTTTCCAGCTTCTGGCAGAGCGTATGCGGGGGCTTTCACCCCTGGAGAAACTCAGCCAGGGGTATTCTTATATCCGGGATGAGCAGGGCAGGACAGTTACAAACACAGACCAGACGCAGGTCGGAAGTATCCTGAATATCCGAGTGACTAACGGAAGTATCCTGGCACGCGTGGAAGAAATCCGGGAGGAGAAGAACTGATGAACAAAAAGGAACTGACGGTGGAGGAAGCATTTGAGCTTCTGGACGGCGTAGTGGAGAAGCTGGAGGATCAGGAGACGCCTCTGGAGGAATCATTTGCGCTGTATCAGAAAGGCTTAGAGCTTTTAAAGCTGTGCAATGACAAGATAGATACTGTAGAAAAGAAAATGATGCAGGTAAATCAGAATGGAGAACTCGAAGAATTTTAAGAAAAAGCTTGAAGAGAGCAGAAATTACGCCGAGCAGGTAATCCGGAGCTATCTTCCGAAGGAGGAGGGATTTGCAGCGCAGCTTGCCGAGGCTATGAACTACAGCATGACGGCCGGCGGTAAGCGGCTGCGCCCGATTCTGATGTATGAAACATACCGTATGTTCGGGGGAGAGGGAAGACAGATCGAACCGTTTATGGCTGCAATGGAGATGATACACACCCATTCTCTTATTCATGACGACCTGCCGGCAATCGATAATGACGAATACCGCCGGGGCAGAAGAACAACTCATGCAGTTTATGGAGAAGCGCTGGGAATTTTAAGCGGGGATGCCCTGTTAAACTATGCATATGAGACAGCACTTCGCGCATTCTCTCTGACTGATCAGACGGAGAATGTGCAGACAGCACTGCAGATTCTGGCGCACAAGTCGGGAATCTGCGGGATGCTCGGCGGACAGAGCGTGGATGTGATGAATGACGGCAAAGAAATCTCGCCGAAGCTTCTGGATTATATCTACGTGCATAAGACATCTGCCCTTTTGGAGGGCGCAATGATGGCCGGAGCGGCGCTTGCCAAAGCCGGCCGAAGCGAGCTTTCCGTAATTGAGGCTGCAGCACGCAGCACGGGGCTTGCATTTCAGATCCGGGACGATATTCTGGACGTGACCAGTACCACAGAAGAGCTGGGCAAACCGGTACACAGTGACGAAAGGAACCATAAGGTCACATATGTTACGCTCTTTGGGCTGGACGGAGCGCGCAGGGAAGTGGACCGGCTGACCGCGGAGGCAACAGAAGCTCTTTTGACCCTCCCGGTGAGAAATGAATTTCTGGAGGAGATCCTGCTCTGGATGGCTTCCAGGAAGAACTGAAAAGGATGATATCTGATGATATTGGATAAAATAAATGAAGAAACCTCAGTAAAGAATCTGCCGCAGGAGGAGCTTGTGCCGCTGGCGCAGGAGATCAGAGAGTTTCTGATCGAGTCGCTGAGCCATACAGGCGGACATCTCGCATCTAATCTGGGTGTCGTGGAGCTTACGATCGCGCTGCACAGAGTGCTTGAATTTCCCAAGGACAAGCTGATATGGGATGTGGGACATCAGGCATATACGCACAAAATACTTACCGGCAGAAAGGATGCGTTTGATACTCTGAGAAAATATCACGGGTTAAGCGGATTTCCGAAGCGGGAGGAGAGCAGATGCGATGCGTTTGATACGGGGCACAGCTCTACCTCCATTTCAGCGGGACTTGGCTATGTAAGGGCGAGGGGGCTTCTGAATGAAGAGTATACCGTGGTTTCTGTCATCGGTGACGGAGCATTGACCGGGGGAATGGCGTATGAAGCGATGAATAACGTAAGTTCGCTGAAGAAGAACTTTATCATTGTGCTCAATGATAATGAGATGTCCATCACCCGCAATGTGGGAGGAATTTCACAGTATCTCGGAAATCTGCGCACCGCGACGGCATATACAAATCTGAAATCAGAGCTGGAAAATTCGCTTAAGAAGATTCCGCGGCTCGGTGACGGAATGGTGGATGCGCTCAGAAAGACGAAGAGCAGCATTAAACAGTTTGTGATTCCGGGTATGTTCTTTGAAAATATGGGAATCACATATCTGGGCCCTGTAGACGGACACAATATTCGTCAGCTCATAAAGGTACTTTCTGAGGCAAAGCGGTTTGAGGGACCGGTACTGGTTCATGTGGTTACGCAGAAGGGCAGGGGCTATGAGCCTGCTGTACGCCATCCGGCGCGCTTCCATGGCACGGCACCGTTTGAGATTGATACGGGAATTCCGGCAAACAGAGGAGGCAAGGCAAGCTACACAGATATATTCTCAACCGTCATGCGAAAGATGGGAGACAGAAATCCGAAGGTCGTGGCAGTGACTGCAGCGATGATGACGGGAACAGGGCTTAAACGTTTCGGAAATATGTTTCCTGACCGATTTTTTGATGTGGGAATCGCAGAGGAACATGCGGTAACATTTGCGGCGGGAATGGCACTTGGCGGTCTGATACCGGTAGTGGCAATTTATTCCTCGTTTTTGCAGCGGGCGTTTGATCAGATGATTCATGATGTCTGTATGCAGAATCTGCATGTGGTTTTTGCAGTAGACCGTGCAGGTCTTGTCGGGAGTGACGGAGAGACACACCAGGGCTGTTTCGATTTGTCATATCTTTCCATGATGCCTAACATGACAGTGCTTGCCCCTAAGAATAAATGGGAGCTTTCGGACATGATCAAGTTTGCCGTGGATTTTGACGGTCCAGTTGCAGTGCGCTACCCGAGAGGCGAGGCTTATGACGGACTGCAGGATAAGAGAGAACCCATTGTACTTGGGAAAGCAGAGATTCTCTGCGAAGGAGATGGTTCTGTTGCGCTGCTGGCTGTGGGAAGCATGGTGAAAACAGCAGTGGAAACAGCAGAGCTTCTGAAAGAACAGGGAATATTTGCAGCAGTTGTAAATGCCCGTTTTGTCAAACCGTTCGACCGGGAAACTGTGCGTAGGCTGGCAAAGGAATACCGCCTTGTAGTAACAATGGAGGAAAATGTCTGCACAGGCGGTTTTGGCGAACAGGTACAGTGCTGGCTTGCGTCCCTTGGCATTCACACGCCTCTGCTGCGTGCGGCAGTTCCCGACACATTTGTGGAACAGGGCAGCGTGTCCGAGCTTCACCGGCTGATCGGCATAGATGCCGCGGGAATTGCAGAGAAGATAAAATATACGCTGGAGAGCGGGAGAGAATAAAAAATGAAAGAACGTTTGGATGTATTACTGGTAAAGAGAAACCTGGCGCCGTCCAGGGAGAAGGCAAAAGCCGTTATCATGGCGGGTAGCGTTCTGGTGGAAGGACAGAGAGAGGATAAGGCGGGTGCTATGTTTCCGGATACAGTACAGATCACTGTCAAAGGGAACACGCTTCCTTACGTAAGCCGCGGAGGCCTGAAACTGGAGAAAGCTATGACGCACTTCGGACTGTCGCTTGAGGGAAAGGTGTGCATGGACGTGGGAGCCTCAACAGGGGGGTTTACCGACTGCATGCTTCAGAACGGGGCGGTGAAAGTATATTCTGTGGATGTCGGACACGGTCAGCTTGACTGGAAACTCAGAAATGATGAGCGTGTGGTATGCATGGAGCGTACCAACATCCGTTATGTGACGCCGGAGAACATTGCCGAGCCGGTACAGTTTGTATCCATTGATGTTTCCTTTATCTCCCTTACCAAGGTCCTTCTTCCGGTGAGAAATCTGATGGAGGAGAGCGCGCAGATGGTATGCCTGATTAAGCCACAGTTTGAGGCCGGAAGGGAAAAGGTAGGAAAGAAGGGAGTAGTGCGTGATCCGAAGGTACATGAAGAGGTTATTCATCAGGTGATTGCCTATGCACGTTCGATCTCCTTCGGTGTGCTTCATCTGGAATTTTCTCCGATTAAGGGACCGGAAGGAAATATTGAATACCTGCTGCACCTGATTAAGCTGCCTGAGGGAGCAGAAGCTTTGGAGGCAGAGATATCGGTGGAGGTGACTGTAAAACAGGCGCACGGAGCGTTGGATTGATGTGAGGAGAGCGCGGGATGGACAGGTTTTACATAATCACGAATACATTAAAGGACAGAGAACTGGTGATGACCCGCAAAATTGCCGAGTACCTCTCGTCACACGGAAGAGTCTGCCGGATCAAGGATGTCGCAGGGAAGGAGAATGCGGGCGATTATCACTATACGGATGCAGAGCAGATTCCGGACGATACACAGTGTATTCTTGTACTTGGCGGAGACGGTACGCTGCTGCAGGCAGCAAGGGACACAGTGGAAAAAGGAATTCCGCTCTTTGGAATAAATCTGGGAACACTGGGGTATCTGGCAGAGGTTGGACGCAATGGTGTCTATCCGGCTCTGGATCATCTGATGGAGGACCGTTTTGAGATCGAACACAGGATCATGCTGAACGGCAAAGTTTACCGCAATGGGAATCTTATAAAAGAAGATACAGCGCTCAATGATATAGTGATCAGCCGCAGCGGGGCACCGCGCGTGGTGCGGTTTAATAACTATATCAACGGGACATACCTGAACAGTTATTCTGCGGACGGGATTATCATCGCGACGCCGACTGGTTCTACGGGCTACAGTCTGTCGGCAGGAGGACCGCTGATCTCTCCGGCTGCGTCGCTGATTCTGATGACACCGCTTGCCCCGCATACATTGAACAGCAGAAGCGTTGTGTTTCCGCCGGACGACACGATTACTGTGGAGATCGGACAGGGCAGGGATGAAAAACAGGAACACGGGATGGCTTCTTTCGACGGAGACACTACTGTGGAAATGGTGACAGGAGATAAGATTATTATCAGCAAATCGAAGAAGGACACCAGAATCATTAAGATCAGCAATATCAGTTTTCTGGAAACTCTTCGGGAGAAAATGGGAAATAATTAGGAGGTTGCCGCATAGATGAAAATAGCAAGACATGCGCAGATTATACAGCTCATCAATCAGTATGACATTGAGACACAGGAAGAACTGGCAGAAAAGCTGAACCAGGCAGGTTTTCAGGTGACCCAGGCGACAGTATCACGTGATATCCGGCAGCTGAAGCTCACCAAAGTTACAAAAGAAGACGGCAAGTTTAAGTATGCGGTACAGCAGACAAGCAGTCAGGAGATGGGCGCAAAATATACGAAGGTATTAAAGGCTGCATTCGTCTCCATGGATGTTGCACAGAATATCCTGGTTATCAAGACTGAGAGCGGCATGGCAAATGCAGTAGCTGTGGCGCTGGATGATATGAGCTGGTCAGAGGTGGTAGGCTGCATTGCAGGAGATGATACCATCATGTGCGTGATCCGCACATCAGATGATGCTCTTTTGGTGATGGACAAGATTCAGAAAATGCTGGACAGCTTTGAGGAGTAGACCAATGCTGACAAATTTACATGTGAAAAATCTGGCGCTGATATCAGAGCTGGAGGTGGAATTTTCTTCCGGATTAAATATCCTGACCGGAGAGACGGGAGCCGGAAAGTCGATTCTGATCGGTTCCATCAACCTGGCACTGGGGCAGAAGCTGGACAAGGAAATGCTCCGCCGGCAGGATGAACCTGCTCTGGTGGAGCTGATTTTTCAAGTAGATAATCCGGCAGTCTGCGAAGCACTGCTTGCTCAGGATGTTCACCCTGAGGACGGTCAGGTCATTATTACACGCAGAATGTCAGGCGGCAGGAGCGTAAGCCGTATCAACGGAGAGACTTGTCCTGCTTCTTTTGTGCGCAGAATTGCCTCTCTGCTTCTGGATATTCACGGACAGCATGAGCATCAGTCTCTGCTGTACCGCGAAAAGCAGCTGGAAATCCTGGATGAGTACGGAGCGGAGGAGATTTTACCCGCACGTGAAGAGGTGGAAGCACTGTATCGTGAGTATCAGAAGCTGAGAAGCCGGCTGAAAGAGTATGAGATGGATGAGGAGCAGCGTCTCCGTGAGATCTCTTTTCTCGAATTCGAAATTGAGGAGATTGAAAATGCCGGTTTAAAAGACGGTGAGGATGAGGAACTTGAGAGAGAATACCGCCGGCTATTGAATGCCAGAAGAATAACCGAAGGCCTTACAAATGCCTATCAGTGCACCGGAGGCGGTGAGGGTGCGGCGGATCTTGTGGGCCGTGCTATGAGGGAAATTCTCACAATACAGACATATGACAGCGAAGTTAAGAAGCTTGGCAGCGCGCTTTCAGATGTGGACGCGATTTTGAATGATTTTAACCGAGAACTGTCTTCGTACCTGGCAGGGCAGACTTTTTCAGAGGAGATATTCTACAGTACGGAAAACAGACTGAATCAGATCAATCATCTAAAGACAAAATACGGCAACACGATTGAAAAAATCCGCCGGGCAGCGCAGGAGAAGCAGATACGACTTGATGAAATTCTGCATTTTCAGGAAAAAAAGGAAGAACTTGGAAGAGAACTTGAGAATGCAGCAAAGCAATATGAGGATGCAGCGTATAGGCTGCATGCGCTGAGGGAAAACTATGCGAAAGAACTGACTGGCAGGATTGTGGAGAATTTAAAAGAACTCAATTTTCTCGATGTGGTTTTTGAGATTGGTCTTACTTTGCAGGAGAATTATTCTGCAACAGGCATGGATACTGCGGAATATCGAATTTCCACAAATCCCGGTGAACCGCTGCGCGATCTTGCAAAGGTTGTATCAGGAGGAGAACTTTCACGCATTATGCTTGCGATCAAGACACTTCTGGCAGATAGGGATGACGTAGGAACGCTGATTTTTGATGAGATTGACACCGGAATCAGCGGGCGTACAGCACAGATGGTTGCAGAGAAAATGGCAGTTATCGGCAGGAGCCGTCAGGTACTGTGCATTACACATCTGCCGCAGATTGCAGCGATGGCAGATTCCCATTTTGAGATTGCAAAAGCTGTGGAAAACGGTGAAACACGCACCCGTATCCGACGTCTGGATCAGGAAAGTTCTGTACGGGAACTGGCGCGCATGCTCGGCGGGGCGAAGATTACCGGTGCGGTTTTAAAAAATGCTGGTGAGATGAAAGAATTGGCACAGGTACAAAAAAATACAAGACTGAAAAAATAGATTCATCACATACTAATGGGGACGAACGCCTGGTGGCGGACGTCCCCTTCTTTGTTGTCCAAATAAAAGAAAAAGGATGTGATGGAGTATGAAAAGGCTTAAGAAAAAACTGCGTACCCCTCTTTTTGCCCTGCTGGCTGCAGGATTGTGTGCCGGGAGCTATTTACAACTGCGGGATGCGATTCCTGATCGGGTTTATGTGGTGGAAGGAAAACAGGATGCCCTTAAGGAGATCTGCACAAATCCTTTGGTGACATGTGAGCCGGCAGTGGAGGCAAGTGCCGCAGGAGGATACACAGTAGAGTATGCGGTGGGCGGAATTCTGCCGCTGAAAACCGTTCAGGTTGAACCTACGGAGCAGAAATACGTATATGCCGGAGGGCAGACCATCGGGATCTATATGGAGACGCGTGGTGTGCTTGTTATTGATGACGGAGAGCTGACTGCAGCGGATGGCAGCATAATCTGTCCTGCAGAACATATTTTGCAGGCCGGAGACTATATCAGAACTGTAAATGGAACAGAGCTTTCAGACAAGAAAGAACTGATCAGAATGATCAGCGAGAGCGGCGGAAGTGAGCTTACACTGGGGGTAATTCGAAACGGAGAGGAAATTTCCGTGGCAGCATCTCCCAGCCTTACCAGTGACGGAAGCTATAAGCTCGGCATCTGGGTAAGAGATAATATTCAGGGAATCGGGACGCTTACCTATGTAGATGAGCAGGGAAATTTCGGTGCACTTGGCCACGGTATCAGTGATATTGATACCGGCGATATGCTTACGCTGAAGTGGGGCGAGCTGTACAATGCGCAGATTGTTTCGATCGTAAAGGGTACGAATGGTAATCCGGGTGAACTTCAGGGCGTCATTCATTATGAAGACAGCGAGAAAATAGGATCTATTCTGGACAATCAGAGTATGGGAATTTACGGCACCCTGAATGAAAAATTTACGGAGGGCATATGGCTGCCTGTCGGATACAAGCAGGAAATGGAAGAAGGTCCTGCATCAGTTCTTGCGTGCGTCGACGGCGAAGTACGCGAATACTCTATTGAGATCACGGCAATCGACATGAATAAAAAAGATACGAACAAAAGCTTTACGATCGAAGTAACAGATCCTCGTCTGCTGGAACTTACAGGCGGTATAGTTCAGGGAATGTCGGGAGCGCCGATTATACAGAACGGGAAACTTGTCGGAGCGGTCACGCATGTCTTTGTAAGGGATTCAAAAAGCGGATACGGCATTTTTATAGAGAATATGCTGCAGCACTGACTGAGTCCGATATTATGAGGAAAAATCACATTTAACATCTGAAACCATGCAGAAAAAGGGCAAAATTTGTCGAAAGAAATCGAGAGAAAATCCACGTTTTACCAGTCCTCTTCTTGATTTCCCATAAGTCCCTAACATATAATAAAATAGTGTTCGATATGGGGATAAGGACCCTCCTATTTCCGTAACACATCTATTAGAGGAGGAAAAAGAAAATGGAAAAATTAAATGTCGCCATTGCAGACGATAATGAGAGGATGCTTGGGCTTTTACACGCGATGATCGAGGGTGACAAAGAACTCTCACTGGTTGGCAGTGCGGACAACGGTCAGGACATCTATAAGATTATCAAGGAGAAGGAGCCTGATGTGGTACTTCTGGATATCATCATGCCGAAGATGGACGGGCTGACCGTTATGGAGAAAGTCAATCAGGACAACTCCATCAAAAAGCATCCGGCATTCATCGTCGTATCAGCAGTGGGACAGGAGAGGATTACGGAAGATGCATTTCACCTGGGAGCATACTATTATATCCTGAAGCCATTCGACAACCAGATGGTTTTAAGCCGCATCAAGCAGGCACGCCAAGATGCGGCAAGGAAATTTAAGGACGTAAGAAAAACAGGACCCTATGAGAACAACGGAGAATACAGAGAACGGGATCTGGAGAGAGATGTGACAGATATTATTCATGAGATCGGTGTGCCTGCGCACATTAAGGGATATCAATATCTGCGCGATGCAATCATCCTGTCAGTGGATGACATCGAGATGCTCAATTCCATCACGAAAATTTTATACCCAACGATAGCTAAAAAACACCAGACAACACCAAGCCGTGTGGAGCGTGCGATCCGGCATGCCATAGAAGTGGCGTGGAGCAGAGGAAAGGTGGATACTATAAATGGAATGTTCGGATATACTGTGAGTACCGGAAAAGGAAAACCGACGAACTCAGAATTTATTGCTCTGATTGCAGACAAAATACGCCTGGATTATAAAATAAAATAGGCCGGGCGAAATAACACTTTTCATTTTAAAGAAAAAGGAGTATAATAAGTTTCGAACATGTAGCCCTGAAAGAGGGAAAATATAAGTTGCTGATATGATAGAACAGTAACAAGAAAACAGGGGGTTTAACTGTATGAAGAAAGTGTTATTTGTCGCTTCAGAAGCTGTTCCGTTCATTAAGACCGGCGGTCTTGCCGATGTTGTAGGCTCTCTGCCCAAATGCTTTCCAAAAGAGTACTTTGATGTGAGAGTCGTAATTCCGAAATACCGGGTTATCAAAGACGAATTCAAAAATCAGATGCGTTATATTACAAATTTCTATATGGATCTGAACTGGAGACAGCAGTACGTGGGAATCTTTGAGATGGAGTATGATGGAATTAAATTCTACTTCATTGACAATGAGGAGCATTTCTCCGGAGATAAGCCGTATGCCGGCATGCCATGGGATCTGGAGAAGTTTGCATTCTTCTCAAAGGCAGCCCTGTCTATCCTGCCGGTTATTGATTTCCGCCCGGATATTATTCATTGCCACGACTGGCAGACGGGACTGGTTCCGGTCTATTTAAAAGAGAGATTCCAGGGAAGTGATTTCTACCGCGGAATCAAATCTATCATGACCATACATAATCTGAAATTCCAGGGAGTATGGGATATCAAGACGATCAAGAACATCTCAGGACTTCCGGAATACTTCTTTACTCCTGATAAACTGGAGTTCAAGAAAGATGCCAACTATCTCAAGGGAGGTCTCGTATATGCCGATGCCATTACTACTGTGAGCCGGACATATGCGGAGGAAATTAAGATGCCGTTCTATGGAGAAGGACTCGATGGTCTGATGAGTGCAAGAGCCCATGACCTTAGAGGTATTGTAAACGGCATTGATTACGATGAGTATAATCCCGATACAGATAAATTTATCACAAAGACATACAATGCTAAGAATTTCCGAAAAGAGAAGGTAAAAAATAAAATAGCGCTGCAGGAAGAACTGGGACTTGCCCAGGATCCTAAGGCTATGATGATTGGTGTAGTTTCCAGACTGACAGATCAGAAAGGATTTGATCTTATTGCGTATATTATGGATGAGCTCTGTCAGGATAATATTCAGCTTGTAGTTCTGGGAACAGGTGAGGAGCGCTATGAAAATATGTTCCGTCACTTTGCATGGAAATATGACAAGAAAGTTGCGGCCTGCATTTACTATTCGGAGCCGATGTCACATAAGATTTATGCATCCTCCGATGCATTCCTGATGCCGTCTCTGTTTGAGCCGTGCGGATTAAGCCAGCTGATGAGTCTGCGTTACGGCACAGTGCCGATCGTGCGTGAGACGGGAGGACTTAAGGATACAGTGCAGCCGTATAATGAATACGAAGGAACAGGTACAGGATTCAGTTTCTCAAATTACAATGCGCATGAGATGCTGGGTACGATTCGCTATGCTGAGCGTATCTATTACGATAAAAAACGCGACTGGAATAAGATTATCGATCGTGCAATGGCTCAGGATTATTCCTGGAATAACTCTGCGAGACAGTATGAGGAGCTGTATAACTGGCTGTAAGAGACAAAAGAGGAAGTACCCGAAGCAGGGTGCTTCCTTTCTTTTTGGCCAAAATGTCTTGACGTCAAAGATAAAGGATGTTACTCTGAATATACAAAAGTCAGTTCAAATCAGGCTGTTCAGCCGAGCGATCCCAGACATCAGCAGCATTACCACAGGCACATTCTGCGCATCCTCCCGCCCATTTTGTGCTTGACAAGCAACAGAAAATAGAATAGTATAGTAACAGAATCGAACATAAGTTCTTGTAAAGGAGAATACTTTATGGTTAAAGAAGAGAAGATGCGCGCGCTTGACGCAGCGCTTGGACAGATTGAAAAACAGTTCGGAAAAGGTTCCGTTATGAAGCTTGGAGATTCCGCAGCGAATATGAATGTTGAGACAGTACCCACAGGCTCCTTAAGCCTTGACATTGCGCTTGGACTGGGAGGTGTTCCGAGAGGAAGAATTATAGAGATCTATGGACCGGAGTCAAGCGGTAAGACGACCGTTGCACTGCATATGGTCGCAGAGGTGCAGAAGAGAGGCGGAATTGCGGGATTTATTGATGCAGAGCACGCGCTGGATCCGGCGTATGCAGAGAAGATCGGAGTGGATATTGAAAATCTTTACATATCCCAGCCGGATAATGGAGAGCAGGCACTGGAAATTACAGAGACCATGGTTCGCTCCGGAGCTGTAGATATCATCATTGTGGACTCGGTTGCTGCTCTGGTACCAAAGGCAGAAATCGACGGCGATATGGGTGACAGTCATGTTGGACTGCAGGCGCGCCTGATGTCACAGGCTCTGCGTAAGCTCACTGCAGTGATCAGCAAATCGAACTGTATTGTGATCTTTATCAACCAGCTGCGTGAGAAGGTTGGCGTAATGTTCGGAAATCCTGAGACAACGACAGGAGGACGTGCGCTGAAGTTTTACTCCTCCATTCGAATGGATGTGCGCAGAATTGAGACGTTAAAGCAGAGCGGAGAGATGGTTGGAAACAGAACCAGGATTAAAGTTGTAAAGAATAAGATAGCGCCGCCGTTTAAGGAGGCAGAATTTGATAGCATTTTCGGACAGGGCATCTCAAAGGAGGGCGATATTCTGGACCTTGCAGCAAATATTGGTATTGTTCAGAAGAGCGGTGCCTGGTTTGCTTATAAGGATGCCAAGATCGGTCAGGGAC
>CALWBA010000047.1 GCA_944375815.1 uncultured Lachnospiraceae bacterium | reverse complement strand
TAGTTGTGCCTGTAGTTATAAAATTGTATGCCCTGCTCTCTGTAGCGTTCGGAGATATGGTTGTTGTAATCCTCACTTTATCCAGCTTTGCTTTTTTGCAGGTCATACAGATCACAGATTTGGCAATCAAATCAAACAGTGCTTTTTCTTTTTCTGTCATCGTTGCTTCTATATTCCCTGTGGGAATAATGGCATAGTGGCTCTCGACTTTCTGCGAATTAAAATAGCGCTCCGGATATTGGATTTCCGTGCGCTTGATATACTTTCCATATTCTGTTTCCTGCAGCTTACCAAGAACAGAAGCAATCACTGGCCCCATGTCATCCGTGAGGTACTGCGATTTGGTGCGCGGATATGTAGTAATGCCCTTTTCATACAGTTTCTGTGCTGCTTCCAGTGTTTCATTAGCTGACATTCCAAGCCGCTTACTAGCTTCCATCTGAAGGGTTCCAAGGCTATACAGATAAGGCGGATACTGGCTTTCTGATTTATGCTGAATCTCTGTTACCATTCCCAGCTTCGTCATATCCTTCAGCAGCTCTTCCGGATGCTGAGGATGGGATATTTCATATTTTCCTTTGTACTCCACGCCTTGCTCTGTAGTAAATATACACTCGATTTCCTTAAATTTCTCAGGTATGAAGTTCCGGATTGCCTTTTCACGCGCTACCACCATATTCAGGGTTGGGGTCTGTACCCGGCCGATCGACCAGACTCCATCTCCCGGATGCATCATGGTCATTGCAACCGTCAGGTTGCTCCCAACCTCCATGTCTACGATACCTCTTGCCTCACCTGCTGCTTCTCTCCAATGGGTTTTCTGCATATCTGCCGGATTGCGGAATGCTGCGCGCAGACCTTCCGGCGTTGTTGAGTCAATGGAAACACGGCTATATGCCTTATTGCAGCCGAGATATTGCATTAGATTTGAAAAGATAGCCTCACCTTCCCTATCATCGTCTGTGGCATTTATAATGCAGTCTGCCTGCTGAAAGAGATTATTGACTGTGGCAATCTGTTCCTTTGCATCTTTCCTGGGTTTCAGGAGAATTTTATCCGGGAACCAGGGATACGGGAACTGATACCAGTTCTTAAACTCCGGATTATAGTCAACAGGTTCCTGAAGCTCCGTCAAATGCCCGTACCCCCATGTAACCAGGGTCTTCTCATTCTGCCAATCAATTTTAATGTAACCATCCTCTTTCGAGATGATTCCCTGGTTCAGTGCAGCAGCAATTTTTCGCGCCATATCAGGCTTTTCTGCATAGATTACTCTCATTTTCCACACTCCTTTGCTTTGATTTTATGGAATAAAAAAAGCAGAAACCAATATGCGTCTTGATTTCTGCTCCATAAGCAATATTACCATATTCTTCAGCTTTTCTTTATATACTCTTCCGCCGTCTCATAGTCCATCTGATAGTTGAACATCAGCTGCTCTATGATCCGTTCTTTAGGCATCTGGGCTTCTAAAAGTGCTTTTGTCAGGATCTTGATACCTCGTTCGCGTTCAAGTTCTGTGCCTTCTTCCCTGCCTTCTTCCCTGCCTTGTTCTCTGCCTCTTAATAACGCACGTTCTTCGATATAGTCACTAATATTACACATTAGCTCCAACTCCTTTCCAAGTCCATTTTCCATTTCCATATGAAATCTGTCCTGTAAGATTCCCTTTTTCTCTTCTGCAGTTTTTTCTTCAGAAAAGACGGTATTCAGCAGCTCCGTAATCTCTATATGGTCATCCTGCTTTTCATTCAGGCAGATCATCACGACTGAAAGTTTGTCATACTCTTTTCCATTATCCGGATATCCTGGGACAAGATCCTCTTTACCCATCCGGAAGCGGGTAACAGCATTCCCAATATTTCCCGGAGCATTTGTACATATCCAAATACTTACTACTTTTTTGATATCGTCATATCGCGGTACTACAAACTCTGTTCCCTGCTGTGCCGACAGCATTCTGGCACAATAGTATATACCTCGTGTTACAATACTATACCCAGGGTGGAATGCTTTCTGTGCCTCAACGTTTAAGATGATCCCTGCTGTGCCTTTCTCACCTGGGAGAGCTGCGCGGAAGCGTATATCATAATATATGACACCTTCATCCGGAACTTTATCCTCTGTTGCACTTCCGCTAACTCGAGGTGTATTTGTCTCTCCCGGATTTACCCGGACGCTGGAAATCTCTGGAGCGCCCTCAATGCAGCTTTCGATGGCTGCAATATCCATTTCTGCATATTCCGTAACTACGGATTTCATGATCCAGGCAAGTATGACCTTTTCCCCTAGAACACGTTTGCACTGAGCATCGTATTTTAATTTGCTCAACTCTAAATCTCTGGAAAGCTCTGTACGCATCTTCGCCATCCTTTCGTATAAGACTATCTTTAGATTACTATACTTGCTGTAAAATGTCAATTTTCACACCATGTTCCGGGAGTCCCTTGTATCAAGCAGCCAACGCATTTCTTCCATAACGGCAGCTATCTGTTTTTCGGATATCTTGCAGTTTTCCATTGCTTTTTGAGCATATTTTTGACATATATCATTAAAAGCGCCAGTATTAAATAACGTGCAGGGATCTATGTTGCCCATACATCTTAGAGCAGCAATCTTCTCTCTGATCTCTTTTGTATCCCTCTCTTTATCCTGTTGGATGCTTTTTTCGTATGCTTTTGCTAATACCTCATATGAATTCATGGTTTCCCCCATCTTCTTTATTCTCTCTTTTTTGAATAATGCAAAGAGATAACATTATTATTCCTGTACATGCTCCCGCAAAAAATCCTCCCCCAAAAAGTATAATTCCCATTACAGCCTCCATAAATATCCCTCCATTTCCCATGTGCCGAAATTCGGCACATTATCCAAAGTTTGGCGGCAATGCGTCTGTCTCTTCCTCTTGTGTTTCCTCTGTTTCCGTATTTTCTGTTTCTACAGCGGTCTCTTTATCTGGAATTTCTGATACATAGAATTCAGTGTAAGTATAAAATGTATCATGCCAGTCATGCAGTTTTGTCCACTCGCTATCCCGAAATTCGGCGCGGAGGATAGTTGCGTCTGCGTCATTCAGGCGCAGATAGAAAGTTGCATCCGCCAGTGAATCTTCCGGCAGGGTTCCTGTCTGTACATATTCTGCTGTATCTGCATTGATTCCATAGTATTCGCAGAAAACTTTCAGTTCTTCGCACAGAAAATGCGGTCCTTGATTTCCAAGTAAACCTGCCTGTGCGTACATATCTGCCAACACATCGTCATGGTCAATAATCTTCATAGTAGAATTGAGTACTTCCTGCTGTTGCTCTTCTGTTAATTCTTCCCACTTTTCTTTCTGATTAGAAATCCTTTCCAGATATGCTCTCTGGATCGGATGTGTCCCATTCTTTAAAGGCTCCACCGCATCCGGATTTTCATCCGGCAGGTATTCTGTTCCGTTATTACCAGTTATCAAAGGATCTTCAGGTGCTTCCAGGCTGTTTTCCTTATTGGTCTGTTCGCCTTCTGTGGGTAAAGATTCTGTGGGCGCTATATCTTCATCCTCTTCTTCTGGTATTGGTTCTGCTGTACTTGTTTCTCCATCGTCATTGTCTGATGGAAGATCTCCTTGTACGGTTTGAAATTGCTCATTTTTCTGAATCAATATTGCACCTACTGCTCCGAGGGTAATCACAATAATCACTGACCCAATTACTAAAATCTTCTTTTTATTCCTCATTTCCTTCTCCTTATGATTTGGATAGTATGTATACCGGCACTACTTTAACGCCAAAAGCCTGTGCATCTGCATGATTTTGGAAGAAAACGTCAATCGGCAGATATCCGGTTTGATGGTATGCATCATTCATGGGAGAGCCTCCGGAATCTTGATATATGAATTCCTTTCCGTCTATGGCTATCCTTGCACCAAAGTTTAGTCCCAGATCCTGTGCTGCCTCCCGATCGAGAGCGATTGTTTGGCCTTGCTTAGGATACACGCCGCTTGCTGTTGGACCGCCGCTCCATTTACCGCAACATATTTCACAGGTACAGTAAGCAGTCAGCCTTGCTGTTACCTGCTGGTATTTCCCGGAATTATAATCCGCAGGTGCATCTGGCGCATCATCAAATGCGGCATTTGGTCCAACACTTCCTCCAGCCGATTCCGGATAAACAGGCGTACAGTAACCGGTAATCTGTGCAAAATCCAGGCTATAGGAATGTGCTGCTACATGGCTGCCCATATGATATGGGCTGGTGCTGCTGCCGCCGGAATTTCCCTCGATCGTCTTTACCGTAGATCCGTCCGAATTTTCTACAACAATCCCAATATGAGAAGCACCGGCACTCTTAAATACGATAAAATCTCCAGCCTTGGGGGTATAACCTTCTTTATATTCAAACATCCCTTTATCCAGATACAAGCTCATATATCCAGATACA
>CALWBA010000046.1 GCA_944375815.1 uncultured Lachnospiraceae bacterium | reverse complement strand
CTCTGCGTACGACTCTGATTACCGGATTTCCAGGTGAGACGGATGAGCAGCATGAGGAATTGATGCAGTTTGTCAGTGATATGGAATTTGATCGGCTTGGCGTATTTACGTATTCCCCGGAGGAGGGCACTGCAGCTGCCCGCATGGAAGGACAGATTGATGAAGAAGTGAAACTCAGCCGGCAGGATGCTCTGATGGAGCTTCAGCAGGAAGTTTCCATGGATAACGGCGAAGCGCGCATCGGACAGGAGCTTCTCGTAATGATTGAGGGAAAAGTCGCAGATGAGGCAGCATACGTTGGAAGAACATATGCGGACGCGCCAGGCATTGATGGTTATATTTTCGTCAATACCGGGCTGGAACTGATGACAGGCGACTTTGTGAAGGTACGTGTCACCGGCTCCCTTGAATATGATTTGATTGGAGAAATTGCAGATGAATACACCGAATAAACTGACGATATTGAGAGTCATCCTGATCCCGTTTTTCGTATTCTTCCTGCTGACAGATTATGCAGGAGGAGAGGCTGTCTCCCGCTATTTGGCGCTTGCGGTCTTCATCATAGCGAGTCTGACGGATACTCTGGATGGCTATATCGCCAGAAAATACAACCTGGTCACAAACTTTGGAAAATTTATGGATCCGCTTGCAGATAAGCTGCTGGTTTGTTCTGCGCTTATCTGCCTGCTTGATCTGGGACAGCTCGCAAGCTGGATGGTCATTGTGATTATCAGCCGCGAGTTTATTATCAGCGGATTCCGCCTCGTGGCAAGTGATAACGGAATTGTTATTGCTGCAAGCTGGTGGGGCAAGGCGAAGACGATCTCTCAGATGGTGATGATTATCCTCTTGATTGCCCGCTTCCCGGGTGCGTTTTTTGACGTGCTTGAGCAGGTGATGATTTACGTTGCCGTTGTGCTGACTGTGGTTTCCCTGATTGATTACCTCTGGAAGAACAGAAAAGTATTGTCCATGCAGAACTAAGGAGGAGTTGCTATGGTTGCGGAACTGGTTTCTGTAGGAACCGAGATCCTGCTGGGAAATATTGTAAATACAAATGCCGCGTATCTCTCGGAGATGTGTGCGCGGCTTGGATTATCCGTTTATTATCAGACGGTTGTAGGCGATAATAAAGAGCGCATGACGGAGACTTTTCAGACAGCTCTCAGCCGCTCAGATGTTGTGATCATCACCGGAGGGCTGGGGCCCACAAAAGATGATCTTACGAAAGAGACAGCAGCAAAAGTGCTGGGTATGAAGCTGGTTGAAGATGCACATACACGCCAGAGAATAGAGAAATATCTCGACGACTATGTAAAGTCCCATCCGGGGAATACGGTAACGGAAAATAACTGGAAACAGGCACTTGTGCCTGAGGGAGCAAAAGTGCTCGATAATGATAACGGCACCGCTCCGGGACTGATTCTTGAGAAAGACGGAAAGACTGTTGTGCTGCTGCCCGGACCGCCGGGAGAGCTTAAGCCGCTCTTTGAGGAACAGGTATACCCGTATATGAAAAAAGAACAGCCCGAAGTTATTTATTCACAGATGGTTAAAATCTGCGGCATCGGCGAGAGCATTGTGGAGACGAAGATTGCAGATCTGATAGAGAAGCAGGATAATCCGACGATTGCTCCGTATGCGAAGACGGGAGAGGTGCATCTGAGAATCACAGCGCGTGCGAAAGACAAGGCGGAGGCGAAAAAGCTGATCAAGCCGGTGACACGCGAGCTCAAAGTGCGTTTCGGTAAAAATATCTATACTACAGATGAGAAAAAGACCCTTGAGGAAGCTGTTGTGGAGCTGCTTGCAGCCAAGGACATGACTGTAACAACTGCAGAATCCTGCACAGGAGGAGCAATTGCTGCCCGTATCGTTAATGTTCCGGGGGCATCGGATGTCTTTAAGCAGGGATTTGTAACATACTCCAACAAGGCAAAACGAAAATATCTGATGGTCAAGAAGTCTACACTCAAGAGCGAGGGTGCTGTCAGCGAGAAGACAGCGCGTGAGATGGCAAAGGGCGGATGCTTTATGACAAAGTCTGATGCCTGCATTGCAGTGACTGGTATCGCAGGACCAGGAGGCGGCACCGACAGCAAACCGGTAGGACTTGTCTATATCAGCTGCTGTGTAGGCGGTCACGTTGAAGTGCGGGAGTGCCAGTTCAACGGCAGCCGCAGCCAGGTGAGAGAGCAGTCAGTAGTGAGTGCTCTGACATTGCTGAGAGACTGTATATTGGAATATTGCTATTAAGAGAAAGGACGGCCCACGGGATGAACCGGTGCGGCCGTCCTTTAGCGTGCATCAGCGGCGCATAAGCTTCAGCAGGTTCATAAGCTTTTCCATTTTTGCAATTTGCTGCGGACTTTTCCCTGTCTTTAAGACTTCGAGTACCGCTTCCATTTCGCCGGAGGAAAAATGCAGTCCTTTCTGCGATGCTGCCATCAGAAACGGCAGCAGTTCTGACTGACTTTTGCTGCTTCCTTCGTCGGCGAGGGAGCGCAGCAATGAAAGCTTTGCCGGGTCAATTCCCGACAGGCGCTTGTCATTCATCCATGCGTCGCTCATCATTCTCACCTCCCTGCATTTCCTGAGCAGACATTTCCTGCATTGCGAGAGCGAGGGAAAATGTCTGCTGCAAATTTTTAACGTTTTCTCTGAGTGCACCTCCGCTGTAGCGTGCCAGCTCATCGAGCAGCTCCATAGGGGGAAGCATCTGCCGTTCCGGCTGAGACATAGCGCTCATCTCCCTCGGCTGAGAGAAGAGAGCCAGAGTGTTCCGAAACTCGGCAAATTTGGCATACAGGGAAAGAAATCTCTGCCCCTGCTGTGGGAGATATGGCACTGCTGCCTTTATAAGCTGCAAAGATTCTCCGGACACCATTTGGTCCAGAGGTGTCATAGGAGTCGTTTCTTCATTCATTACATACTCCATGGCTTTTTAATCACTATATGAGGTGCCGCATGGAATTATGACGTGTCAAATTCATGCTGAGCTGAATATGCTACATGGGGGAGGGAGAACAATGAGACAGAGCGGACATGAAAAGACCGTGCTGGATGGAAACGCCTTTTACGAGCTCGACCTGGACTGCTTTTCCGAAAAACGGCGGAAATTGCCGGAACACGAACAAAGAAAATCAGAAATCGGACAGAAAAGAATTGACAATCGGAAAGGTCGCGGCGTAAAATAGCGATAACGCAGTTTGGTTTGGGGCGGTATTTACTCTGACAGACGGGTGAAGCCGCCCTGTTTCTATGGAAGTAAGAAAGGGAAGTAAAAATGACGATTCAAGAAGTTGCCGCAGAACTGAAGATTGATTTGAATGTGGAGCTGGCGCGCTACAGCGGAAATCAGGCGCTGTATTTAAAATTTTTAAAGGATTTTCCGAATGACACGTCGTTCTCTCTGCTCAGGCAGGCAATGGCGGACAGAAAGCACGAGGAAATTGAGCGCTCTGCTCATGCACTTCGACAGAATGCTTTCAAGCTGGGGCTTGAGGAGCTTTATCGATCCAGCAGCGAGATTGTAGAAGCCGTGCGGCAGCAGGAGCCGCAGCAGCTTCCGAGATTGTTCCAGCAGACAAGTAAGATCTATGATCATACAGTGGAGATGATCCAGGAGCTTGCATAGACTGAATAGATCAAAAGACAGGCAGCGGCCCGTATGAGCCGCCGCCTGTTTTTTTAATACTTACATCAGAATCCGCATCCGCCGCAGAAGAACAGAAGAAGGATGATCCACATGCAGGAATCATTGCCTCCGCATCCACATCCGCATCCGCCGCTCTCTCTGCCGCTTCCGCACAGACAGCTGAGGATCAGCAGCCAGATAATGCAGCTGCAGGAATTATTTCCGCCAAAGATACCGGAATTGCTGCAGGCTCCGTCACATCCGTTGTCGCATCCGCATCCGCAGTTTGTTGCTGTTAAATCACTCATGTTGTTTCCTCCAGAATTTTGATTACACTCCATACTATGCAGCTTCGGCAGATAGGGTTACATTTCCCTGCAAAAATTTTTTAAATTCCCATCAAAGAGGTAAATACCT
>CALWBA010000045.1 GCA_944375815.1 uncultured Lachnospiraceae bacterium | reverse complement strand
TCAATACGCTTTTTGTTTTTTTAATGGCACCGCGCCCGCCGGCATCTACCCTCTTTCCCTGCACTACTCTCTTCTGCTGTCTATCAGCTGCCAGCCGGTCTGCATCTCGCCGCTTGCATTCATATAGTAGGTCTTACCGTCTACATGCTGCCAGCCGCCGGTAAGCGCACCTGACTCATTCATATAGTAAGTCTTACCGTCCACATTCAGCCAGCCGATCACCATAATACCGCTTGTGTTAAAGTAATAGTACAGTCCGTCAATCAGCTGCCAGCCGAACTTCATGATACCAGTCTGCGGGTCTGTATAGGAAATGCTTCCATTATCATTGACCCAGCCCTTTACCATTTTTCCGTCGTCTCCGAAGTAATACCATTTGTTTACATCCTCCGGATCGCACAGCCAGCCGGCTGCCTGAATTCCCGTTGCAGGATCTGCATAATGAAGCTCTCCGTCAGTCTCAAACCATCCTGTCACAAGAGCTGCGTCTTCACCTGCATACACCCAGCCTCCATTTGAGCTTGTCCAGCCCTGACGATGCAGCTGTCCGCTTCCATTTACGTAGTACAGCTTCTCTCCAACAGGGATTACTTCACTCATATGCATGTGACAGTCCTCAGGATCCAGGTAATACCACTCACCTGAGAGCTCCTGCCATCCGTTCTTCAGAATGCCCTTATCATCTGCGTAGTACCAGCGGTTATCCGCTGTACTTGCCCATCCTGAAACTGTGATATGTCCATCCTCATCCAGGAAATACCAGTTTTTTCCGTCATTGGCAGCGTCTCCTCTGACCATACTGCCATCCTCTTCACTCAGGAAATACCATTCATCATTATAGTATATCCATCCTGTTCTGACGGAACCGTCCTCATTGTAATAGTACCAGTTCCCGTCTCTCAGAATCCAGCCCTGCTCTTCATTGGTCTGCGCCGCGTTCTGCTGTTCTTCCAGTTTCTCAAACGGCTCTCCTGTCAGTGCCTCATTCGGTCCCAGCGGATTCTGCGGATCCTCCTCGGAACGCTTATAGATAATTCCAAGGGCCGAACTGCTGTTGGTAACTTCCCGGGAAATTGATGTCTCCCCCTGTACAGGCTGTTCCACACCACTGCTGCTCAGCGCCGAAGCCTGTACAGGGACTGTCATTGACATTGCAAGTACGAGACTTAAGCACCTTCTCAGGATCTGTTTTCTTTTTTTCTGGAACATGATTCAACTCCTTTACTCTTCCAATATAATACCGCACAGCTTGGTGCGGCAAAAACAGTGTACTCCTAATGCCTTATATTATATCCTCTTCTATGTCGCAGTGCAACCCATTTCGGTTAACCCGAAAGATTTTTTGTAATTTTTAGTTAAATTTATATAAAATTCTTGCATTTTTCATCCTTTTATGGTATGATCTTATCAAACTTAAAGGTTCTGAATACTGACGGATCGTGGATAACCACAGGGGACGCAGGGCCTGATTTTGCCGACCGTCTGGGCAGCATGTGTTCATCAAGGCATATGCTGCCCTTTATTTATTATCCAAGACCGCAGTTTCAGCTATATCAACGCCCGTATCCATAAAGGACGGACGATTCATGAAAGGGGATTCTTAATTATGGGCTACAAATCAGACATTGAGATCGCACAGGAATGTGAAATGAGACCGATCACTGAGATCGCAGCAAAAGCAGGTATTGATGACAAATACCTGGAGCAGTACGGAAAGTACAAAGCAAAGATCGACTACAATCTCTTAAAAGAGACAGACAAAAAGGACGGAAAGCTCATACTTGTAACAGCCATCAACCCGACTCCGGCCGGAGAAGGTAAGACCACAACTACTGTAGGTCTTGCAGACGGTATGCAGAAGCTCGGCAAAAACGTCATGGTTGCTCTTCGTGAGCCGTCCTTAGGACCGGTATTCGGCGTTAAGGGAGGCGCTGCAGGCGGCGGATACGCTCAGGTTGTTCCGATGGAGGACATCAACCTGCACTTTACCGGTGACTTCCATGCGATCGGCGCAGCAAACAACCTGCTCGCAGCCATGATCGACAACCATATTTTCCAGGGCAACGCACTGAACATCGACCCGAGAAAGATCACCTGGAGACGCTGCGTGGATATGAACGACCGTCAGCTCCGCAACGTAGTAGACGGACTTGGCGGAAAGACAAACGGAATGCCGCGTGAAGACGGATACGACATCACGGTTGCATCTGAGATCATGGCAGTTCTGTGTCTGGCAAGCGACATCAATGACCTGAAGCAGAGACTGGGAAGAATCATCATCGGCTATACCTACGGCAAAGTATCCGAGCAGAAACCGGTAACAGCTCATGACCTGCATGCAGAGGGCGCTATGACTGCTCTGTTAAAGGATGCATTAAAGCCGAACCTGGTACAGACACTTGAGGGTGTTCCGGCAATCGTACACGGCGGTCCGTTCGCAAATATCGCTCACGGATGTAACTCTGTAACAGCAACCAGAATGTCCTTAAAACTGGCAGATTACACAATCACAGAGGCAGGCTTCGGTGCAGACTTAGGAGCTGAGAAGTTCCTCGACATCAAGTGCCGTATGGCCGGATTAAAACCGGATGCAGTTGTAATCGTTGCCACAGTACGTGCTCTGAAATACAACGGAGGCGTTGCAAAAGCAGACCTTAACAACGAGAATCTGGAGGCTCTTGAGAAGGGACTTCCGAACCTGTTAAAGCATGTAAGCAACATCCGCAACGTATACAAGCTTCCGTGCGTAGTAGCAATCAACGCATTCCCGACCGACACAAAGGCAGAGCTGGATCTCGTTGAGGCGAAGTGCAAAGAGCTCGGAGTAAACGTAGCACTGTCTGAGGTATGGGCTAAAGGCGGTGAAGGCGGAATCAAACTGGCAGAGGAAGTAATCCGTCTTGTAGAAGAGCCGAACGATTTCACATATGCTTATGAGCTGGACGGAAGCATCGAGGACAAGTTAAATGCAATCGTACAGAAGATCTACGGAGGCAAGAAAGTTGTTCTGACAGCAAATGCTCAGAAGCAGGCAAAACAGCTGGAGGATCTGGGATTCGGAAACTGCCCGATCTGTGTGGCAAAGACACAGTACAGCTTAACAGATGATCAGACAAAGCTGGGTGCACCGACTGATTTCGAGGTAACTGTACGTAATCTGAAGATTTCTGCAGGTGCCGGATTTATCGTAGCACTGACCGGCGAGATCATGACCATGCCGGGTCTGCCGAAGGTACCGGCAGCCGAGAAGATCGACGTTGATGACACCGGAAAGATCACAGGATTATTCTAAAGAACAGAAAATGTCTCATGTAACAGAATTCATCTCAATTTAATCATATCACCCCGGAAAAAGGGAGCTGCCGTACGGCAGCCCCCTTTTCTTCTTCAAAGCATCATATTCATAGCAAGCTGGACGATAAATACTGCTGCTGCAGCCCCGACTGCCACAATCAGAAGTCCCTTTCCCCTATACGCAAGCACTACTGCAGCTGCGCAGCCCGCAGATGCGGACGGTACAGACTGAGTACTGTAGAAAATGGCCGGGAACGTCATTGCCGCAAGCACCGTATACGGCACATAGTACAGAAATGACTGAATAAAAATATTGTCTATCTTTTTTCTGAAGATAGCCATCGGCAGCATTCGGATGATATATGTCATCACCGCCATGACGGCAATCCCGCCCAGCAGATATCCGATTCTGATTCCCTCCATTACTCATCCTCCTCGTCTTCGGTTGAAACCGGAAATTTCCACGCCATCAGCGCGCTTACCGCCACGGTAATAATAATAATTGACCATCCGCCTGAAAGCTTCTTAAGCCCCGGCATCCAGTAAAACAAGCAGCTGAGCGCCACTGCGAGCAGTACCGCATACAGCACGCTTTTATGAACGCGCGCCGGGGGAATGATAATCGCAATAAACATTCCGTAAAGCGCAATGCCGAGCGCTGCAGATAGAATCGGAGGCATCAGAGATGTCGCAGTCGCTCCGATCAGCGTGCCCCCTGTCCAGCCGAGTACCGGCGTCAGTATAAGTCCGGCCATGTACGAGGCAGACAGACGCTTCTTTCGCTGCATGGAAACAGCAAAGATCTCATCCGTAATTCCAAATGCTACGGCAAGTCTTTTTCCTATTCCCATGCGCTGCTCCACTCTCTGTGATACGGAAAGAGACATCAGAAAGTAACGGATATTGATGATCAGCGTCGTCAGTGCCAGCTCCAGATATGTTCCCTGGGCCACCAGGAGGTTGGTTCCTGCAAACTGTCCTGCGCTCGTCACATTTGTAAGCGAGATCAGTACCGCCGCCCACACCGGAATTCCGGAGAGTACCGCCGTCATTCCAAATGCTACGGATACGGATATGTAGCCGAGACAGATCGGGATTCCGTCCCGGATTCCCTCTTTAAATTCTTCATAACGCATATGCTGCGTCCTCCTCATTCGTCTGGTTTTCACACACCTTCCTATTATAGCAAACTGCGCACAAATTTCCAGTCCTTAATTCAGTCCCGGAAATGGCAGAGGCAAAAAAGCGCCGGGACATTTTTACCATGTCCCGGCAGCTCTGTCTGTTAAGATATTGCTCTTATTAATGATGGAACAGACGGATTCCCGTAAATGCCATCACCATATCATATTTATCGCAGCAGTCGATGACCGCATCGTCACGTACGGATCCGCCCGGTTCTGCGATGTATTTCACGCCGCTCTTATGAGCACGTTCGATATTGTCAGAGAATGGGAAAAATGCGTCGGATCCAAGAGTTACTCCCTCCATCTTATCAAGCCATGCGCGTTTTTCCTCACGGGTAAATACCTCCGGTTTTACCTTGAAGATGTTCTCCCATGCGCCGTCCGCAAGAACATCCATGTACTCTTCGCCGATATATACATCAATCGCGTTATCACGGTCTGCGCGGCGGATACCGTCTACAAACTGCAGGTTCAGTACCTTCGGGCACTGACGCAGCCACCAGTTATCTGCCTTCTGTCCGGCAAGACGTGTACAGTGTACGCGGGACTGCTGTCCTGCACCAACACCGATTGCCTGTCCGTCCTTTACAAAGCAGACGGAGTTGGACTGTGTATATTTTAAAGTGATCATTGCAACTTTTAAGTCGATCAGTGCTTCTTTCGGCAGATCTTTATTCTTTGTCACGATATTTGTGAACATCTCATCATTGATCGGAAGCTCCTGGCGTCCCTGCTCAAAGGTTACACCAAATACTTCTTTGTGCTCCAGCGGAGCCGGAACGTAGTCCGGATCAATCTGGATAACAACATATTTGCCGCCCTTCTTCTGCTTTAAGATTTCCATAGCCTCATCTGTGAATCCGGGAGCAATCACACCATCTGATACCTCTCTCTTGATGATGGCTGCTGTGGAAGCATCGCAGACATCAGACAGAGAAATAAAATCTCCAAAGGAAGACATGCGGTCAGCGCCTCTTGCTCTCGCATATGCGCAGGCAAGCGGAGAAAGCTCTCCCATATCGTCCACAAAATAAATCTTTTTCTGTACATCTGTCAGAGGCAGTCCTACGGCTGCTCCTGCAGGAGAAACGTGTTTAAAGGAAGTTGCCGCCGGAAGCCCTGTCTCTTTTTTCAGTTCACGCACAAGCTGCCAGCCGTTGAATGCATCCAGGAAGTTGATATATCCAGGATTGCCGGACAGTACGGTAATCGGAAGTTCTTCGCCGTTTGCCAGGTATATTCTGGACGGCTTCTGGTTCGGGTTACATCCGTATTTTAATGTTAATTCTTTCATCTCTTACCGCTCCTTATAATTATTTATTCTTATTGATGATGCGTGTTTCATATGTTCCTGTGGCAATGTCGATATAACGCACGAACAGGGATACCTTATTATCTTCGTTTAAGCTCTCCCAGAGCATGTTTGCGAAAGCATCGATATCATTATCGATTCCCACCAGCTTGGGTTCTCCCTCAAAGCTTGGAAGCGGATTTCCGTCGTTTTTGTAGGTATGGATAAAGTGTCCCTCTCCGGCAGCCGGATTCTCATATGCAAAAGTAAAACGGTTGCAGGAGTCCGGGTTGCCGTTATTGCTCTTTAAGATGGACATCGCATAGTTATATTTTCCATTTTCGATGTGCATTACACCTGAAATACGCGGTGTATAATTCGGAGCGTCCGGCTCAAATTCTCTGGTGCGCAGAGCCATTTCAAAAGTCTGCTGTCTGTCCAGTCCCTCATATATAGTATCCGTCTGGTCTCCGTTTGTCACGATGGTCTTATTGCCCAGCACGCGCACCGGAGCATAAATAATCAGGCTCGGGTCTGTGAGTTTGGACGGGTCAAACGCCTGTGTGCGGATTCCCTCTTTGTCCTCCACAAATACACGATTGCGGCTGTTCTCGCTTCTTCCCATAATGAAGTACGCGGTAACTGCCTTTGTTCCATCAGGAGTTTTCCCGATTACAATTCCTCTTCCAGGATATGCGTTTCCGCGCAGTTCTTTCTCTAATGAAATCATTTCCATCACTCATTCTCCTTTTCCTAAGTCCCTGCCGAGGTTTTCGGTACAAAAAAAGCCCACTACACCCAGGCAGTGCCCAGACGGTCGGCTTCTTCCATTATACTTCCTGTGGTCAATTCCACTTCCGTCAGTCGTATAACTACTTAGAACATACCATCATTTTTCTGAAAAGTCAACCGTCATTTTCTGTTTGTCAGGGTTGTTTCATGAACTATCCACGAGCATTGCTACCTTTTACACTCCTGTTATTACATCTCTCATATCGTTTCTGATAAACTGATCATGTAAAAAAGCGCAAACTATCTCTCTATCTCTTTAC
>CALWBA010000044.1 GCA_944375815.1 uncultured Lachnospiraceae bacterium | reverse complement strand
CCTGATCAAAAACCGCCCGGTCGCTGGAGAGGTTCTGATTGTCTGTCTGAAATTTCCGCAGTTTCTTTGTCGTGTACCGGGAAGAAAGAAAAGATACCGGTGCTCCGGCAAGAGCAAGCAGAGCCATCGCCGGATCGTTCTGCATCACCACACCGAATGCTCCTCCAAAACTGATACAGGCACTGACTGCATTCGGCAGAAAATTAAGGATATTGTTCGCAACCATGTTCGCATCGCCGTTGACACGGTACAGCAGATCGCCGGAGCGGTATTTTGCCAGCGATGCCCAGTCTGTGCGAAGCACCTGTTCATAAATATCTGCCCGGATTTCGTTGACTACTTTCAGCCTTACCCGCAGAGAAAGCCGCATCTTCACCGCATTGATAAAGATCTGCGATACACCCACACCTACATAAAGCGCGGCCACCCCGAGGATCTTATCCGATCGTACGCCCGTGATTGCATCCACGAGGTTGCGGCTCACCATGGATGTTCCAAGCCCCAGCACAGAGCCGGACGCACCGAGCAGCACGTAGACAGCAATCATCAGCCAGTAGCGACGCACGTAGACGTACATCCACAGAAGCTCGGATGCCAGTTTCTTTAATCTTCCCTCCCGGATCTTCTGTATGATCCGTGTGATGTCACTCATTTCATTCCTCAATATGTACAAAAGAATTCCTTCCTGTGATTCCGATTACTGCCTGTGAACACAGGAAGGAGATTTTTCAGAAAACAGTCTGCTCAGTCAGACGCACCGCATCCTCGTCCGGACAGCAGCGCAGTTCGTAGACCGGAATAGACGTCAGCAGATGATCCAGTGTCTCCAGACACAGCTCCATGCCGTTCTCCAGCCACTGCGGATAGAAAACACTGTTTGAGACCTCTGTTACTTTCTCAAATCCGGTCAGTTCGCGAATGGAATTCTGCTCTGCCTGTTTTAATACAACCATTGCCTTTAAAGGTACGCTGGTATTCTCACAGTAAGGTGAAGAACCATGCCAGGGTGTTCCCCAGCCAAGAAAGCCGGATTCCGTTTCCTGCACAAAGACGATGTCACCATTGATAATCAGGGATGAACGATATTTCTGCCACAGTTCCGCCTGAGTGGTCTTACCGATTCCGGATGGACCAAGGAACATAACGCCCTGATTTTGATGGGAGATCAGGGAGCTGTGAAGCTGAATTACTTTTTTATTTACTATTTTTGTGTAGAATAGATGTAGCAAAAGAGTTAGTATGTCATTTATATCATTCCCAGGTATTAAGTGAAATGATTTTTCTTCATTACCCCATAGAATTATTGAATCATTTATTTTATAACATTTTTCTATATCATTTTTTATTGTATATTCTTCTATTTCGTAATTCATGTTTTTATCAATAATTCTAATCATTAAATCACATGGGTTGGAATTGTGTATTTCAAATTTTCCCCACTCTTTACATAAAATACCTTTATTTATTTCTATATTAACTTCTATAATCCTATACATTTTATCCTAAACTATTTATGAGCAAATAAAAATGCTCATAATTACCAATGGTTATACTCACTCATCTGAATACAGTCGAATTATCTATAAAATAGATGAACTATTCCTGAGAAATCTTAAGTATTCCAATGAATGAGCCTGATAAATGAGCACACTACAACCAAGTCAGACATCCTGCCGCATCTAGCACTGCGCCATGATTCAACACAAATTTCCCTTTGTCCTCCCATGGCTCCAACGGCAAACTTATTCCTGGATTATCTTCTAAATATTTCTGCAGACCCTCTGGGCCATTTTCATATTTAGTATGTTCAGAATTATCCCACCATCTGGAAACCTGATTGTAACTGTCTCCCCAATACCATTCAACACCTGAAAATCCATTAGGTTGCCAAGATAACCAAAATCCCCCTTGTATTCCACTTCCGTTTAATGCCATTATTCCATCTAATGCATTTGCATCTACTGGTACATATATTTGTCCCATATCCCTAACTCTCCTTTCTTATCTCTTCAAAATACCTCTTAGCTTTCCCGCAGAATTCTTCCGACACCTGATCGTATCTTCCGCATTCTGCTTCCAACGTTCCCGCACACTTAAAGCACACTTCTTTTGCCTCGCATTCCCGGCACTCCTTGGGAAACTCCAGTTTCTCCTCAAACCGGATCAGTTTCCTCCAGGCATCCGCAAATGCCATTTCTCTTACCGGTATCTTCGGTTCATTCATAAACCCGCAGAACCGAATATCGCCATTCCACGTGACCCAGTATCCCAGCCGGTAATCCCTGCAGTACGTACATGGTTTTCTGTTAACGTCAACCGGCTTGCCCTGCACTCTAACCCGGATCTCCCGCCGCTTCTGTTCGTCGAGTTTTTCCTGCATGCGGACTTCCCGCGCTTTGCTGTCCGCTCCGCGCGCGGAGGGCTTGATCCCTCCGGTTGCCATCCACGGCAGTCTGTGGCGGAAAGCGTAGAAAGCCATCTTCTCCACATCTGCCTCATTCTGTCGGATCACGGTACTGACCAGCTGTACTGGTATATTCATCTCCCGCAGCGTCCGAATCCCCTCGTCTGCACGGGTAAAACCATGCTCCACACGGCAAACCTGCTCGTATACCTCATTGCAGGAGCCGTACAGCGTGATCTTCGCCGCCCTGGGCGGATACCGCTCCAGCAGCTTTGCCGTGTCACCTCGAATCAACGATGCGTTTGTCTGCAGGGTAATGAAAAATCCCATCTGCGCAAGTTCCCGCCAGATCACCGGGAACTCAGGATGCATCAGAGGTTCTCCCCCGGTGACGCACAGCCAGGTGGTTCCCGCCTCCTTTGCCTCACTGGCGATCCGCAGCCACTCAGCCGCACTTAGTTCCCTGCCGTGCAGAGGGATCTGCTCCGGCCGCAGATGCACGTAGCACATCCGGCA
>CALWBA010000043.1 GCA_944375815.1 uncultured Lachnospiraceae bacterium | reverse complement strand
TATTCAGATCTGGCTGGAAGGAGACATTTATCTGAACGTTGATAAGATGAGTACTGCAGCGGGTCTGGAGATCCGCATGCCGCTCACTGATATGAGAATTTTTGACATCGCGTCCCGCATGCCGTCTGCATATAAGGTGACAAGCGATCAGAATAAGGTGGCTCTGCGCACAGCGGCAGCCAAGGTTCTGCCGGAGGAGATTGCATTCCGTAAGAAGCTTGGATTTATTGTGCCGATCCGCATCTGGATGGCGGATGATCGTTATAATCAGGATGTGAGAGAAAAACTCTCGGGAAGCAGTGCTGAGAAGTTCTTCAATCTGGAGGAAGTTCAGGCAATCTTCGATGATTATGTGGGAGGAAACTCAGATAACTGGAGAAAAATCTGGACGATTTACACCTTCCTGGTATGGTATGAGGAGTATTTTGTAAAACGATAAATAAAGCAGTAAAAGGGAAATTGACAAAGACCTGAGAGTATGCTAATATCCAAATTGGATGAAAGTAAACGGGAGGAGTACCTGCGTGCATGGTATTCGCAGAAATGAAGCGCAGGCGGTACCGTAGAATGATTCTCCTGCCCTATCTTTTAAGATGGGGCAGGAGTTTTTATTGACCTGAGGAGGCAAAAACAGAGATGGGAAAAATTATACTGACAGGAGACAGACCCACAGGAAGACTGCATGTGGGCCATTATGTGGGATCTTTGAGAAGACGTGTAGAACTTCAGAATTCCGGAGAGTATGACAAGACATTTATCATGATTGCAGACGCGCAGGCATTGACGGATAATATCGAGAATCCGGAGAAGGTGCGCCAGAATATTATAGAGGTGGCGCTGGACTATCTTGCATGCGGACTGGATCCGGCTAAATCGACGCTGTTTATTCAGTCTCAGATTGCAGAACTGTGCGAGCTGACCTTCTATTATATGGATCTTGTGACTGTATCGAGACTTCAGAGAAATCCAACCGTAAAATCTGAAATTAAGATGCGCAACTTTGAGGCAAGCATTCCGGTCGGATTCTTCACATATCCGATCAGTCAGGCAGCAGATATCACTGCATTTAAAGCTACAACGGTGCCGGTCGGAGAGGATCAGCTCCCGATGATTGAGCAGACCAGAGAGATCGTGCGTAAGTTTAATTCCGTGTATGAGGAGGTTCTGGTTGAGCCTGAGGTGCTGCTGCCGGAAAATGACGCATGTATGAGACTTCCTGGCATAGACGGAAAAGCAAAGATGAGCAAGTCTCTCGGAAACTGCATTTATCTGGCGGACAGCGCAGATGAAGTCAGAAAGAAGATCATGAGCATGTATACGGATCCTGAGCATATTCAGGTCAGCGATCCGGGACACATTGAGGGAAATACCGTATTCACATATCTGGATGCATTCTGCCGTCCGGAGCATTTTGAGAGATATCTTCCGGATTATGCAGACTTGAATGAACTCAAGGCGCATTATCAGAGAGGCGGACTTGGAGACGTGAAAGTAAAGAAGTTCCTGAATAACATCATTCAGGAGGAGCTTGAACCAATCCGCAGCCGCAGAAAAGAATTTGAAAAAGACATCCCGGCAATCTATGAGATGCTGAAAAAGGGAAGCGACACTGCAAGAGAAGTGGCAGCACAGACACTGTCAGAGGTTAAGAGTGCCATGAAGATTAACTACTTTGAGGATATAGCTCTGATTCAGTCTCAGTCAGAGAAGTACGGACAGTAACTGTGAGAATTCGAAGTTATCAAAGCAGTGATATAAAAGAAATGGCAGAGCTGTTCTACAATACTGTCCATACGGTAAACGCAGAGGATTATACAGGAGAACAGCTCGATGCCTGGGCAGACGGTAATCCTGATTTAGTTAAATGGGATCAATCCTTTCAGGCACATCAGACTCTGATTGCGGAGGAGGATGACAGAATTGTCGGATTTGCGGATATAGATCGGACAGGGTATCTGGATCGTCTGTATGTGCACAGAGAATATCAGGGGCAGGGAATTGCCACATTGCTGTGTGATCTTTTAGAGGAGCTGACAGAGGGAAACGTAATTACTGTTCATGCATCGATTACAGCAAAACCTTTTTTTGAGCGCCGGGGATATCGAACAGTAAAGCGTCAGCAGGTAGAGCGGAGAGGAATTCTGCTCACAAATTATATTATGGAAAAGGACAAACAGGGTTCGAAAGGACGGTAAACATGCGAAAAGCAGTATTTATGGATTTTTACGGTACGGTTGTATATGAAAACGGACCTCATTCCGAAGAGGTCATACGCCGGATCTTTCGGGCTGGCAGAGCAGAAAGCCCCGAAGAGATTGTTTCATACTGGTGGAAAGAATACGGCAGCTTTTTGCAGAAATGTGTGGGGGATAAATACCGCAGGCAATATGATCTGGCGCTGGAGTGTCTTCAGAGATGTCTTGATAAATTTGAAGCGGATCTGGATGCAGGAGAGCTGCGGGATATGATGGTGGAGCACTGGTGCTGCCCTCCGATGTATGAGGATGCGGAGCAGTTTCTGAAAACCATAAGTGATCCGGTATATTTTGTGACAAACAGTGATGATCTGTTTATGCGGGAGGCAGTCAGGAATCTGCAGCTGACACCTGCCGGAATCATCACCAGTGAGGAGGCGCGCTTTGCCAAGCCCCACGAAGAGCTA
>CALWBA010000042.1 GCA_944375815.1 uncultured Lachnospiraceae bacterium | reverse complement strand
GGCAACGATAGCCTACGACCGCAAAGGATACTGGTTCAATGCCGGAAACAAGGCGGTCAACTGGGCGTTAAGTAAAGAAAGACTGACAAACTGGGGCTTTTATGATTTAGCCGCAGCCTATCAGTCTGTGCACGTCAACTATTGAAAGCGCCGGATACGTGAACCGTATGTCCGGTGCTGTGAGAGGACGGGAGTTAATCACTCCCTCCTACTTGATTCAGGTAATAAGCATATGCAAACAGATGAAAGATCTGAAAAGGTTATTTCTCCAGCAAAGAGGAGGAAGTTCTGTACAGGATATCTGTTTTGACATATGTAGTCCTGTAGGGCAACGTATTCATATGAATACGGGAGAGAAGCAAATCTGCCGCAATGATTCCCATCTCAGAACTTGGTATGCGGACGGTGGTCAGCGGAGGATCTACAATTTTAGATTCTTTGGAATCATCAAAACCGCAAATACGCACATCGTTCGGTATCTGATACGAACACTTTTTCAGCGCACGCACTAAATCAATAGCCACAAAATCATTCGCGCATATGAAAACTTCGGGAAGCTGCCTGAGCGCAGAAATCAGCCCGCATAAATTGTCCAAATTTAGAAAAGCACTCTTTGTCTGGAACAGAGTGGTTGCGGCAGACAGATCGGCGTCACGCAGAGCTTTGGAAAAGCCGCAGTAGCGTTCGTAGAAAGACTGACAGTTATAGATATCTCCCGCAAATGCAAAGCTTCTGCACCCATCTTTGATAAATGCATTTGTGAGATTGTAAATACTGCTTGTGTTTTCCATAAGAAGGAAATCCGCACGATACTGTGAAAAATCAATACCGGCAGCAGCATCGATAAACAGTACAGGAAGATCGAGATCGCATAGCATCTTACTGTAAGTGCAATTAAATAATTCTATGCAGACAATTGCTTCACATTTTTCGGCATCAAAACCAAGAGGAAGCCGCAATTCTGTAATTTCCTGATCTCTTAAAAGAAAAATAGAAAGTTTAAACCTCTCCTTACTGATTTTTTCCTGAAAGGTATTTAAAAGCTGAGAGGCAAAGTGAGAGCTGCTGGGCATATTCTGCGTGAACAGCGCAATTTCTCTTATGGGAGTGTCGGATGACTCATCTTGTGATGGAGCGAAGAGAAACTGTTTATATCCCATTTCTTTCGCCCGTTCCAATATCCTGATTCTGGTGGATTCGGCAAGTACACCTGTATTATTTAAAGCCTTAGACACTGTATTGCGCGAGACCCCTAAGGAATCCGCTATATTTTGAATTGTAACCCGTTTTCCCATTGTAAACTCCTTGCAAAAGTATTCATGTTATTATCTACTTTAATGTAAAAAACATGATTTGTCAAATGTAAAAATATAAATATTGATTTGAAAACCTATATGGTGCAATATGAAAAAAATAGTTGTGCAAAAGATGCAAAATGCAACTTAAAAATGATGAAAATGTAAAAATATCTATTGACATTTCAACGGATAATTGCTATTATTACCATAACAAATATTTCAAATGCACAAAATACTGATCGTAAACACTAATTGAAATGTGCAAATGTAAAACAAGGAGGAATGCATATGAAAACTCAAACCACGAAAGCTGCCATAGGCGTGAAGCGGACGCCGAGGGAAAAACTGCAGTATGTAAGAAAAAACTGGCAGTTGTATCTGATTTTCCTGCTTCCGGCACTGGCACTGACCATCATTTTCAAGTACCTTCCCATGGGAGGGGTATTGATTGCCTTTGAGGATTATAATGTCATCGAAGGTGTACTTGGCAGTCCATGGGTTGGACTGGAATATTTTCGGCGTTTTTTATCTTCGCCTGACTTTATGGATTATCTAATGAATACATTGAAACTTAGTGTATTCGGACTTTTATGGGGATTCCCGATTCCTATAATACTCGCTTTGCTGCTGAACCGTATCAGAAAAGCGGGAATTAAAAAGAAAATACAGCTGCTTATCTACGCGCCTAATTTTATTTCTGTCATAGTTCTGTGCGGTATGGTGCGAATGTTCCTTTCGCCGGTAGGGCCGATTAATTCTGCGCTGGGCATCAGCACAAACTGGATGACGATGCCGGAAGCTTTCAGAAGCATTTATATTGCCAGCGGAATCTGGCAGGGAGCCGGCTGGGCATCCATTATGTATACGGCAGCATTGGCAAATGCCAGCAAAGATTTGGAAGAAGCTGCAATTATTGATGGAGCCAATATTCTTCAGCAGATACGATATGTAGAACTTCCTGCCATCAAGAATATCATTGTAATTCAGTTCATCCTTCAGGCGGGAAATATTATGAGTATTGGATTTGAGAAGGCTTATGCGCTGCAGACAGACATGAATCTGGCCGCTTCTGAAATTCTGTCCACTTATACATATAAAATAGGTCTTCTGAATGGAGATTACGGTTATTCCACGGCGGTAGGATTGTTTAACTCTGTGATTAATGTAATTCTCCTGATTCTGGTAAACTGGATCGTGAAGAAGCTCAATGAAGGAGAAGGGTTATAGGAGGGAAAACCATGGAAAGCAGAATAAAAATAAAGTTAGGGGTATCAGACAGAATTATATTGACGATTGGATATTTTCTTCTGGGATTGTTTGCGCTTGCGATTTTTGTGCCGCTGGTTTACGTGGTGGCAGCATCATTTATGGATCCTAATGTATTGAATAATCAGGGGATCAGCCTGAATCTGAAAGACTGGACTCTGGATGCCTATCGCAGGGTTCTTGATAATGCCATGATCTGGAGAGGGTTTGCCAATTCCTTCTTTTATTCCATAGCATTTACGGCTATATCCGTGCTTGTAACTTTGCTTGCGGCATATCCGATGTCTAAAAAAGAATTTGTAGGCAGGAAATTTTTTAATGCTATTTTTATTATTACCATGTTTTTTGGAGGCGGATTAATTCCGACGTTCATTCTGATTAATAACTTAAGAATGGTAAATACGGTCTGGGCGATTCTGATTCCGGGGGCGTTTAATGTCTGGAATATGATTCTGGCGAGGACGTATTACCAGTCTATTCCGGGAGAATTAAGAGAGGCGTCTGCCATTGACGGTGCGGATGAAGTGCGGCATTTCTTTAAAATTATGCTTCCGGTCTGCAAACCGATTATTGCAGTGCTTGCCCTGTGGACTTTTGTAGGTATGTGGAACAGTTATTTTGATGCGATGATTTATTTAAATGATGCAGAGCTTCAGCCGCTGCAGCTTGTTCTTCGATCTATCCTGGTACAGAATACACCGGAGCCGGGCATGATTGCAGATATTCAGAGTACAGCAGAAATGGCAAAGGTAGCGGAATTGTTAAAATATGCGACGATCGTAGTATCCAGCCTTCCGCTGCTGGTAATGTATCCGTTTTTCCAGAAATATTTTGATAAAGGCATTATGGTCGGTTCTATCAAAGGGTAAGGAGGCAAGAAAAAATGAAAAAAGAGTTCAAACGGTTACTGTGCATTGGGCTTTCGGCAGCATGTATTCTTTCGACGGCAGGATGTAAAGGAGGAGAAAGTGCCCAGAGAGCGGATATAGATCCTGATACTCCGGTAGAGGATGTTGCATTTCCGCTAAAAGAAAAGAAGGAACTTTCTTTTATTACAAATGCGCCTGCGACCACAACACAGGATCCTAATGAAAGACTGATTTTTCAGCGACTTGAGGAGCAGACAAACGTACATATTGATTGGACTTGCTTTGTGAGCGATCAGTTTGCGGATAAGAAAAACCTGGCACTGGCACAGTTCGGGAATTTACCCGATGGGCTGTTTACAGCCGGAATGAGCGATTATGACCTGCTTAGATATGCGAAACAGGGAATTATTATTCCGCTGGAAAATCTGATTGATAAATATATGCCGAATTTGAAAGCGGTATTTGATAAGTATCCGGAATACAGGACAATGAGTACCGCTCCCGATGGACATATCTACGCATTCCCGTGGATTGAGCAGCTGGGAGAGGGAAAAGAAGCCATACAGGCTATCGGAGACATACCGTATATTAATAAAAAGTGGCTTGATTTTCTTGGACTTGAGGTTCCGGAAACAGTAGATGAGCTGGAAAATGTATTGATTGCTTTCCGGGATCATGCGGATGAGATTCAGCAGGAGTTTGAAATAGAAGGAGATATTATTCCCATGTCGTTTATCGTCAATAACGGTGACCAGGATCCCGCGTTTCTGATCAATGGTTTCGGGGAAGGTTACGGCGATACGCCTGATCATTTTGCGGTTACCGATGAGGGAGAAGTTATTTATACTCCGGTGCAGGAAGGTTATAAGGAAGGGATCGAGTGGCTTCATAAACTTGTAGAAGAAGATCTTGTGGATCCGGAAGCTTTTACCCAGGTCTGGTCTACTTATGTGGCAAAAGGAAAGAATCACAGATATGGACTGTTCTTTACCTGGGATCCGGCCAATATTGATAACTATGATGATTATGTTATGCTGCCGGCTCTTGCGGGACCGGATGGTCTGGTTAACATTACCCGTCAGAATGCAAGTGAAACAAGTGGTTATGATCGAGGACGATGTGTTCTTACCACAAGCTGCAGAGATACGGCTCTGGCGGCAGCGTGGATTGATCAGATGTATGCGCCTTTACAGTCTCCGCAGAACAACTGGGGAACGTATGGCGAAAAGGATGCGCCGAATATTTTTGAACTCAGCACAAATGCAGAGGGAGGAAAGATGCTGAAACATTTACCGCTGGGCGATGAATCTCCGGTAGAAGTCAGGGAGGCGCAGTCTGTCAATGGTCCTCTTGCGGTACTGAATGAGTATTATGATGTTTATGTAACCATGCCTGACGATGCGAAATGGAGACTTGACAATATGCATGAGACGTATTTGAAAGACATGAACAGTAAATATGTATATCCCAACGTATTTATGAATATAGAGGATACGAATAAGGTTTCTCAGTATGATACAGACATTAAAAAATATGTTCAGCAAAAGAAGGCGGATTGGATCTTAAATGGAGGCATTGAAGAAGAATGGGATGTGTACCTGGAAAAGCTGGAGGAATACGGTCTGTCTGATTACCTTGCGATTAAGCAGAAATACTTTGAAGATTATCAGAAATCTTTGCAGGAAGAAACAGCAGGAGGAAATTAAGTATGCAAAGTGAAATGTTGGAAAAAGCACGCGGATATGAGCGAGAAGCTGCTGCGGAAATACCGTTGGAGGAAAGACCGGGATTTCATCTGTCTGCCGTAACCGGATGGATGAATGATCCGAACGGATTTTCAGAATACGGAGGAGAATACCACTTGTTTTACCAGTATTATCCGTATGCGCCTCGCTGGGATTCTATGCACTGGGGACATGCGAAGTCAGCGGATTTTGTAAAATGGGAATACATTCCGGCGGCGCTTGCTCCGGATAAAAATTATGATTCTCTGGGGGTATTCTCCGGCAGCGCGCTGACGGATGGGGAGAAGCACATTTTGGTGTATACCGGTGTATCAGAGGAGACTCTGGAAAATGGAAAGAAACAGATTCGGCAAAATCAGTGCCTTGCAGTTGGGGATGGTGTGAATTATGAAAAATATGAAAAAAATCCAATAATTGTAAGCGAAATGATCCCGGTGGGGAATGTGTGTGAAGACTTTCGGGATCCCAAAATCTGGAAGGAAGATGGGGTTTATTATGCAGTTGTTGGAAGTCGAAGTGATGATGGCAGCGGACAGATCGCTATGTTTCGGTCGAAAAACCTGAGAGACTGGGAGTTTGACTGTATATTGGATAAATGTGAGAACCGCTATGGGAAGATGTGGGAATGCCCGGATTTCTTTCCTTTGGGTGAGAAAAGGATTCTTGTGGTATCACCTCAGGATATGAGGGCGGAAGGTCTGGAGTTTCACAATGGAAATAATGCAATCTTTCTGACAGGAACGTATGACAAGGAGAGGAAAACATTTTGCCGCGAAAACGTACAGGCAGCAGATTACGGGCTGGATTTTTACGCCCCGCAGACAATGGAAACGAAGGATGGGCGCAGGATTATGGTTGCATGGATGAAATCGTGGGATGCGGATATCCGGACCGGGAAAGGAAAGTGGTCGGGTATGATGACATTTCCCCGGGAGTTATCTGTAAAAAATGGCAGAGTATACCAAAATCCTGTCAGAGAACTGCAGCGGTATTACGCGAATTATACAGTCCGGGAAATAGTGCTTTCTGAAGAAAGCAGCAGCCTGGAAGGTATAGAGGGCAGAATGGTCGATCTTGTGATAGAGACAAAAAAAGGTTCCTCCGGAAAAATGGAAGTCTGTGTTGCGAAAAACGAAAAGTACAGCACCAGGATTGTCTATGACTTTGATGAGGAGGTTCTTAGCTTTGACAGAACGTATTCGGGACTGTATAGGGATGTTGTCTGCAAAAGAGATATGGTCGTGCGAAACCGTGATGGAGAAGTGAAGATCAGGATCCTGCTGGATAAGTATTCTGTGGAAATCTTTGCGAATGACGGAGAAAGCGCCATGACATCTGTTATAACTACCCCGATGCAGGCAAGAGAAATTACTTTCCGTGCAGAGGGAGAGATCTGTGCGCAGATCAGTAAATATGATATTGTTATATAAAACAAAAGAGGCTGCATATTTTTGGATGTGCAGCCTCTTTCCATGCGGTTAATTAAACGTCCTGAAATAAGTCCCGGATGCTTTGCTCGTCAAAGTCTCTGATTCGCTTCAGGGGGATGTTTGCCGCGGCAAAAGCACGATTCTTGAAGCGGTCTCGTTCTCTGGCCTCTTTTGAATCGTGGGTGCTGTCATCCAGTTCAAGTGCAAAGAGCACTCGCAAGTCGTAATCGCAGATTACGAAGTCCACATGTTTCTGAGAGATTTTATGAAAATATTTCATATACTCTTTTTGATCTGTCACGGCCAGAAGATCCTTTAATCCTACTTTCGGGCAAATAAGACAATGGTTTCGATCTGCTTCCCGGCGCAGAAGAAGATAAAATTTATATTCCCGTTTAGTGAGAAGAAGTTTTGCGGAATAAGGATAATAATTTTCTTTCCGCAGTCGGAGCAGCAGGCAAATAATCACGGCAGCTAACAGGCATACGCCTGCTGCGGGGAGGTATTGTATGAAATCTGGCATGAAAAGTCTCCTTATGTTTGGTCTGGCTCTGCAAAATCGGAATCCAGGGTGGTTCCTCCGCAAGCGTATGTGACTGGCAGACAGACGAGCGGCGGTTTTGTTGTCATGCTCTCCTGAAAAAGCAGTTCAACGCAAATTTCTGCCATCTCTGCAACAGGCTGCACAATAGTGGAACAGATATAGTTGGAATTTCCGAAATATCTGGTTCCGTCAAACCCGATAAGCTGAACGTCCTGGGGAACGCGTACGCCCAGACGGGAGAGTGCATTGCGGGTAAAGTGCGCAAGTCCGTCATTCACGCAGAAAATTCCGTCAAATGCAAGTTTTCCTTCCGATATGTGTTCTTTCAAAAACACTTCAAATTCTTCGTAGGAATCCCCGTCGTTAATGATTTTCATTTCGTAAGTAAGCGAACGGGAAAGACATCCGTTTTCGAAACCGGCTTTTCTCTTGTTGGGTTCATTGTTCAGTGCGGAGCCGGCGCGAAGAAATGCAACATGGCGGCATCCGAGATCTGCCAGTTTCTCAGCGGCGAGTTGTCCTCCTGCAAAATTATCGCAGGCAACACACGGGATTTTCGGCCCCAGCGAACGATCGACAGAAACAAAAGGGGTATTCTCCTCTATGATCAGATCGGGATTGTAAGTCAGACCAATAATGCCGTCTACTTTATTCTGTTGTGCCATTGTGATATATTCCTGTTCCTGCGCGGAGTCGGAATCGGTACAAAGAAGAAGCATTCGGTAGTGTCTTTTTAAAAGCGCCAGATTAATATGGTATGCTAAAAGCCCGAAGAAAGGTTCTCTTGTATTGGGAATCAGCAAAGCGACTGTATATGTCTTGTTTGCTTTTAAACCCTGAGCGTAGCTGTTGATCTGATAATTTAACTTCCTGATTGCTTCTTCGACGCGGAGCCTGTAAGATTCCCCTACAGGCAGCCCGTTGACAACCTTTGATACTGTGCCGAGAGCAACTCCTGCTTCCCGTGCTACGTCTTTCATTGTCGGTGCGGAATTTTCCTTTTTCATAGATGCCTCCTCTAATTCATGAAAAACCATGAACAATTTCATATCCGTGTCAATATTCAAAAAGAATTGTAAGAAAATCCAGTGATTTTAGGGATAATTCCCTTCTGAAAATATTATAAAACGTAAGAAATGATTTGTAAAGAACTAAAAAATAAAAAGATACATGAAACGTTACATAATCATCATAACGCACAAATACCCATAAATTCATTTGTGAAAATGTAATGAATTGGGCGAAATATACAAAAATACAGCGCAATACATATTGACACTGAACGGGAGTAGTGCTATTGTAATGGCACAAGCAAAATAACGTTTCACGAAAATGCGCATTATGAAACAGAATTCTGCCTCAAAAGAAAGGAGAGAGCATATGAAAAAAGCAAAACAGACTGCTGCGCCCGCAGCAGTTATGGGGCGAAAAACGCTGAAGAGGCGGCTGGTATCGAACTGGCAGTTATATGCCATGCTGCTGATTCCCCTTGCTGTCACGATCATATATAAGTATGTGCCTATGTATGGCATACAGATCGCGTTCAGGGATTATAAAGCCAGCAGGGGAATGTTCGGAAGTGAATGGGTTGGGCTTGAATGGTTCCGGAGATTTTTCAGTTCTCCAAATTGTATCCGTATGATTAAAAATACAGTACTTCTGAGTCTTTACAGTTTGCTGTGGAGCTTTCCGATCCCGATTATTCTTGCATTAATGATTAACCAGCTGAGATTCCATCGATTTAAGCGGGTTGTACAGACTGTTCTTTATGCGCCGCACTTTATTTCCATTATGGTTGTATGCGGTATGATCCGTATATTCCTGAGTCCATCGGGCGGACTGATCAATCTGCTGATGGGGACAAATATAGACTTCCTTACAGAGGCATCAGCCTTCCGTACAATTTATATTGCATCGGGAATCTGGCAGGATGCAGGATGGGGAATGATTGTTTACATGGCGACTCTGTCAAACATCGATACAACACAGTATGAGGCAGCGAAGATAGACGGAGCTTCGGTGTTTCAGAGAATTCGTCATATTGATATTCCGGAGCTGATTCCGACCATCGTTCTGATGCTGATTATGAGCGCCGGAAATCTGATGAACGTAGGGTTTGAAAAAGTATGGCTTCTGCAGACGGATCTGAATAAAGCGACCAGCGACGTGATAGCGGTGTACGTTTACCAGCAGGGTATTGAAAACGCCAAGTACAGCTACTCTACGGCAGTCGGATTGTTTAACACAGTTGTCAATATCATTCTGCTGATCATCGTCAATAAGATCTGCAGCAAAATGTCAGATGATGTAAGTTTTGTATAGGAGGTGCAATATGAAAGCTATTGCCAAAACCAGTCGGAATAACGGACGAACAACGGGAATTTCTGACCGTACCAGCGATATCGTTCTGGTTGTGTTCTGTATTGCGATACTCCTGGTTATTGCATATCCGCTGTATTATGTGCTGATCGCTTCAGTATCAAACCCATATGATGTTTATGCCGGAAAAACTTTCTTCCTTCCAAGCGGATTTACACTGGATGGATACAAGGCGGTATTTGCAGACAGCAGTATTGTTACAGGATATCTGAATACGATTAAATACACGGTGATAGGTACGGTATTTTCAGTGGTGATGATTTATCTTACGGCGTATCCGCTCAGCAACAGAGAACTGCCGGGAAGGAAGTTCCTGAGCATTTTCTTTATTATAACCATGTATTTCGGAGGCGGTCTGGTTCCGACATATTTAATTGTTAAATCAACGGGGCTGATTGGCAGCATGTGGTCACTTTTCCTTCCGGGCGGTGTCGCAGTGGGAAATATGATCATTGTCAGAAATTTTTTTGAGAACAGTATACCGAAAGAGATGATTGAGGCAGCAGAAATAGACGGAGCATCTAAGTGGACAACATTTATCCGAATTGTTGTACCTCTGAGCCGTTCTATTATGGCGGTTATGGTTGTATTCAGTATGGTGGCATACTGGAATGACTGGTTTACAGCGATGATTTATCTGCCGGATCCGGAGAGCCATCCGCTTCCGCTGATTCTGAGAAATATCCTGATCAAGAGTTCAGCCAGCGCAAGCCAGGCAAGCACGATTTCCGGAGGATATGCTGAGCTGAACAAGTTAACAGAACTGATTAAATTCTCATCTATGATCGTGGCAGCTGTTCCTATGCTGATTATTTATCCTTTTGTGCAGAAGTATTTTGAAAAAGGATTTATGGCCGGAGCGGTAAAGGGTTAAGAAGCGGTATGATTTAGTGAAGGAAAGGAGATTTATATGAGAAAAAGTAATTTATGGAAAAGAGCGGCAGTCGGTACGCTTGCAGCGTCTATGGTTCTTTCGATGTCTTCGTGCGGGGAAAAGAGCAAGAATAATGTAGAGCCCGGAGTGGCCAATGAAAATACAGATCAGACAGAATTCTCAATTATGGGTGGTATCAGCGCGCTCAGTTCAGGGTATGAGAATAACGAAGTGCTCAATAAGATGCAGGATGAGGCAGGAATTAAGATAGAATGGAATTGTATGAGTGATTCTCTGGCTGAACAGGTCAATATCCGAATTGCCGGCGGCGAGTATCCGGATGCGTTTATGGGTGTGGGCTTCAGCAATTATGACCTGACCAATTATGGGCAGGATGGAACATTTATTGATTTGACGCCTTATATAACAGAGGAATACATGCCCAATCTGACAAAGATCCTTGAAGAACATCCTGAAATCCGTACGGCGATTACTATGAGCGACGGATGCATTTACGGACTTCCGGCTGGAGAAAAAATGGGAACTGCTGCAATTGGAGCAGAAGAGGACTATAACATTTATACGATTCCGCAGTTCAGTATGATTAATAAAGCGTGGCTGGATGAGCTTGGACTGGAAGTGCCGACGACTCTGGATGAACTGCACGATGCTTTAGTCGCTTTTAAGGAAAATGACATGAGTGCCAGGTATTACGGAAATGATCCTGGATCTACAATCCCAATGAGCACAGGATTTGACCAGTGGTGCTGGGGACAGAATATCTTTTATGCAGGATTCGGCTTTACAAACTGGCCGAATGACGTGATCAACGATCTTGTGTTAAATAAGGATGGAGAAGCAGAGTTTGTCTGTGCAGATGAGAATTACCGCGAAGCTCTCACGTATTTTCATGACTGGTATGAGGAAGGCCTTATGGATCCGGAAATGTTCAGCCAGGATGATACGCAGCTGATGTCGAAGTGCTCTCAGGGATATGTCGGCGTTTCTACCTGGTGGTATATTGACGAGTTAATGGGAGAGTATGCGGATGACTATGTATTTCTGCCGATTTTAGATGGCCCGGATGGTACGCATAATGTAACGGTTCGCTCCGGCGGAGCTACAAACAGCGGAAATTTAAGCATAACGAGTGCATGTGAGAGTCCGGTCAATCTGCTGAAGTTCTTTGATCAGTGGTATGATCCGGAGAATGTGATGCAGCTTCAGTATGGACCAATCGGAACGTATTTCACAGAGCAGAATGAAAACGGTGTGTGGAAGAGTATTACTGACGAAGAAAGCCAGACGAAGTTTGGAAAAAGTGCAGGAGAGCTGAAGGGCGAGTATGAAGTATACGGTCCGAAACTGATTCTCAGTGATTATTATAACAGCGTATTCGAACTGGAGAGCCGCGCACAGGAGAGACTGACAGATCTGAATGATTTCTGGATGCCGTACGTAGAGAATACGGAAAGCTATCCGATCGACTGTGTGTTTACAGAGGAAGAACTGGATACGATTGATATGTACAAGACAGATTTTGAGAATACGGTATCCGAGCAGGAGGGACTGTGGCTGAAAAACGGCGGTCCGAGTGATGAGGAGTGGGAAGCATATATCGACACCCTGACAAACAGCTGCGGCATGGAAGAACTTCTGAAAGTATATCAGGATGCATATGACCGCTATGAAGAAGAGATGGCGGAATAATTTTGAGGAGATGGAATCAATGAGTCGGGTTTTACGCGATGCCAGAAAATATGAAGAGATGAGAGAAAGACAGAACGCGGGGGAAGCCCGTCCGGAATTTCATCTGTCTGCCCGGGTCGGCTGGATGAACGATCCGAATGGTTTTTCTTATTACAACGGGGAATACCATATGTTTTATCAGTATCATCCGTATGATTCGCATTGGGGACCAATGCACTGGGGTCATGCGGTAAGCGGCGATCTGCTGCACTGGAGATATTTACCGGCGGCTCTTGCGCCGGACAGCGACTTTGACAGGGACGGCTGCTTCTCAGGAAGCGCCGTCACCCTGAAGGATGGCAGACAGCTTCTGATGTATACAGGTGTCGTTAATGAGACACAGCCGGACGGAAGCAGTCTGGGAGTGCAGACGCAGTGCATAGCATTCGGAGATGGGACAGACTACGTAAAGTATGGACAGAATCCCGTTCTGGACAGCAGTAATCTTCCGGAGAACAGCAGCAGATACGATTTTCGTGATCCGCGGCTGTGGCAGATGGAAGATGGAAGTTTCCGATGCGTAGTGGGAAGCTGCACACCGGAAAAGGACGGACAGATCCTGCTGTTTGGCAGCCCTGACGGTATACATTGGAAATTTGAAAAGATCCTGATTCAAAATAAAGGACGTTTTGGAAGAATGTGGGAGTGCCCGGACTTCTTTGAACTGGACGGAAAACAGGTCTTGCTTGTAAGTCCGCAGGATATGCTGCCGCAGGGATTTGAATATCACAATGGAAACGGAACACTTTGCCTGATTGGAAATTACGAAAAAGAAACAGATACGTTTTTAGAGGAAACAAACCAGGCAATTGACTATGGGATTGATTTCTATGCGCCGCAGACGGTTTTGACACCGGATGGAAGAAGAATCATGATCGGGTGGATGCAGAACTGGGATACCTGTAATCTGCATTCCCCTGAACAGCCATGGTTCGGACAGATGAGCCTCCCAAGAGAGCTGTCTGTACGAGATGGACGTCTGATACAGAAACCTGTACGGGAGCTGGAATCCCTGCGAAAAAATAAGGTCAGCTATGAGAATGTGGTGTTCCGGGATGTGATTCGCCTGGACGGAATGAAAGGGCGCCGGGCAGACATAGAACTGACGCTGCGTCCTGCAGATGAGAGAGAAATATACAGGAAGTTTGCTGTGCGGTTTGCGCAGAATGAAATATATCACACGGCCGTAAGTTTCCGCCCGCACGAATCTATCCTGAAAATTGACCGGAAATTCTCCGGCTCCCGAAGGGCGATCATTCATCAGCGCAGAAGCCTGGTGCGAAGCGATGCAGGAAGAATAAAGCTGAGAATTATCTTGGACAATTTCAGTGCTGAGATTTTTGTCAATGACGGCGAACATGTGCTGAGCGCAACCATATATACTGATCTGACGGCGGATGGGATTTCCTTTTTTGCAGACGGTACAGTGGCAATGGATGTTGTAAAATATGATTTGCAATAAAATAATATTTATAGAGGGAGGGCGTCTGCCCTCCCTCTCAGACTGTCAAAAAAGGTCAGCATTAGCTGGCTTTTTTTGATATAATGATATAGAGGTGAAAAGTATGTTGGTGAGAAAAGAATCAGAACGGAATACATTAGAAATGGTAAGCGTGGAAGGTCTT
>CALWBA010000041.1 GCA_944375815.1 uncultured Lachnospiraceae bacterium | reverse complement strand
CACCGAAAGGTGAGTTACTTGTTAAGTTGATTGAACCGCCGTATACGGAACCGTATGTACGGTGGTGTGAGAGGTCGGAATTTCTCATTTAGGAGAAATTCCTCCTACTCGATTTCTGTACTCCTTTGGCGTCATTCCATTCCTTTTTTTAAAATGTCTGCAAAAAGCCGGAGCGTCCTTAAATCCGCAGGAATATGCAATTTCCGTAACTGTCATCTCATGATTTTTCAACATCTCTTTTGCCTGGTTCAGACGATATTCAATCAGATACTGCTGCGGTGCCATGTGAAGTTCTTCCATCATCAGTTTATATAGATAGCTTCGGTCTATTCCAATATATCGCGCAATGCCGCTTATTTTTACAGGATAGCTGTAATTATTGCGGATATATTCATAGGCTTTTTCCAGGTATTTCTGCTCTGCATTAACCAGAATCACTTTTTCTTTTTTCCTGAACCGCGCAAACAGATGGTACAGATCTCCCAGTATTTCCAATTCATTTTTTTCATAATCCTGAAACAAGTCAACAATTCTATCCGCAAGTCTATCTATTTCATTTTCCTGGATTCCCTCATAGATATACCCTTCGCTTCCAAAATCACAGCTTTTTATAATTTCCTGGGCGCTGCTTCCTCCGATTCCGATCCAGCAATAACGCCATGGCTCTCTGCGGTCTGCAGCATAATAGGTGCTCTCTCCCGGTTTAATCAGAAAGGCCTGACCTTTCTGCAGATGATATATCTTCTGCGCTGTCTGATATCTTCCTCTTCCCTCCAGGATAAAATGCAGCAGGTAATGCGGTCGTATGGCCGGTCCGAAGCTATGCCCTGCCTCACACTGCGCTCTGCCCGCATATAATAGTTCCAGAGATGTCTTCATCAGAATTATCCCCCTTCTTTTCTCAAACTGTTCTCCATATCATTACCCATATCCCACTTTTCATATTAAGAAACATAATAACAATTTTTTGAAACATAAGGCATAGTTTTTTGCAGTCCGAGTTTTTATAATGAACATATCATTAAATCAAATAACAAGGAGATGCGCATTATGATCAAAATTACATTTATGGGTGCGGGAAGTACTGTATTTGCAAGAAGTGTGCTAGGCGACTGTATGTGTACCCCATCGCTTTGCGAAAGCGAAATTGCTCTCTATGACATTGACGAAGAACGCTTGAATGACTCTAAAATTATTTTAAGTGCAATTAATCATAATGTCAATCAGGATCGTGCTGTCATCAAAACATATCTGGGCGTGGAAAATCGTAAAGATGCTTTACGCGGTGCAGACTTTGTTGTAAATGCCATTCAGGTCGGCGGATACGATCCCTGTACAATCACGGACTTTGAAATTCCAAAAAAATACGGAGTAAGGCAGACAATTGCAGATACCATGGGCATCGGCGGTATCATGCGTGCTCTGCGCACCATTCCCGTTCTTGCTGAGTTTGCAAAAGATATGGAAGAAGTCTGCCCCAATGCATTATTTCTCAACTATACCAATCCAATGGCCATGTTGACCGGATATATGCAGCGCTATACCAAAATCCGTACCGTAGGTCTCTGCCACAGTGTTCAGTGCTGTTCTGATACACTTCTGAAAGATCTTGGAATGGAAGACAAACTTGAGGGGCGTACAGAGCTGATTGCCGGAATCAATCATATGGGATGGCTTCTGGATATTCGTGATAAATCCGGCAATGATCTGTATCCGGAAATTCGCCGCCGTGCAATCGAAAAAAATGAAGCCGCAAAATCTTCTTCCGAGAAGCATCATGATATGGTTCGCTATGAATATATTCACCGTCTGGGCTATTATTGTACAGAATCCAGCGAACACAATGCGGAGTATAATCCTTTCTTTATAAAGAAAGACCGACCGGATCTTATCGAGCAGTATAATATTCCTCTTGATGAATATCCCAGACGCTGCATCGAACAGATCAAAGGCTGGAAGAAGGAACGGGATGACATTCTGAAGGATGGAAAAATCACACACGAACGTTCCAACGAATATGCATCCTATATTATGGAAGCTATTGTAACCAATCGTCCTTATAAGATCGGCGGAAATGTTATAAATAACGGGTATATCGAAAATCTGCCTTCTGAGGCCTGCGTAGAAGTTCCCTGCTATATCGATGCGCGCGGCGTTCATCCTGTAAAAGTAGGACGTCTTCCCGAACAGCTGGCTGCAATGAACCGCACCAACATTAATTCCCAGCTGCTTGCCATTGAAGCTGCTGCCACCAAAGACCGCAGCAAAATTTACCAGGCTGCAATGCTGGATCCGCATACCGCCGCTGTACTCAGTATTGACGAAATTGTGCGTATGTGCGATGAGTTAATTGATGCTCATGGTGAGTATATGAAAGATTATAAATAAATCTTCTCTGTTAGAAAAACTGAAGCAGGCATAGGAATCGAACACGGCTTCCTATGCCTGCTTCACAGTTTTTCATTCAGATAACTTCCGCCCCAAAAGGCATCAGAGCCAGTTTTGCAATCTTAAAGTGCTGCAGCCCGAATGGGATGCCTACAATAGTTATACACAACAGACAGCCCAGCGCCGCAGATTCCAAAGCAAGCGGCAGTCCTGTTACCACAATCCACAAAATATTCAACAGCAGTGATCCGGCTCCCCCTCCATAATGTATCTCCTTCCCAAAAGGGAAAAAGCAAAGTGAAGCAAATTTAAAGCACTGTACTCCCACCGGAATACCCACAATCGTCACGCACCACAGCATTCCTGCCAATATCCAGCTGAAACCGCTGAGAAATCCTCCAAAAATAAACCATAATATATTACCCAGACACCCCATGATCCATCCTCCTGTTTCTTTTTCTATAATCTCAATTAGTTGCTGACAGAGGACAGCAGGCAGATGCGCTCTGCTGTCTCTCTGGAAGCCAGAATCTGATCGTACAGCCGTGATGCCTCCAGCGTCATGCTGTGAGGTGCAGTTTCGCTCTCAATCTTGCCATGGCGGACACATTCCACCACCTCCCGGATCTCATAAACAAATCCTTTCTCCTCACTGTCCTCAAAATACTCCGGTTCCTGTCCTTCGATATGCAGACTGCAGCCGCGGCCAAAATGAGGGAATTCCATTACGATTTTCCCTTTTTCTCCGTAGAATACTGCCCTGTTATCCACATTTGCCAGGAAGGTTGCACTTATTCTTGCCTGGCAGCCTTCAAACTGCAGCAGAATCTGTTCCTGCGCGTCCACGTCCGTGTCTGTCCAGACCGACTGAATCTGGATATCTCTGATTGGCTTTTGAATGATGGCAGTAAGAATATCATAGCAGTAAACCGTTAAGTCATACATAGCTCCGCCTCCCAGTGCCCGATTAAAATATCTGTTCTCCGGGTTAGCCGACGCACGAAACCCAATGTCCACAGAGGCAAACCGGATGTTCCCTATTTTACCGTCAGAAATCCAGCGGCGAACCTGCTCCATCTTTGGAAGAAAACGGCTCCACATTCCTTCCATCACAAACACTCCCATCTGACGTGATCTGAGAAATACCTCTTGTGCATCCCTGGAATTTGTAAACATTGCTTTTTCACACAGAACCGGCATTCTGTAATCCAGACAGAGCATTGTCAGAGTATAATGAGCATTCGTAGTAGCGGCAATGTAAACCGCATCGAGCTCTTCATGTTTGAGCATCTCCTCATAATCCTGATATGAAGCAGCAATTCCATACTTTTCAGCCAGCCGTGCCGCTTTTCCAGGTGTTCTGCCTGCCACCGCCGCTACACACGCGATCCCGGTTTTTTCTACAGACTGGCAGAATTCCTCCGCGATATTCCCCGCTCCCATAATTCCAAAACGAAATTTTTTCTCCATATTTTAATTCCTCCTATATGAGCTCATTCATCAGGAAATATTTTTAAATTGAAAAAAAGAGATACATCGCTGTATCTCCTGCTTACTATATACTTTCAAAACCGCATACACTCAAACATCATTCTTAACCGTTTCGTAAACAAAGACCATAAGGAAGTTCGATTTCACTTCGTTCTATCGAACGACCTTCGCACTTCTTCTGTGCTCAGGTCAAGCCCTCGACCGATTAGTATTAGTCAGCTCCATACATTGCTGTACTTCCACCTCTAACCTATCTACCTCGTCGTCTTCAAGGGGTCTTACTTCTTTCGAATGGGATATCTCATCT
>CALWBA010000040.1 GCA_944375815.1 uncultured Lachnospiraceae bacterium | reverse complement strand
GAGACCAAGGTTATAAGATCAAGTCAGCAACTGCATAACCTTAACTATTCAATATTCAATTTTTAAAGCAGCCACCGAAAGATGGCTTGTTTGTCATGCGCTTAAGGGAATGGATACCCTCTACTATGCATTTTCAATCTTCCTCCTGATACGCTGTACTTGTTCTTACAGAGTATAGCACAGCCCTCGCCCGGATACAATATGGCTCTTGCGCCCTGCTGCATTGCGCGCTATAATAATTTAACCGGCAGCCTGGCTGTCCGGATCACTGTCAGGAAAAGGAGGGCTTATCATGCCAAACCCAATTATTACCATAACTATGGACAACGGCGACGTCATCAAGGCGGAGCTTTACCCGGAAATCGCTCCGAACACAGTCAACAATTTTATCAGCCTTGTAAAAGACAAGTTCTATGACGGACTGATCTTCCACCGTGTCATCGCCGGATTTATGATTCAGGGCGGATGCCCGAACGGAAACGGAATGGGCGGTCCCGGCTACACAATCAAGGGCGAGTTCGCGCAGAACGGCTTTGAAAACAATTTAAAGCACACTGCCGGCGTTCTCTCCATGGCACGCGCTATGCATCCGGATTCAGCGGGTTCCCAGTTCTTCATCATGCACGAGGATGCTCCGCATCTGGACGGCGCTTATGCGGCATTCGGAAAAGTAACAGAGGGTATGGACGTTGTAAATAAGATCGCTCAGACCCGCACAGACTACTCTGATCGTCCGCTTGAGCCGCAGGGCATCGACACAATCACAGTAGAGACATTCGGCGTAGAGTATCCGGCGCCGGAGAAGTGCTGATTCTTTCAGACAGTCAGAGGCTCCGCAGGGAGCCTCTTATCTTATTCATCCCAGGTGAGCACTTCGCCGTCCAGCACTGCGTAATAAAGCTCCTTCTCTTCTCTCATTCTGGCTCTTCCATTGGTTCCTTCCGTCAGTTCCGCTTTCACCTCTTCGAGATTTCCCTTCGGCACAAGCACAGTAAGCCGTACCCGGTCGGTATATTCCGACTCCATCGTCGTAAGACCTCTCTGTCCGATCAGATACTGAATTTTCCCTATTCCGTTATAGTCCGTGAGTATCTCCAGCAGCACACCGTACTGCTTGTCCACAATCCGGCTCTGCGCCAGTCCTTCCTGCACCGCTTTTGAGTATGCGCGCACAAGTCCTCCCGTTCCCAGCAGAGTTCCCCCGAAATACCGCGTAACCACCACTGTTGTATTATAAAGTTCCTCTCCCAGCAGCACATCCAGCATCGGGCGCCCTGCCGTACCGCTCGGTTCACCGTCATCGCTGCAGCGCACGAGCTCTCTGCGCTCTCCGATCACATACGCAAAACAGTTATGAGTCGCATTCCAGTATTTCTTACGCATCTCCTCAATGAATGCAAGTGCCTCCTCTTCTGTCTTCGTCAGTCGAACAGTGGCGATAAAGCGGGATTTCTTCTCAATAATCTCCCCCTCGCCCCCTTGATAAATGGTTTTATAATGCTCTAACATAAAATACAGATCATCCTTTCTTAATCTTTGCTCATTATTTTACCATGTACATTAAGAAATTGTGAAGATTTTTTGGTTTTCTATGTTTAGGGTTTCATTCAATTTTGGGATTTGGTATAATACAAGAGGCAAAGAGATCAAAAAAATACCTCATGCAGATAATATAAGGAGGAAAATACATGCGTTATGGAAAAAATGACGTCGCAAAGAAGCGCGAGAAGCTGACCTCCTCTTCCACCATGGTGGGGAAGAAGGCTGGCGTCTCGGCCCTGCGTGTTCTATTTCTTTCTCTGATTGCTGTCGGTTTTATCGGCGTCTGTACCGCTGTCGGTGCATTCCGAGGAATTATCGATAATACACCGGACATCTCAGAGGTCAATATCGCTCCCGCAGGACAGGCGACCTTTATTTATGATGCAGAAGGAAATCAGGTGCAGAAACTGACTGATGCAGACAGCGGTTCGAACCGAATCTCCATCCCTATTGATCAGATCCCGCTGGATATGCAGCACGCGATCGTAGCAATTGAGGACGAGCGCTTCTACGAGCACAACGGTATCGATTTGCGCGGTATCCTGCGTGCCTTTGTCAAGGGCGTGACCAGCGGCTTCAATTTTGATGAGGGAGCCAGTACACTGACGCAGCAGCTTCTGAAGAATAATGTCTTTACCAACTGGACGAATGAGGGAAAAATCGAGCGTTTTATCCGTAAGTTCCAGGAGCAGTTCCTTGCATTGGAACTTGAAGAGACTCTGACTGCGCAGGGCAAGGATGCGAAGGCTGTTATCCTTGAGAACTATCTCAATACAATCAACCTCGGCGCCGGCGCATACGGCGTGCAGGCGGCATCCAAGCGGTATTTTGACAAGGATGCAAAGGATCTGACTCTTTCCGAGTGTGCGGTGCTCGCCGCGATTCCGCAGAGTCCTACGAGATACAATCCGATTTCACATCCTGAATACAACGCGGAACGGCGTGCCACAGTTCTGGAGAAGATGCTGGATCAGGGCTATATTACTGAGGAGGCATACCAGGAAGCACTGGCCGATCCGGTTTATGACCGCATCCAGGAGCATGACTCCACGCAGACAGATTCACAGCCGTATTCTTATTTTACGGACGAACTGCTGAGTGAAATCAAGGAGGATCTGATTACACTTAACGGATACACCGAAGAACAGGCTGCCAATGCAATTTACAGCGGCGGTCTGAAGATTTACAGCACTCAGGATCCGGAAATTCAGGCCATCATGGATGAGGAGTATCAGAATGAGGCAAATTTCCCCGAAGGAACGCAGATTTCTCTCGACTGGGCGCTTTCTGTCACAAAGGCAGACGGAACTGTAGAAAATCACAGTCAGGAAATGCTGCAGTCATACTACCGGGAGAATGTAGATCCCGACTTTGATCTGCTCTTTGACAGTGAAGAGGAAGCCGCAGCATACGTTGCCGACTACAAAAATGCGGTTCTGTTTGAAGGAGATACCATCCTGGCAGAACGCTGCAATTATATCCCGCAGCCGCAGTCTGCCATGGTAATCATCGATCAGCATACCGGATACGTAAAGGGTATCGTCGGAGGCCGCGGCAAGAAAACCGGAAGCCTTACACTGAACCGTGCGACAGACACCCCGCATCAGCCGGGTTCCTGCTTTAAGATCCTCTCCACCTATGGTCCGGCGCTGGAGCTGGATAAAATTACACTTGCCACTGTCAAAGAGGACGAGCCGACAACATACAGCACCGGGCAGCCGGTACGCAATGCAACAGGCACTTACAGCGGTGATGTTACGATCCGCTACGCAATTGCACAGTCCATCAACACTGTGGCTGTACAGACCATTCAGCAGATCACGCCGCGCGTGGCATTTGACTATGTAAAGCAGCTCGGTTTTACCACTCTGGTAGAGTCCGAAAACGGAGATATTGTAGAGCCTATGGCACTCGGTGGTCTGACCTACGGTGTCACTCCGCTGGAGCTTACCGCAGCATATGCCGCAATTGCTAACGGCGGAACGTATATCCGTCCGGTTCTTTACACCAAAGTCACAGATTCAAACGGAAATGTACTCCTGCAGAATACTCCGCAGAAGACTCAGGTGTTTAAGGAAAGCACCGCATACCTCCTGACAAGCGCCATGGAAGACGTTGTGAAGTCCGGTACCGGTACAGCACTTCAGCTTGACAACATGAGTGTTGCAGGAAAAACCGGTACGACCAACGATGACCGTTCCAAGTGGTTTGCGGGCTTTACGCCTTATTATACAGCAGCTGTATGGGGCGGATATGATTCCAACGATATCCTCCCGGCAAATGCCCGAACATTCCAGAACACTCTCTGGAAGCAGATTATGGCACGAATTCACGCCGATCTTCCGAATGTGGAGTTCACCGCTCCGGATTCCGTGAAAAAAGTTACCATTTGTTCTTCCAGTGGACTGCTGGCGGGAAGCGGATGTCCGCGTGCTACGGAATATTTCGATCTGGAAACCGTGCCGACGGAACGCTGTACACGTCATTACGTAAAGCCGACGCCAACACCGACCCCAACACCGGAGGCCGGCTCTGACGATCCGCAGAGTACTCCGCCCGCTGAAACGACCCCGACACCGCCGGCCGGAAATACCGGTACACCGGAAACACCGTCACAGGGCGGATCATCCGACGTACCGCCGGCTGATGCAGAATAACTTTATATCATAAAAACGGAGGCTGTCCTGAAATTATAATTCAGGACAGCCTCCCCTGTTTTTATTCTCCCAGAGCCAGCTTTGCTGCTCCATAGATACCGGCATCATTTCCAAGTTTTGCCAGAACGATCGGTATACCCTTACATGCTGAGAAAGCATCTCTTTGATAATACTTCTTCACACACTCTACAAGTACCTCTCCCGCTTTGGATACTCCGCCGCCAATAACGAACACTTCCGGATCTACAACTGCTGATATGAAAGCCATTGCATGTCCCAGATACTCTGCAAAGCGGTCTACGATTCTTGCTGCAACTGCATCTCCTGCCTTATATGCATCGAATACGCTCTTTGCGGAAAGTTCGCCGTCGCGGAGCACACTTGCATCCTCAGTTTTCTGCAGCTCAATGCGTGCAAGACGTACAATTCCCGTTGCTGATGCCATCTGCTCCAGACATCCGTGGTTGCCGCAGTTGCAGACAGCTTCTTCATACGGCTCTACATTGGCATGTCCGATCTCACCTGCTGCTCCATGTGATCCCGTAACAATTTTACCGTTAATAATGATGCCGCCTCCGACACCGGTTCCCAGGGTGATCATGACAAGATTTCTTGTTCCTTCACCGCCGCCTTTCCACATCTCGCCGAGTGCAGCCACATTTGCGTCATTGCCGGCTTTTGTCGGAATGCCGAGAAGATCTGTCATCTCTTTGCCGACGTTCTTTTTCCCCCAGTGCAGGTTGACTGCGCACGGGAGCTCACCTTCCTCGTCAACCGGTCCCGGCACGCCGACTCCTGCGCCCACAACATCCTCCTTTGCGATTCCCCGCTCAGAAAGCTTCGCCTCAACCGACGCCGCAACGTCCGGAAGGATGTGAGAACCATTATCCTCTGTGCAGGTCACAACCTCCCAGTTCTCAATCAGTTCTCCATCAGCGGTAAATAATCCGCATTTTACTGTGGTTCCTCCCACATCGATACCAACGCAATACTTCTTCATCAGATGTCGTCCTCCCTCTTCTTGGCCAGATTTGCCTGTACTCGGCGGTACAGCTCCTGTGCCGCATTATAGCCCATCTTCTTCTGTCTGTGGTTGACTGCCGCTGACTCTACAATGACAGCCAGATTTCTGCCCGGGCGTATAGGCAGAGAATGGCAAACGACCTTATTTCCCAGAAACTCTGTATACTCCTCTTCCAGTCCCAGACGGTCGTACTCTCTATCCTTATCCCACTCTTCAAGCTTAATAACCAGATCGATCGTCTGGGTATCCTTAACACTCTCAACTCCGAACAGCGTCTTCACATCAATAATGCCGATGCCGCGCAGCTCAATGAAATGGCGGGTGATATCCGGTGCCGTTCCCACAAGTGTTATGTCGCTGACCTTGCTGATCTCCACGACATCATCGCTTACCAGGCGGTGGCCTCGCTTAATGAGCTCCAGAGCAGCCTCACTCTTTCCAATGCCGCTCTCGCCCATGATCAGAACACCTTCGCCGTATACATCCACCAGAACGCCGTGAATAGAAATTGTCGGCGCAAGCTTGACATTCAGCCAGCGGATGATCTCCGCCATGAACGCCGATGTCATTCGGTCGGTGGCAAATGTCGGAACCTGGTACTTTCTTGCCAGCTCCAGCAGATCCTCATCCGGCTTGGTGAGAGACGTAAAGATCACGCACGGGATCTTCTTTGAAATAAAATTCTCATACGCGCGGATCTTCTCCTGGCGCTCCAGATGCTCCAGATACGTATACTCCACATATCCGATGATCTGAACACGTTCATTTGCAAAATGTTCAAAATATCCGGTAAGCTGAAGAGCGGGACGGTTAATTTCAGATACCGTGATCTTGGCACTGTACATATCGATGTCAGGCGTCAGATTCTTCAGATTCAGCTCTTCAACCATTTTGGGCAATCCTATGGTCTTCATCTATGCTTCTCCTTTGATTTTTTTCTATTATGCTTAGTATACCACAAACATACCCTACTCTCAACTTTGAGAATTATGAAAAAAATCATAAACTTGTTGTGCAACTTTATCATTCATGGACGGAAGCGCGGCAAGCTGCTCCACAGAGGCGCCTGCAATCTCCTCCATTGTCTGGAAGCTTCGCATCAGTTCCTTTCTTCTTGCCGGTCCTATGCCCGGAATATCGTCAAGGATCGAATGTACCTGTCCCTTGCTTCTCAAAAGCCGATGGTATTCAATTGCAAACCGGTGCGCTTCATCCTGAATTCTGGTAATCAGCTTAAATCCCTCACTGCTTCGGTCAATCGGTATTTCTTCATTGTTGAAATACAGCCCGCGTGTTCTGTGATGATCATCCTTTACCATACCGCAGACCGGAATAGACAGCCCCAGCCGGTCCAGAACCTGCAGTGCGATATTGACCTGTCCTCTGCCTCCGTCCATCATCAGAAGATCCGGAAGTTTTTCAAAACCGCTGCTCTCCTCCCTGCCCCGAAGGAAACGCCTGGTAAGTACTTCTTCCATACTCGCGTAATCGTTCGGTCCCTGCACGGATTTAATCCTGAATTTCCGGTAATCATTCTTTTTCGGTTTGCCTTTTTCATAGACAATCATAGAACCTACGGACTGAAATCCGCTGATGTTGGAAATATCAAATGCCTCTATGCGCACAAGATCTGAGAGTCCCAGCCATCCTTCAATTTCTTTCACAGCCCCTATTGTTCTGCCCTCTTCACGCTTTAATCGCTCCCTGTCCTGACGCAGAATGATCTCTGCATTCTTCTGTGCCATCTCCACAAGTTTTTCTTTTGTACCTTTCTTCGGAACGCGGATGTGGACTTTCAGGCCCCTTCGTTTACTCAGCCATTCCTCAAGGACCTCCTGATCCTCCAGTTCCTCCTGCACCATCAGTTCCTTCGGCAGATACGGCGTTCCCGCGTAGAACTGCTTGATAAAGCTGTCAATAATCTGTCCCCGCGTATCCCCGCGGGCGATCCTCAGATAGAAATGATCCCGTCCTATAAGCTTACCCTCACGGATAAAAAATACCTGTGCGACTGCATCCTCCCCGTCAATGGCGAGTGCAATAATATCCTTATCTTCCCCGTCACTGCCTGTGATCTTCTGCCGTTCACCGATCTGACGCACACTCTGCATCAGATCACGGTACTCCACGGCATCCTCAAAACGCATTTCCTCGGATGCCTGCAGCATCTTCTGTTCAAGATCTTTGAGTACATCTTTGAAATTTCCGTTCAGAAATTCGAGAGCGCCGTTTATTTTCTTTCTGTATTCTTCTCTGGATATATATCCCTGACATGGAGCATCACACTGCTTGATATGGTAATACAGACATGGACGCTCCTTGCCCTGATCCTGCGGAAGACGTCTGCTGCAGCTTCTGAGGCGGTAAAGTTTTCGGATCAGTTCAATGGAATCCTTAACTGCTCCGGCACTTGTATACGGACCGAAGTAACGCGACTTGTCCTTCTTCATTCTGCGCGCAAACAACACACGCGGATAGTCCTCGTTCACTGTTACCTGAATAAACGGATACGCCTTGTCATCTTTAAGCATCGTATTATATTTGGGTCTGTGTTCCTTAATCAGATTGCACTCAAGCACGAGCGCTTCCAGTTCAGAATCCGCTACAATATATTCAAACCATGCAATCTGGGTGACCATCTGCTCAATCTTAACACCCTTGTTACGGCTTGCCTGAAAATACTGACGCACCCGGTTTTTGAGGCTCACCGCTTTTCCCACATAAATAATCGTGTCACGCGCGTCATGCATCAGATACACGCCAGGTTTGGCGGGCAGTTTCTTCAGTTCCTCTTCTATATTGAATTCCATTGCTCCCTCTCCTTCTTTGACTGAAAAAGCTGCTGCACAGTTCCGACGGTTCTGTGCAGCAGCCTGCATATCATTCCTCTGTCTGCTCCCGGTGTTCCTGCTCCGGAGCGTTCTCCTCCTGATGCTCCTCGCCGGATGGTGCCTCCAATACAGGCATACTCTCATCCGGGGCTTTATCCTGCTTCTCCCCGGGCTCCGGAATTCCCTCTACCTCTCGAAAGATATCCATAAACTCCTTGCCCGTGATTGTCTCACGTTCTATTAAGAACGCCGCAATCTTATCCAGACTCTCTCTGTGCTCTGACAGCAGCCGTTTGGCCTCTTCGTACGCTGCCTTGAGAATAACCATGACCTCCCGGTCAATCTCCGTTGCAGTCGCATCACCGCAGTTTAACACTGCTCTGCCGCTTAAATACTGATCTTCCACATTGGCAAGTCCCATCAGTCCAAACTTCTCGGACATACCATACTGGGTAATCATCGCACGTACGACTTTTGTCGCCTTCTCAATGTCATTTGAAGCTCCTGTTGTAACGTCTCCGAAGACAATTTCTTCCGCAGCGCGTCCGCCGAGCAGCCCAACGACCATAGCCTCGAGCTCTTTCTTTGTATTCAGGTACTTCTCTTCTTCCGGTACCTGCATCACATAGCCGAGAGCACCCATTGTACGCGGTACAATTGTAATCTTCTGTACCGGCTCAGAATGCTTCTGGAGGGCGCTCAGCAGGGCATGTCCTACCTCATGGTACGACACAATACGGCGCTCTTCCTGGCTCAGAATACGATCCTTTTTCTCTTTTCCGACAAGTACAACTTCGACTGCCTCATATAAATCCTTCTGAGATACAGCCTTTCTGCCATTCTTGACAGCAAGGATTGCCGCCTCGTTGATCATATTCGCAAGATCCGATCCTACCGCTCCGGAAGTTGCCAGCGCGATTGCATCCAGATCCACCGTCTCGTCCAGCATCACACCTTTTGCGTGTACCTTCAGAATATTTACGCGTCCCTTTAAATCCGGGCGTTCCACAATGACCCGGCGGTCAAAGCGGCCCGGGCGCAGCAGCGCGGGATCCAGAATCTCAGGACGGTTTGTCGCTGCCAGAATCAGAATTCCCTTCGACGTGTCAAATCCGTCCATCTCTGCCAGAAGCTGGTTCAGCGTCTGCTCCCTCTCGTCATTTCCGCCGCCGTAATGGCTGTCACGGCTCTTTCCGATGGCATCCACCTCGTCAATGAAGATAATACACGGTGCATTCTTCTTCGCCTCCTCGAAAAGGTCGCGGACACGGGACGCTCACACACCCACGAACACCTCCACGAAGTCTGATCCGGAAAGAGAGAAGAACGGCACATGTGCCTCGCCCGCTACTGCCTTCGCAAGCAGAGTCTTACCTGTTCCGGGCGGTCCTACCAGAAGAGCTCCTTTGGGAAGCTTTGCTCCGATCGCTGTATACTTGGCAGGATTATGCAGGAAATCAACTACCTCCTGCAGAGATTCCTTTGCCTCGTCCTCTCCCGCAACATCCTTGAATGTGACTCCTGTCTCCTTCTGAACATAAGCCTTAGCCTTACTCTTGCCCACGCCCATCATACCGCCGCCCTTGCTCATATGGCGCATAATGATATTGGCACCGATAATCAGCAGAGCAAACGGAATAAGCATGCTCAGAATACTCCATACCAGCGTGGACGTCTGATTCGGCGGATTCTTATAGAAGCTTACCTCATACTTTTCCAGCAGAGCGCTCAGACTGTTCTCGTCTCCAACCAGATACGTCGAATATGTGACCTCGAAGTTCTGGTACGGCTGCTCCTTCGGTACAATAGTCAGTGTGCTTCCCTCAATGATTACTTCTTTGATAGCCCCCTTTTCCACCTGTTCGATGAACTGATCATACGTGATCTCCTGGGAGGTGGAGTGATTCATCATATTGCTGAAAAAACTCATGAAGAGCAGACTTATCAATAAACACACAAGTACTATCAAAATCGTTCTTTTGCTGTTATTCGGAGGTCCCTGATTTTCGGGATCTCTCGGCAGCTTGTTGTTTTGCTGTTGATCCATGTTCTTCCTCCTTGCATGTGTCCATTCCTTATTATAATGTAGAGAGCCACCAGAAATCAATACGGAGTTTGTGAAAAACCGTACACATTTGTTAAACTTTTCTAAAAAACCTGCCTAAAAATCGCGATTATTCGTGACACAAACCGCTCCTTTTGTAGTATACTATTTCCATATATGTTCAAACCCATGCCGGAATATCTGTTTCGGCATCTGAATCCGTTACTGAACGGGGAAAAAAATTTTATACAGAGGAGCGCTTTTATATGAAAATTGGTTTTGATAACAAGAAATACCTGAGAATGCAGTCTGAACACATCCGCAACCGCATCAACCAGTTCGACAACAAGCTGTATCTGGAGTTCGGCGGCAAACTCTTTGATGATTTCCATGCGTCAAGAGTTCTTCCGGGATTTGCACCGGACAGTAAGCTTCAGATGCTCATGCAGCTTTCTGATCATGCGGAAATCGTCATCGTTATCAGCGCCGGGGACATCGAGCAGAACAAAATCCGCGGCGATCTCGGTATCACCTACGACACCGATGTTCTTCGCCTCATCGACGCTTACCGCGGCAAGAACCTTTATGTGGGCAGCGTTGTAATTACCCAGTATTCCGGTCAGAACAGCGCGCAGCTTTTCAAGAACCGCCTCGAGAAGCTGGGCATCAAAGTCTATATCCACTATTCTATTCCGGGCTACCCAAGCAACATTCCTCTGATTGTCAGTGATGAAGGCTTTGGAAGAAACGACTATATCGAGACAACACGCCCGCTCGTTGTCATTACAGCACCCGGACCGGGAAGCGGAAAAATGGCTACCTGCCTTTCCCAGCTTTATCACGAACACAAACGCGGCATCCGCGCCGGTTACGCAAAGTTCGAGACATTCCCGATCTGGAATATTCCGCTCAAGCATCCGGTAAACCTCGCTTATGAAGCCGCTACGGCTGATCTGAATGATGTCAATATGATTGACCCGTTCCACCTTGAGGCATATGGAAAAACCACTGTAAACTATAACCGCGATGTGGAAATTTTCCCGGTATTAAATGCGATCTTTGAAAAGATCTACGGCGAAAGCCCGTATAAATCTCCGACTGACATGGGCGTAAATATGGCAGGCAACTGCATTATTGATGACGAAGCGTGTCAGGAAGCTTCCAAGCAGGAAATCATCCGCCGCTATTATCAGGCACTCAACGGACTGGCTGACGGAACCCGTCAGGAATCCGAAGCATTCAAGATTGAGCTTCTTCTCAAACAGGCTCATATCTCTGTCTCTGACCGAAAGGTTGTGGGAGCAGCTCTGCAGCTTGCAGAACTTACCGGGGCGCCTGCAGCTTCACTGGAGCTTCACGACGGACGCATGATCACAGGCAAAACCTCCGACCTTCTGGGCGCTTCTGCCGCTCTTCTTCTGAACGCCCTGAAAGCACTCGCCGGCATTGATCACGATATTCACGTCATCTCTCCGGAGGCAATCGAGCCAATTCAGCGTTTGAAGACATCCTACCTTGGAAGCCGGAATCCGCGTCTTCACACAGACGAGGTACTGATTGCACTTTCCATCAGTACGGCACATAACCGCGAAGCACAGCTTGCACTCGAACAGATCCCGAACCTGGCCGGCTGTCAGGCGCACACCTCAGTTATGCTCTCCTCTGTAGATCTGATGACGTTCAAAAAACTGTCCGTACAGCTTACGTCTGAGGCAAAATACGAGAACAAGAGATTCTTCCACTAAAAGATAAATCAGAAATACTGCTGACAGGCATCAGCATTGATATGGTCTTCGGGCTGTCCGGTTATTTCCGGACAGCCTTTTTCTTCTTCCTTTACTTGTTCGTGTTTCACATTGATGAATATTTTTTTATAAAAAATACTCCCTTTCAGGCAGACAGTCTTTATTCTTTCAACTGTATGTCCAAAAGGGAGCATATCACTCATCCGCGGGGGATGTTCTCATTTAATCATTGTATCCATTCGGATTTTTGCTCTGCCATCTCCAGGAATCGGCACACATTTCCTCAATACCGTACTGCGCGGTCCATCCCAGTTCCTCACCGGCTTTCTTCGGATCACAGTAGCATGCGGCGATATCGCCCGGGCGGCGGTCCTTGATCTCATATTTCAGCGGATGACCGCATGCTTTCTCGAATGCATGAATCACCTGAAGCACGCTGTATCCATTTCCTGTTCCCAGATTATAGATGCTTACGCCTTCCTTATCTGCAAGCTTCTGTATGGCTTTCACATGGCCTCTCGCCAGGTCTACAACATGAATATAATCTCTGACACCGGTTCCGTCAGGTGTGTTATAGTCATTTCCGAATACGCCTACACACTCAAGTTTACCAATGGCAACCTGTGCTACATATGGAAGCAGGTTATTCGGGATACCCTTCGGGTCCTCTCCGATCATACCGCTCTGATGTGCTCCAATCGGGTTAAAGTAGCGCAGCAGGATTACATTCCACTCCGGATCTGCTTTCTGAAGGTCAGTCAGAATCTGCTCCAGCATCCACTTGGTCCATCCGTACGGATTGGTGCAGGTACCCTTCGGGCATTCCTCAGTGATCGGAATAAACGCCGGATCACCGTATACGGTTGCGGAAGAGCTGAAAATGATATTTTTAACGCCGTGATTTCTCATCACTTCACACAGATTCAGAGTTCCCGCAATATTGTTTTCATAATACTCCAGCGGCTTTGCAACAGACTCTCCAACTGCCTTCAGACCTGCGAAATGGATAACTGCGTCCACGTTCTCTTTATCAAAGATCTCATCAAGTGCTGCCTTATCACGAATATCTGCCTTGTAAAATGTCAGATCCTTTCCTGTGATCTCTTTTACACGGTCAAGCGCTTTTTCACTCGCATTGTAGAGATTATCCACTACTACAACCTCATAGCCTTCGTTCAACAGCTCTACGCAGGTATGACTTCCAATGTATCCGGCTCCTCCTGTAACTAATATTCTCATAGCAAATCCCTCCATTTAATTAATTATAATGTATCAATAAAGCGCTGGAATGCTTCGCGGCCTTCCTCAGTGCATTTGTAAACGCCTGCATCCTCCAGAACCCCTACGAATACCTTTCCGATTTCTGCTTTCAGAATATCCATGACGTTCTCCTCCGTGATGCTCTCATATCTCGGAAGGAATTCCTCTACCCAGTCAGCATGTTTTTCAAGCATCTCGTTAGAACGAATATCTTTCTTTTCGAGTATGTACTGTGCGAGAAGCTGCATCTCTTCCTTTAAGCGCGCCGGCAGAATTGCCAGACCCATAACCTCGATCAGTCCGATGTTCTCCTTTTTAATATGGTGATACTGCGCATGCGGATGGTATACACCCAGAGGACATTCCTCTGTTGTTATATTATTTCTCAGAGCCAGATCCAGCTCAAACATACCGTCTCTCATTCTCGCAATCGGTGTAATGGTATTATGAGGCTCTCCGTCTGTCTCAGCGAAAATGAACGCTGCCTCGTCCGTATATCCTCTCCATGCACCAAGGATATGATCTGCGAGATCAATCAGCCGTTCCTCGTCCCTGCAGCGTATACGTATTACGGATAACGGCCATTTTACAATGCCTGCTTCCACGTCCTCATATCCCGGAATCACAATCTTCTTCTCGATCGGTGCTTTTGCCATTGCAAATTCATAATGACCGCCCTGGTAATGATCATGGCTTAAGATTGAGCCTCCCACAATCGGCAGGTCGGCATTTGAGCCGATAAAATAATGCGGCAGGAACTTGATAAAATCAAACAGCTTTACAAATGTTGCACGTTCAATTTTCATCGGCACATGCTCGCCGTTTAAAAGGATGCAGTGCTCATTGTAATATACATACGGGGAATACTGCATTCCCCACTGGGAATTGTTGATTGTCAGAGGAATAATTCTGTGGTTCTGGCGCGCAGGATGATTGACTCTGCCTGCATATCCCTCATTCTCCCTGCAGAGCAGGCACTTCGGATAACCGCTCTGCTTTGCCAGCTTCGCTGCTGCAATCGCCTTCGGATCTTTCTCCGGCTTTGAAAGGTTAATAGATATATCGATATCGCCGTAAACGCTTGGAACGCTCCAGCGAATATCCTTTTTAATTCGGTAGCGTCGGATATAATCTGTATCCTGGCTGAATTTATAGAAGAATTCTGACGCCTCTCTGGGGCTCTTCTCATAGTGTCTGCGGAACTCTTCAATCACCTCTGACGGGCGCGGTACCAGACAGCCCATGAGTTTTGTATCAAACAGATCGCGGTATACGACACTGTTATTTTCCAGGATTCCCTTCTCTGCTGCATAATCCAGCAGCTCCTTTAAGGTCTCCTCCAGATCCACGTTCTGATACTCCTCTGCGGGTTCCTCATATTCCTCCTCGCCAAGCACTTCCAGAAGACGATTAATAGTATATATTCTATCCTCCTCCTTCACCAGTCCGGTCTCAAGACCGTACTGTACGAGCTTTTTGATACTGTTGTAAATCATATCCAGCTCCTCCTTTCCTCTGCTTTCAGTCCATAACGTGTGCGCCTGATCCGATATCTACAACATAGAAATCTGCGCTGTATCCGATCTTCTCTTTATATGCAGCACCTACTTTCTCTATAAAGCTGTCGATGCAGTCAGTCTTCACCAGGCTTACTGTACAGCCTCCGAACCCTGCTCCTGTCATTCTGGATCCGATAACGCCGTCACACTTCCATGCTTCCTCCACAAGTGTGTCAAGCTCAATGCCGGTTACCTCATAATCATCGCGCAGAGAAATGTGAGACTCATTCATAAGTTTGCCAAATCTCTCAATGTCATTCTGCTTCAGTGCCTCCACAGCATGGATTGTTCGCTGATTCTCGTATACTGCATGTTTTGCTCTTCTGCGGCGCACTTCTGATCCGATTGCATCCTTGATCTCCTCAAATTCAGCCTCTGTAAGCTCGCCAAGATTCTTAATATCCTTAACTTTCTGAAGCTCTGCCAGAGCTGTCTCACACTCGCTGCGGCGCTCATTGTACTTTGAATCGCCAAGTCCGCGCTTCTTATTGCTGCATGCAATTACAATTCTCGCATCCTCAAGCTTTACAGGCGCATATTCATACGACAGATCACTTGTATCCAGGAAGATCGCATGCTCTGCTTTTCCCATTGCGATCGCAAACTGATCCATGATACCGCAGTTAACGCCGTTATAATTATTTTCAGAATACTGTCCGTACAGAGCGAGGTCAACCATCGTCAGATCCTCATAGCCCAGCATATCTTTCAGCATGACTCCTGTCACAACCTCCACGGAAGCAGAGGAAGACAGTCCTGAGCCATTCGGAATGTTTCCATAGAGCAGCATATCAAAACCGCTCTCTACCGGATGTCCTTTTTCATTAAATGCCCAGATTACACCCTTCGGATAATTCGTCCAGGCATCCTCAGCCTTGCAGGTCAGATCATCCAGACTTGACTCCTTGACACCCAGCTTTGCAAAATTCTCAGAGTAGAAGTTCAGCTTTCTGTCCTCGCGTTTTCTGGCGATCAGATATGTACCGATTGTCAGTGCGCATGGAAAAACATGACCGCCGTTATAATCCGTATGTTCCCCAATCAGATTTACTCTTCCCGGTGCAAAATACGCCCGAATATCCCCTCCTGCACCGTATAGTTTCTGAAACTGCTCCATTAATTTTTCCTTCATTGTCCCTTCTCCTTTACATCTGTGTACCCGGATGCAAATTTCTTCTTGCCCGGGAGCCGCGTTTTTGTTTATACTGTTATTATAATGAGAAAGCGTGACCGAAGCAACCAATATATTCTCAAAAACTATAACTATATTGAGGTGTAAGATGCAAATCCAGATTTCAGAAAACAAACGGGAACTGAAAGAGCACGGAAATTACTCCTTTCCTCTGATGATCAGTCAGGAGAGGCTCTCTCTTTACGATCGCAATGCCTTCTCATGGCACTGGCATCCTGAGATCGAACTGACACTGATCCTGGACGGAGAAATTTCTTATCAGGTAAATGAAAGTTCTTATCTGCTCAAAGCAGGCGACGGTCTGTTCTGCAGCAGCAATATGCTTCATATGGGCAGAAGTATCAGCAATCATGACTGCCGCTATCTCTCCGTTACGTTCCACCCGCGGCTGCTCTACGGCTACAAATCAAGCCTGCTGGAGACAAAATATGTAACGTCTGTGCTTGAAAGCCCCTCTCTCGCCTCTCTGCCGCTTTCCCCGGAGGTCCCCTGGCAGAGCAGGCTGCTTACAATTCTGAGGCGTATGCACGAGCTCGGACAGTCCCATGAAGATGCCTGGGAACTCGAAGTCGTATCACTGCTCTATCAGTTCTGGCTGACACTTTTCCGCTGCGCGGATCTTGGCAGCCCTTCACCGGCTTCCAGACAGAATCTTGAACGCCTGCAGACCATTCTGCTTTTCATTCAGGAGCATTATGCCCAGAAACTCACCCTGGGAGAGATTGCCGACTGTGTAAGTCTCAGCAAGAGTGAATGCTGCCGGTTTTTCAGAAGCAAGATGAATCAGCCTCTCTTTGATTATATTCTGCAGTACCGCATCGAGCAGAGTCTTCCTCTGCTCAGGGATACAGATGCCAGCATCACCGAGACAGCTCTCGCCTGCGGCTTCTCCTCTCCCAGCTATTATACAAAGGTATTCCGCAAATACATGGGCTGCTCGCCGCGCAGCTATAGAGAAGCGCACCCGGATTAACGGGTGCGCTCAGACTGTCAAAAAAGGTCAGCATTAGCTGGCTTTTTTTGATATAATGATATAGAGGTGAAAAGTATGTTGGTGAGAAAAGAATCAGAACGGAATACATTAGAAATGGTAAGCGTGGAAGGTCTT
>CALWBA010000039.1 GCA_944375815.1 uncultured Lachnospiraceae bacterium | reverse complement strand
TCTCCCGCACCGATGGGGAGACGGCGGCTGTAATCCCCGGATGCTATAATATTCGCCGTCTCCTTCATCCGGTAAAAAGGTCTGAGAATTCTCAGGATCACTGCCTGCAGAAGCAGATGCGTCTCCTGAAGCGCTGCTTCCCGAACTGCTATAAAGTCAGGGGATCCGTTTATAACCGGTAGCTTTTGAGGATGCTTCTCGATTTCCTGCCAGAACCATTCAGGATGAATCTCATAGTTCGTACTGTTTCTGACCTGGCGTTCTCCCTGCCATACGACCGTATAAACGTCCATAGATTTCCGCATAATATTTGCTGCGACCTCGGGAAGAATCACCCCTGTTTCCATCTGCAGGCCGTTAAGCTCCTGCGCCGCCTCGGAAATCTGATGCCTAAGAATTTCCTTCTGTGTGTTGAGCACCGCGTTCAAATCTATTTTCTTTACATTCCAGAGAATAAACACAGAAATAAGCTGTGAAAAAATCAGCAGCGACAATGTTGCTGCCAGTGAAATCTTGGTTCTCAGTTTCATTTTTCCTCCATCTCCAGGCGATAGCCGATGCGCGGGATCGTCCGTATGACATCCCAAAAATCCCGTTTCTTGCGTATCCTGCCCACATGGACATCAATCGTGCGCGTCTCACCGTCAAATTCCACACCCCACAGGCCGGCGAGAAGCTGTTCTCTCGTCAGCGCAATATTTTTATAGCGCACGAACATCATCAGGCAGTCAAACTCCATGGGCTTAAGCGCAATCTCTGTGCCGCCGCGCGTAACCTGACGGCGTTCAGGGTAAATACATACATCCCGGATTCGGATACATTCTTCTCTCTTCTTTCCTGCACGCTCAAGGATCTTCTCGATCCGCACAAGCAGCTCAAGCATCTCAAACGGCTTTACAATATAGTCCTCTGCACCGCTTTTGAGTCCCTTCACTTTACTTGCAATGTCCCCTTTAGCTGTAAGGAAAATTACGGGAATATTTTTTCCCGCAGAAGCGGAAGCAGGGAAAATCCGTCTCTGCCAGGAAGCATGACATCCAGAATAGCCAGATCATAGGACGCATCCGTCTCCAAAGAGTCAGCCGCCTCATTTCCATTATAAAAAGCCGCAGACTCATAGCCTGCGGCTTCCAGATTCATGCAGATCAGATCACTGATCGCAAGTTCATCTTCAATTACCAGTATTTCTGCACGCAAAACCGCTCTTATGACTCCTCTTGTCTATTAGAAACAGTATAGCACAAGTCAGAGTTCATATTAAGCCGGTTTCTGTAACCATTTTGTAACAGCCCAAATCAGGTGTCAATAAACCCTTATAATACTTGAGATTTCATGGATGACTGACATACTTCCCAGCACTTTGAGAGAGTCCTGGAAATGGCGTTCCATAACACTATCCGTGATCACAACGATCTCCGCCAGTTCTCCTTTCTTTTTCTTCTGCACCATCTGCGCAATGCTCACGCTGTTATTTCCGAATACGCTTGCCACGCTTGCAAGTACGCCGTATCGGTCTTCCACCTGCATGCGGACAAAGTAGCGGCTTTTGATATCCTCCATCTGACGGATCGGAAGGCGCTTATAGCAGGTACATCCGATTCTACCGTTGCAGCCCGCAAGAGAATTTCTGACAACGTCAAAAACATCACCCACAATCGCACTTGCAGTCGGAAGCTCTCCCGCACCCCGTCCGAAGAACATCGCATCCTGAACAGCATCGCCGTGAACAAAAACTGCATTGTAAGAGTCCCGCACTGTAGCAAGCGGATGACTGCTGTCTATCAGCATAGGATGTACGTGAACCTCAATGCCATCCCCTGAATTCTTCGCAACACCAAGAAGCTTGATTGTACAGCCCATCTCCTGCGCATATTGGATATCTGTAGCTGTGATCTTTGTAATTCCCTCTGTATAAACGTTTGAGAATACCACACGGGAATTAAAAGCAATGGATGCAAGGATTGCAAGCTTTCTGCCCGCATCATAGCCCTCCACATCCGCGGTGGGATCGGCTTCCGCATATCCGAGATCCTGAGCCATCTTGAGCGCATCTGCAAATTCCATACCTTCCTGAGACATTTTGGTCAGGATAAAATTTGTGGTTCCGTTCATGATTCCCATGACTTCTGTGATATGATTGCCGGCCAGACACTGCTTTAAAGGACGGATAATCGGAATACCGCCTGCAACGGCCGCCTCAAATAAAAAGTCAACCTGATGCTCCGCGGCAGCTTCCAGAAGGCGGTGTCCCTCTTCTGCTACAAGATCCTTATTTGCCGTCACCACGTTCTTTCCGGCGTTTAATGCCTCAAGGATATATTCCTTGGCCGGATGAATACCTCCCATTACTTCAATGACAACTTCTATCTCCGGATCATTTATGATTTCCTGCCAGTCATTTGTCACCAGAGAAGCGTCTTCCAGCTTTTCTGCGGCTTTCTGTACGTTGCGGACCATAACTTTTTTAATTTTTACGACAGCACCTATCTTCTGTGCCATCTCATCTTTCTGCATCTTGAGAACTTTATAGACTCCGGTTCCGACAGTTCCAAGTCCAAGAAGCGCGGCATAGATCACTCTTTCGTTTCCCATAATAACTCCACCTCATCCATTAGATTTTAGTAAATATTTCTTTATTATACTTAATTTTCCGCAAAAAGTAAAGACGGAACACGAAAACTGTTCCGTCTTATACGATATTTTATTCTCTTCTGCCCTGTCTGACTCTTCTGATCTCGTCCAGAATAATAGCTCTTGCCTTCTTTGCCTCCTGTTTATCCATACTCTCCAGACCCTTCAATGGATATTCAATGCCAAGGGATTCATATTTTGCAGCACCCATGGTGTGATACGGAAGCACTTCCAGCCCTTTCAGATTGCGGAGAGTACCTATAAGCCTGCCAAGTCCGCGAAGCTCCGTCTCTGAATCAGTGATTCCCGGAACCACTACATGGCGGATAACGACAGGGACATTCGCCTGCTCAAGCGCATGAAGAAACTCCAGGATATGATCCTGCTTCTGCTTGGTCAGACGGATGTGCCCCTGTG
>CALWBA010000038.1 GCA_944375815.1 uncultured Lachnospiraceae bacterium | reverse complement strand
CCCTGAAGCTGCTCCAGATAATCAGCTGCCTCCTGAACCGTGCGAATCTTTGTGACTGCCTGCATGTCTGCCTCCACGTCAAGCTCCTCTTCCAGCTCGCCGAGCATACTCATAAAGTCATAGGATGTAAAACCCAGATCCTCCATAAATCTGGAGTCCGGATAAATATCCTCCGGCTCTACTTCCACGTAATTACAGATAATTTCTTTTAATTTTTCAAACATTTCCTTACCCTCTCTCCTGCTTATACCAGACGTATAATCTCTCCGATTGTCAGATCCGGATTCTCCACACCCTTAAACATAATACGGCACAGATAATAATACAGATATTCGAGTTTCTCTCTCGGTACCGCTTTCAGCTGATGCTCAAAGTTAAAGTCCAGCCCGTTGTCATCCGGCCGGTGCATTACGGTCAGATACAGCGCGTGTGCGGCGGCGCCGTTCGGATACCATTTGGTCTTATAGCGGATGCCGCCGAGCTTGTCGAGTCCCTTATTCTGCAGGGTCATGGGCTGATAGGTCAGACTCATAGGCTCGTATGTTTGTCCGGGCTGTATCGGAAATACCTGGCTGCGGTACGCATAGTACGCTACCGGATCATAGTCTGCATAGCGGAATAATTCATTCTGCGCATCGCGGATTTTAAATACACCGTCGATGAACTTTACATCTTCACCCATGACCGTGCGGAAGGGGAAGCAGTGAATTCTGGTTCCTCCGCTCTTCTTCTCCTTTACTGTTGCCCTTCTGGCCACAGTCGTCACAAGAGAAACATCATCATTTCCGTTTTCCTTCTGAAAATATGTACGCAGTCCCATCATCAGCAGACATACGAGTGATACATGGTATTTCTCACAGAAATCCATCAGGCGCTTCGTCGGCTCCGCCTCCAGATGGTACACATCCACCGTAGACTCCACACTGTCGGATACATTCGTGGCAGCGCGCAGGTTCGGATTATTAAGTGCCTTTTGCTCCGCCTCAAGCCGGCCTCTTCCGCTGATATCGTTAAAAATCGGCTCAGAGCTTTCGATCAGTTTATGGAAGTACTCTTCATCACGGGTTTTTGCCTTACATCCGGCCTCATATGCCAGATCTTTCTGAAGCTGTTCGATATAAGAGCTCATATCTTTCGGATACGGAACGCCCTCATATTTTGTATTACAGTAAAGCTCGATGATATCCTTCAGGAATACGATCAGAGACTGCGCATCCATCGTCATGTGATCTACCAGCAGGTACAGTCCGTTAAATCCATCCGGCATCCGGATCATTACAATCCGGTTCATCGGACTGTCCTGGCGCTTAAACGGAACAGCCGTCCACCCCGTGAGCACTGCCTCCGCTTCCTCCATGGTCTGTCCTGTAAAATCGCAGAATTCTATGTCACGCTCTTCTCTGTCCGCAATATACTGATAACAGGTCCCCTGTTTGTCCTCCGCAAAGCGCAGCCGCATGGATTCACACCGCTCATACGCCTTGTAAATGGACTGCTTTAATACATCCCAGTCAATATCCGTCTCTATCGTAAGGCTGGTACCTATATTGAGCACCTGCTTTTTGGGACAGTATTTCTGATAATAGAAGTGCAGCTTCTGCGCTGCTGTCAGAGGATATACGGGATGACCTTTTCTCTTTCTCATCATGGTTTTTTCTTTCCTTTCAGTAAATCTTCGGTAAATGTATCCAGTGCTTTCTCATACCGCTCTGTCTCTTTGTAATAGGATTCCGCGTGGCTGGCTCCCTCCACGAAAAGGCAGGTATAATCGGAAGCACAGTTTTCGCAGAGAATCGTGCACATACGGGTGGGTACAAATGTATCCTCGGTACCGTGAATAAACAGAATCGGCACCTGCGCTTTCTGTACCTCGCGAGCAGCATTGCATTCGTCCAGACCGTACCCGGCCCGTTTCCGGTTCATGATATCTGCAAGCTGCAGCAGCGGAAATGCCGGAATATGATACATATCACGCAGAACATGGGCAAATACATCCTTTGCGGAGGTAAACGCGCAGTCTGAGATGATGCCGCGCACCTGCGGCGGCAGATCCAGCCCTGAAGTCATCAGCACGGTAGCGCCTCCCATGGATATTCCATGCAGGAAAATATCGCAGTTTTCTCCCATCTTTTCAATGGTATATTCTATCCATTTCTGCGCGTCAAAACGGTCGAGGCATCCAAAACCGATATATTTTCCCTCGCTTTCTCCGTGAGCGCGTTCATCCACCAGGAGCATGCTCCAGCCACGTTTCAGATAGTATGCGGACAGTCCCGCATAATCTTTCGTTCCCGCTCCCGTGTAACCGTGAAAACAGATTACAATCTTATTGCCGCCGTCTCCCGGAAAATACGTTCCGTGCAGGCGCAGCCCGTCACCGGATGTAATCCACACATCCTCGTGCTCCTGACTCATCATCCGCTCTCTTCTTTCGCGGATCATGGGCAGGTACTGCTCCCAGCATGTCCCGGCCATCTTCTGTGTACGCTCCGTACTTGCATTCTGGCGGATCATCGTGCGCCTGAAAAAGTATTCTGCCAGTCCCGCCTCCGCTGCAGCCCCGGCAAAAGCAAGACCGATCAGCCATTTTAATCTCTTCATTTTTCTCACCGACGTTTCTTCAGCAGTTCTTTAAACTGCAGGGCCTTTTCAATATTTCCTTCTACCTTCAGTTTCTGCAGCGTAACAGCCAGGATCGGATCCAGTTTTCCGGATGCAAGTTTCTCCAGCGTTGCTGCACTGCATGTAAAAAGAACATCTCTGTCGTGATACTCATACGGTTCCACAATCGCCCTGCCATCTCTTACCTCCACATAGAAGGCACCCGCACCTTCTCCGGTGATATTGAACTGAAACGCCAGATGCTCTTTAATTCCGCTTACATCCGCTTCCACAAGCATCCCTTTTACCTTAGAAAACAATTCTGCATACGTCATCCTGAATTCCTCCCTTTCAATATCATTCGACCATTGGTCGAACCTTGGTTTAAACACACATTATCACGTTTTCGACTATTGGTCAAGTTAATATTTCTGTATAAATTTTGTCTTGTAGTCCGCTCTTTTCCTGTGATATACTATATCTATATGAGCTATTTGACCTACTAGAAAGGCGGAATTGATATGTCAGATCAGACGAAGGCCCAGAAGATCCTTGACGCACTTCAGACACTGCTTGAGAACAGGGACATCCGGACGATCTCAGTCAGTGAGATTGCCCAAACTGCCGGAATCGGCAAGGGCAGTATTTATTATTATTATCCATCCAAAGACGCAATCCTGGAGGCATTAATCCGGCGTAACTATGAAAAGCCTCTGGCTGTTGCAAAAAGTCTTGCACATCAGACAGAAGTTTCTCCCTTTACCCGCATGGCAATGATTTTTCAGGCATGCCGCACCTCCACTGCAGAATATCTGCGCCGGGAGATTCCTGACTCCCTGGAACCAAAGGAGCGCGCTTTTCTTCACCAGAAGTATATCGGACATGTCATTGAAGAATTAAAGCCTGTGCTTGCCGAGATCATCCGGCAGGGTATTGAGAGCGGTGAGATCAGCTTTGATGACCCGGCGGCACTTTCGGAGATTGTTCTCATTGTGCTGACGGTAAAGCTTGACAATACACTTGTGCCCTCCTCCGGAGAAGAAATTTACAGCACCATCCGGGGACTCATCTCACTGCTGGAAAAGGGAACCGGAAATCCCCCGGGTACTCTGAATTTTCTCATGTCCATCTGAATCAGATATGATTGGAGGTGCTGGATGAACTATAAAATAATGATTGTGGAAGACGACAGCGATATTGCCCGGCTATTGTCTCTTCACCTGCAAAAATTCGGATTTGCCGTCCATCTGTGCCGGGATTTTTCCAATGTATTAAAGGAATTTAAGGAAGCAGCTCCGCATCTGGTGCTGTTGGATATTAATCTTCCGGCTTATGACGGCTTTTACTGGTGCAGCAGGCTGCGGTCGATAAGCCCCTGCCCCATTATCTTTCTTTCCTCCCGCAATGCGGATTCCGATCAGGTTTACGCCATGATGAACGGGGGAGATGATTTTGTGACCAAGCCGTTTTCACTCGATGTCATCACTGCAAAGATAACGGCCATGCTTCGCCGTACTTACGGAGAATATGCAGCCGCATGTTCCAGTGAAATATCGTGCGGTGACTGTATCTTTTCCCAGAGCAGATTAACGCTTCTTTGTAATGGAAAGGAGACAGAATTATCCAAAACCGAGGCCGGCGTTGTGCGGGTCATATTCGAAAAACATCCCGATGTCGCTACCCGCGAGGAACTTCTGAATGAAATCTGGGACGATGAGACTTTTGTGGAAGAAAACACGCTCAATGTGACTATCAGCCGGATACGCCGCCGGCTGGAGCAGGTTGGCTCCCGGCTTGTTCTGAAATCCGTCCGGGGTGTAGGATACCGCATAGGAGAGGCAAATCATGAGCGCTAAGAAAATCCTGAAGCATCTCCGGCTCTTTTTCGGTGATCATCTGTGGATTATTCTGCTGTTTCTTGCCGCTCCCGTTTTATTTTCCGTATTTTATCTGATTGTTGTGGAACAGACTGTCGGAACAGCATGGCTGTACTATTGTTTTCTTTCCCTGTTTGTACTGCTCTGCTTTCTGATTTACCGTCTATATTCCACCTGGAATCTGTACGAACTGTTCTGCAGTGAAAAATCGGAAATGGAAGATTTCCTGCTTCACTCCCCCAAAAGCCGGGAGGAACGCAGCTATCAGAAATTAATGCTGGAATTTTACCGCCGCTATCTTGCCAGGCTGAGCAGTCTGGAAGATTCGCGAAAGCAGAATAAGCTGATGATTTACCGCTGGGTTCATCAGCTGAAGACCCCTCTGTCCGTCATCCAGCTGATTGCTCAAAAGAATGGGCTTCAGTCAGATTATAAAAAGATCGCCCGGTCCGCCGTGCAGATCCAGTATAATCTGGACCAGGTGCTGAATATGTATAAGCTCGATGCCATTCAGAATGATTTTCATGCAGAGCGCGTCGCGCTTCGGCAGATCGCCAGAGACTGCATCAATGAGCTGAAATCCGGTTTTATCGAGCGGAATATTTTTCCAAAGCTGGATGCAGATGCGCATCTGGTTGTGTACAGCGATTCCAAATGGCTTCGTTTTGTACTGCATCAGCTGTTAACGAATGCCATAAAATACAGCGATGCGGGAAAGGCCATCTGCATCAGGGCATACAGCACACAGACGGCTGTCGTGCTGAGTGTGGAAGATGAAGGCTGCGGAATCCGGCCTGAAGATATCCCCCGGATTTTTGATTTGTTCTTCACGGGTCAGAACGGCCGCCTGCGCGGAGAATCCACGGGTCTGGGACTGTATATGGTAAAGCAGATTTTAGATTATCTTGGTCATTCGATACAGGTTGATTCAACAGCAGGGAAGGGAAGTAAATTTCAGATTATCATTGAAAAACAAGAGATGAATCCTATGAGAAAGGTTACAAAACTGTAATGTTTTGTAATCTTTTTCAATTTTTCTTATGGGGATTGTGCGCTATACTGTCACCAGAAAAGTAAGGAGGAAACAATCATGCCTATTTTAGAAACAAAGCATCTTGGAAAGGTATATGAGGGAAAAGTTCCCTGTACCGCTCTGCACGATATTAACTTTCAGATAGAAAAAGGGGAATTTGTCGCCATTATGGGCCCGTCGGGCAGCGGAAAAAGTACTCTGCTGAATGTAATTTCCACCATTGACCATCCTACATCCGGCAGCGTAACGATTGCCGGAAAAGACCCGCACACGATGAAAGACAGCCAGCTTGCGCATTTCCGCCGCAGTGTGCTGGGCTTTGTATTTCAGGATTTTAATCTGGTGCAGACTCTTACAGTCGCTGAGAATATTATGCTGCCCCTGACGCTGGAGGGAGTATCATCTTCTCAGATGAAACAGCGTGCCGAGGCTGTGGCTGAGATGCTTGGAATCGGGCATCTTCTGTCCAAACGCACCTTTGAGATTTCCGGAGGACAGGCCCAGAGAGTGGCCGTTGCCCGCGCCGTAGTTACAAATCCTGCCCTTCTGCTGGCAGATGAGCCCACAGGAAATCTCGATTCCAAAGCCACAAGGGATGTGATGGAACTGTTTCAGATGCTCAATCAGACCCGGCAGTCCACAATCCTGATGGTAACCCATGATTCGTTTGTAGCCAGCTACTGCAAACGTGTATTGATTATCAAAGACGGTACACTGTATCAGGAAATTGTTTCCGGCCCGAACCGTCAGGCATTTCATCAGCATATCGTCGATGCCATGAGTCTTTTAGGAGGTGAACCCCGTGACATTATTTGAGTTTGCGTGGAAAAAATCAGCCGGGATAAGAGAAACTATTTCTATTACTTTATAAATTGCGTATTCTCGGTTTTCGTATTTTTCCTGTTCAGTGTGCTGTCCTTTCATCCTGCCCTGGAAGTAATTGATACACACAGCTCGATGGGAATGATTCTGGCTGTGGGTGAGGCTGTTTCCATAGCATTTTCCATCTGCTTTATTTCTTATTCCATGCGCTGCTTTTTGAAAAACAGAAGCCGCCAGCTCGGTCTGATCACGCTTCTCGGGGTATCCAAAAAGCAGCTTAACCGGCTGGTTTTTATGGAAAATATGCTGGTAGGAATTTTATCCATTATAACCGGAATTCTGTTCGGAATCGTCTTTTCCAGATTTTTTCTTGATATTGCAAACCATCTGATCGGAGTATCGGATTTTACCTTTTACTTTCCGCTGCAGGCTATGCTTCTGACCGCGTCAGTTATGGGACTTGTGTTCTTTTGCATTACGTATTTTACGCCAAAGTTCATCCGCAAAAAGGAAGTCGTAAAACTCTTAAAAGCAGATGCAAAAGATGACAAACCGCAGAAACTGCTTCCTGCCCTGTTGCTGTTTCTTATCCTGGCCTGTGCTCTGGTATGGGGGTTTGCCTATATACAGGAAAACATTCTTTTACCGTTTTTGTTTGTTATCGCGGCTGTACTGGGTACTTATCTTCTGTTTTCCTGCGGTCTGCGGTTCTGGATAGCTCTTCAGGCTAAAAGCCGCTCCAATGTTCGATTACTCTGCATTGGCGACCTGCGTTCCAGACTGAAAACAAATGTACAGAGTATGACGATTTCCGCAATTCTTTATGCGATATCCTTTTTTGCGGTTATTGTACTGTTCTCTCAGTCCGCAAACGTCAAGTCCGAAACGGAAAAGATTATCCCCTATGCCATGACTTATAATGTATGGACAGAGCATGCAGATGCGGACCATGATCTTGCTGTCATTAAGAGCGAGCTGCAGGATCTTCCCGGGTATAAAACCGCAGCAATCCATTTGTGGTATGCCGATACTGCATCCCGCACTCCCATCATGGCACAGAGCGACTACAATGAGATTATGCATTTTCTGGGAAGAGATGCGGTCTCTGTCTCAGATAACGGAGTGTACCTTGTCACCGGCAGCGCAGATGAGTTTTTGAATGCAATCCCGTCTTCAACAGAGGATTTTCTGAATTCCAATCATCTGACGCTGTCTGTAGAAGGGCGTTCCGACAAAGTGATTACACTGACAGGTTTTACCAATGGGATTTGCGTTGTGAGCGATGCCGTGTTTGAAACGTTAAAGCCCCGGATGACGGAAAAATCCGTTACGGCTTTTTCCTATGATGAATGGGAAAATAACAGCGAAAGCCCGGACGCTGTTTTCACTGCTCTGAGCGATACTCTGGAGGCCGGAGATGCCAATGTGGTGTCCGCCTATGAATATTACCGCAGCAGTCAGATTCAGAATAATCTGACCTTGTATATTGGCGGAATGCTTTCCTTTGTCTTTCTTCTTGCAGCTGCCAGCTTTATTTATTCCCGGCTCTATTCTGAGCTCGAAGCTGAGTGCAGGAAATTCAGAGGCATTGTAAAAATCGGACTCTCATTAAAAGAACTTTCCGCAGTACTGAGCCGCCTCGTTTTTCTGATCCTGTGCGTTCCATTCGGGGTATCTCTTGTCTATATGTGGATCGGAGTTCTTATCACAGAACAGTTTACACTGGTTTCCATGATTCCGGCCGCTCTGGGATTTACCGCTGCGCTGCTTGTGCTGCAGTCTGTATTGTATGTATGGGTCAGAAATTCTTATCGGAGAACGGTATTTCAGCAGGTGTATGAAAGCTGACGCTTTCTTACACCTGTACGGTTTCCTTTTTCCGCATCTTTTTCAGTTCATAACAGAAGTAAATCGGAAGCAGCCATATAAGTGCCGTCATCCACGCAAACGGACTGGCAAAGCAGATTGCTTTGTATCCCAGATAGGCGGACACAACAGATGCGCATATCACGCGGGCGATCAGCTCGATAATACACGCCCCGAACGGCGCCCAGGTGTTTCCCATACTCTGGATGGCCGTCCGGTAAACCAGAAGAGCTCCCAGAAAAAGATAAAACGGTACAATCACCCACAGATACTGATCGGAATAACTGATTATCTCAGGGGTAGGATTGTTCACAAACATGGGAACCACCAACGATTTTCCCAAAAGCAGTGCTGCTCCCATCAGGATATTTAAACCGGAGAGCATCAAAAAACAGCTTGTCACACCCACACGGATTCTTTTCCAGCAGCGCGCGCCAAAGTTCTGCGCCACATAATTTGCCACGGCAATCCCTACGGCATTATCCACAAGCACTGCCAGCTGGTCTACTTTGGATGCAGCCGTGTAGCCGGCAATCGCATCGGTTCCGATATGGTTTACCGCGGCCTGCATCGCGAGCTGACCGATGCACATGACGGACATCTGAAATCCCATGGGAAATCCAATCCTGATATGCCTTAATACCGCATCCTTACGGAATCGGAAAATATCACGCGTGATTCTCAATATTTCAAATTTTTTCCCGGCATACCAGATACACAGAACTGCAGAGATAAGCTGAGCAAGCACAGTCGCCCAGGCAGCTCCCCCGACTCCCATTCCCAGGGGTATGATAAATAAAATGTCCAGTACTACATTCAGAAGCGACGATATAATGAGAAAATACAGCGGTGTCCGGCTGTCTCCCAGCGCGCGCAGCAGATTGGAAATCAGGTTATAAAACACCGTTGCGCCGCTGCCCAGAAAAATGATAAACAGATAGTCATACGTTCTCTGATAGATGTCCTGCGGCGTATTCATCCACTTCAGAATCGGATGTACAAGCGCACACAGCACGATTGTCAGAAAAAGCGTACATAAAATCGAAAGTACTGTCGAAGCTGCTGCAGACTCCCGCATCTTCTGCTCCGACTTTTCTCCGAATGCCTGTCCCAGAAGAATCCCGAATCCTCCCGTAAACCCCTGGATAAAACAAAGCTCAAAATATACGATTGTCGCGGTTGCTCCCACTGCCGCCAGTGCCTCGGCCCCCAGCGTCTTTCCGACGATGATTGTATCCGCCAGCGTATAGAAAAGCTGGAACAGGTTTCCTCCGATCACAGGAAGTGAGAACTGTGCAATTACTTTCCACGGCGTTCCTGTTGTTAAGTTTCTTTCCATAACAATCCCTCCTCATTCGTATCTACAACCTCAGATGATTATAGGCTCATCCGAAAAATATGGCAATCCTTTTTTCTCTTTTTGCATTACATAAGGTTGCGAAAAGCAAGTGTACTAAACAAAAAGTACACTTGCCTATCCTAAATGAGCGTTCCGACTATTGGCTGAGTGTTAAAATACGGCGGTTATCTACTACAGAACAGAAAAGAGTCGATAACCGCATTTTATATCTGCGTGTTATCGGCTCTGCGTCTTTGCATCTGGCTCTTTGATAACCATGATATTCAGTTCTTTAACATTGATTAAAGTTTCCTGTTTGCATTTTTGGCAGAACAACGGGAAATTCTTGAGTTCCGTATCTTTTCGTATCTGCAATCTCGTTTTACTTCCACAAACAGGACAGCGTATCCACTCTGACATAGTTGGCGGCATATAATCTCATCACCGCCTATCTCTGTTCTCATCTTTATCAAGCCTTTTAGTTTTTCTCAATATCCATAACGCATATGCAATGGAAACAATACATAATATAACGGCAGTTATTACAGCACACATCAGCGAAGAATTATTAACAGCAAAAATGCTCAAAGAATTAACTGCTCCATGTGTAATAATACAAGGTAAAAGACTTTTCCCTTTGTAAAATATAATCGTAAATAAAAAGCCTATTGCTGCTGCATAACAAATTTGCAAGAGCGTGGGTATCAAATCTTTGCCGTTCAGTAAGTTTACAATATGCCCCATACCGAATGTGATACTTGAAATGAAAACTGCAAATTTTATATTATCCCTGCACATGGCTTTAAAAAGAAACCCACGAAAAATAACTTCCTCAATAACTCCGACGCAAGCCATACTTACAATAAATAGAGCAGTTTCCGCAATAGAGGCATTCATTGTAATGCCGTTCCATAGATTTATGCTTGTAATCAAAACCAGCGGAATAAAGTACAGATATTTTTTCAAATCCCCTTTGAAAGAACATAACCCGTATTGTTCCCAAATGTTATGCTTTTTTATAAAACCTAAAATAAGCAAAATAAAGATAATACACACTGGGGCGGTTATTATTTTTGGCGTACCAAGAGAAGCCGAAAGGTTGTCTGCTAAACTAAGTAAAACAACATAGGCAATAATCCACACCAGAGAAAAACTCAATTCGTTTTTCTTATATAAACGATACATTAAACTCCCCCTCTCAACGCTTTGACTGCTCCATCAAATATCAAACATAAATCGGATAAAACCGTCTGCTCGTCATACTCCATTTCGTTGTTTGCAAACATACTGGCATATCCATGTGCAATTAAGAATAATGACCGAAAAATAATTTTTGCTTGCTCTGTATTGACCGCTGTTTCTTGGCTGAGAATAGCTATAATAGGCTGTAATTCCTCTGCGTTTATCAATTCAGAAATGTTTTTGCCTAAAAATTCATTGGATTGAAACAGAAAACGAAACAGATTTTTTTCCTTTACTGCAAACTGAATGTAATTCAAACCGATGTCTTTCATTGGATTATCACTGTGAATATCCATGATATAAGCGGAATGGTATTCATCTGATTTTTCATATACTGCTCTTTTCAATTCCTCTATTGTTTTGAAATGATACATAACAGGTTGAGTGGAGCAATTTAATTCTTTTGATACAGTTCGTGCATTAACGGTTTCAATGCCGGTGTTTCTAATTATTTCAAATGCGGCATCTATAATCATTTCTCTTGTAACTTTTGCCTTTGGCGGCATTTATCACACCCCCATTTACTATAATCAATGTTATATAACATTGATTATATATAAATAATAAGACGATTGTCAATAGACTTTAAGAAAAAGTGGTATCTCTTTGTTTAGTATTTTTACTCTTTGCCCGTAGTAGGTAATGGGAAACTTCCCAACAAGCAAAATGCAGTGCATTTTACGGAAAGGATACCCCTTTCCTATGCTTGCTAAGAAGTTTTTCACTTCATCAAATACGAAAGGACAGGAAAGGAATGGAGCAGAAACAAGAGCATAAAGGCAACGAATTTTTGCCAAAACGCGGCAATCACCAATACGAAACGGTTACTTATGAAATCGGTGGTACATTTTATGAAGTATCTACGTCCTGCGCTGGTTCGGAACTGCTCTATGACAAAATGAAACGCCTTATCAAAGAGGAATCCGTCAAAACGCCTGCTGACAAGAAAAGAGAAGTCCGCTATAATAAAGACAGCAACAGCATTGTCAATCAGAAAGCGTTATTATCCAAATACGCTACCGACAATGGCTTTACAAATCCGGTATTTTTCATTGATGACGGCGTTTCAGGAGTAACCTTTGAAAAGTTCCGGGTATTGCAGGATCGGACCTATCAGAGCGACTTTGACCGGCTGGTTGCGGAAACTTCGGATGATCTGACGGAATAACCATATACACAGAAAGCCCACGCCTCCAGTCCTCTTTCCGGCTGCGTGGGCTTTCTATTATTTAGCTTTATCGTAGTTTGAATGACAAAGAATGAAGCCCCACAGGACGCACGAATACTCCCGGCAGGAGAGTATAGAAGTGCGCCCTTAGAAGATATACAGAAAAAATGATCTTCTTATTTAAATTCTTTATATCACTTTTAATCAGGACTTTATTTATTTCGTATAAACGGCTTTTTTACCTCAAAACTAACCAGATCTGAATATGCAGCAGGCTTTCGGTAGGCATTGCCCCAGGTTTCCTGCTCACGATATGCTCTGATGCGATCCATGTCAAACTCTGCAATCAAAATATCTTCCAACATATCGTCTGCCTTTACAATCGCATTGTCCAGACAGTTTCCGTTTTCATCAAACACCACTGGGGAAAAAGCACAGGAACCGCCCCATCCCTCACCGGGATAGTTTGCCATTGCAACCCCAACCATATTTTCAAAAGCTCTTGTATTCAGCTGATTGATTCTAAGAGGGTTCATATCACAGGCGTTGGGAACCAGAATAATTTCAGCCCCCTTTAGCATCAGCATACGGGCGCTTTCCGGGAATTCCCGGTCATAGCAGATCATTACGCCAATTTGAACCCCTTCAAACTCACACACCTTAAATTCGCTGCCATGCTGCAACAGCTTTTCTAACGAAAAGTCACAAGTATGGACTTTGGCATAATTCAGAAGAATGTTTCCACTCCGGTCAATGATGATAGCGGTGTTTTGAAATTTGTCCTCCTTCTTTGACAAAAATGTAGCGCAAACTCCAATCTTGTATTTTGCGGCAGCGTCTTTTACAGCGGTCACATAGTCGCTTTCGATTGTGACAGCACTTTCCAGCCATTCTTTGCGCTCTTTCTCAAAAGCAGGGTCAGTCGGATTGTCAAAAGCTCCATCAAACGGCGGGGCATAACCATTAGACCACATTTCCGGGAAAAGTACCATATCAGCTCCCATTCGAGAAGCTTTATTGATGTACTGTACTGCTAACTGTAAATTGGTTTTTTGATCATTAGGTACTGCTTTTTGCTGCACCATAGCAATTCTTAATAAAGACATTATGGTTTCTCCCTAAGCAAATGCAATTACAAATCAACCTTTATTTCATATACTTCGTTTTAAGAACCAAACGACATTAAATAATAGGGGCCTTCTGAACCTGTTTCTTCCCGTTCTGTTTTCCAACCGTTATTTCTATAAAAACAAACAGCGTTTTGGTTTTCTTTTACGCATTTAAGCGTGATTGGTTTTTGGTAAATCGAAATAACCTTTTCAAGCAATTTTTTCCCAATGCCAAATTTACGATACTGCCTTGATACAAAAAGATTATGTATAAAACAATCTTGCTCCCATACAGAAACAAATCCCACGACCTCACCATCTACAAAGGCAACATAGATCGCTTCACCTTCTGTGCTTTTTTCAAAGCTTTTCAGCGATACCTCGTTTTGATTTACCCACGGAAATTCATCACGCAAAATCCTATAATAAATTTCCGAAAGATGTTCCTTTTCTTGGGAAGTATATTTTTGAATCGTACAATCCATCTTTCTCCTCCTTTTAAGATGTCATCCATATCACCGCTATCAGAATAAAAGATTTCATAACAGAGCATTTCTTCGGCCTCGAATGAGGCGATTACGATTGCTTGCAGCTCCTCTGAATAGAAGTGTTCATATCAGTTGATCTCCTGCTTTAAAATCCTTGTAAGATGACAGTAAACCTCCGCTTGCTCTTCTTTGTCATATTCCTCACGAAGCAGCCCTCTTAAAAACTCCCATATATCCTCAAGATCACGTCTTATTTTGTAATAAGCAACCGCATCTGCGTTAGCTTCCTTACAAAACATCGGAGAGCAATCAGCATCAGCGAAGATGAATAAATCAGCTTCTTTTGGGGCTAAGATAACATTTTCCCAATCCACCAAATATAGTTTCTCGCGGCTGTCTTTCATAATATTGTCGCCGTGAATATCAGTGTGGCACAGCACAAAGGGCAGATTTTCGTTTTTAGTTCTCCGTGCCAATGATTTCGTATTTGATATTTTTTCAATTACCACATTAGAAAATCTTGCTATCTTTCCAGTAGCCGCTGTCGTACCATTTCTCAAAGGATAAACCAAACACCTTGACCGCAAGGTCGTTAAAAGCTAAAAAATCAGTTTTTGAATCTTTTATATTTTTCTTTAATGTATATTCCATCGGTTTCTCCTTTATAATTTTTATCAAATTCAATTTGATTTTACCACAAAGTTATGAATAATCCTACTATTGAATGCTGAAACCGCCCGAACAGTTTCCTTCTGCTCAGGCGGTTCACGTCAACTATTTTTTCATCCGCTGCACCTGTTCATGGGCTTCTTGGTGGACAATCAGCCCGGCCGAAAAGCCATACTTGAAATGGCTCTCACTTTCCTCGCACTGAGCGATAGCGTTCTGCGCCCGGAGTTCTTCCACCAGAGCATAGTCCTCTTTGCTGAGCCGCTGGGATAGTTGCTCCATCAACTCTGCACAGGTTTGGACTGCCTTGCGGTATTCCGGGGATGTGGGAACGACTGTTTCACAGGGATAAAACTCCCCATTATACATGGCTTCTAAAATCATGGTGTTCCCTCCCTCAACAGTAGATCAGTTCAGCCAAGATAATCTCCTCGGCCCTGTTGTGGATGGAGTTCATGGAGCGCACCCATGCCATCTGGTCGGCAGCTTTCAGGGCTTCTGTGACGCCCTCCTGCTGCATCATGGCTTTTTCAATGATTTCTAATCGCTCCCGGCAGGCGGTGCCGATTTCCTCCAAATGGGGAAATAGTTTTTCAGTGACGATGAGATCGGTATACAGAATGGGCCGGTGTTCTTTTAAGTAGGCACGGCGCAACCGGCCATATTTCCCGATATGATATTCTTGCTTTTGGCCAAAGAGTGTGGTCAGGATATACACAGATATTTTGCTTATGTGTGATAAAGAAGCAATAGAAGTGCAAAAAATTTTGCCGTTCCTATCCGACACTTGGCCATTGTGTCGGATAGGTCGGGCGGTTATTCGGGCAAGTCAATCTTGCCGACAAAGC
>CALWBA010000037.1 GCA_944375815.1 uncultured Lachnospiraceae bacterium | reverse complement strand
ACAAGACCTTCCACGCTTACCATTTCTAATGTATTCCGTTCTGATTCTTTTCTCACCAACATACTTTTCACCTCTATATCATTATATCAAAAAAAGCCAGCTAATGCTGACCTTTTTTGACAGTCTGGCGGACGGTACGCATCATGTACCGTCCGTTCTTTTTATCAAAAAAAGCGTTGACAAACATACGTTCGAATTCTATAATGTCCTTAACAGAGAACAAATGTTCGATTATTTTGTCAGTACGGAGGGATACATAATGGCACGTAAAGCGCACAGGAGCAGAAAGAAGAGATATTATCCAAGGAGAATTGCTGCGGCAGTTCTTCTTACCGGCTATTTAATTACGCTTTTTACCGCTGAGACAGCCAATGCGGACGGAGCCTACGAAGGCGGCAGATATAAATATTATACGAGTGTTTATGTCAGCCAGGGCGACAGTCTGTGGAGTATTGCCTCCGATTACTGGACGAAAGAATACCCGGATGTCAGTTCCTATATTGAGGAGATAAAGCAATTGAATCAGATATCCTCAGATACTATAAAGTCAGGCACATATCTGTGCATACCATATTATTCGGGAAAGCTGCAGAGGTAGTTTTTAATCATATATTCTGCAGTTTGGAAAGGAAGCGGAAAGTATGACAGGCAGAATGTATCTTGCCATTGATTTAAAATCTTTTTATGCGTCAGTAGAATGTATTGAACGCGGGCTGGATCCCATGACGACCAACCTGGTTGTTGCTGATCAGAGCCGCACAGACAAAACCATCTGTCTGGCCGTTTCCCCGTCGCTGAAATCCTATGGGATTCCAGGACGTCTCAGGCTTTTTGAGGTGAAACAGAAAATCAGGGAAGTGAACGAGAATCGAAGGCGTGCGGCGCCGGGGCATCTGCTGAGCGGGTCATCCTGGAAAGCGCAGGAACTGAAGGCATCTCCATCGCTGGCTGTTGATTATCTTGTGGCACCTCCGCAGATGACTCTTTATATGCAGTACAGTGCCCGGATCTATGAAGTGTATCTTAAATATATTGCTCCGGAAGATATTCATGTTTACTCGATCGATGAAGTCTTTATAGATGTCACCGGGTATCTTGGAACTTATCAGATGACTGCACGTGATCTGGCATCAGAGATACTCCGGGAAGTCAGAAAAACAACAGGGATTACTGCAGCTGCCGGAATTGGCCCTAATCTGTATCTGGCTAAAGTAGCTATGGATATTGAAGCAAAGCATATCCAGGCTGATGCGGATGGCGTACGAATTGCACAGCTGGATGAACAAAGTTATCGCCGGCTTCTCTGGTGTCACCGCCCGCTGACCGATTTCTGGAGAATCGGCCAGGGATATGCAAAAAAACTTGAAGAACACGGGCTGTTTACTATGGGAGATATTGCCAGATGTTCTCTGGGGAAATATCCAGACTATTATAATGAGGAATTACTATATCAATTATTTGGCATCAATGCAGAACTGCTTATAGATCATGCCTGGGGATGGGAACCATGTACAATCGCTGACATTAAATCGTACAAGCCTGCCTCTAACAGTATGGGATCCGGACAGGTTCTTCCGTGTCCATATCCCTTTAACAAGGCCAGACTGGTTCTTCGCGAAATGGCAGATATGCTTTCCTTGCAGCTGGTGGATCAGAATCTGGTAACAAAACAGCTGGTATTAACTGTGGGATATGCCGCGCAAAAGTCTGCAGATTGCCGCAGGCAGGATCACCTGAAGCATGCACACGGGACAGAGAATCTGAAGCAGTATACGTCATCCGCTAAAATGTTGATGATGTCGGCAACGAAATTATTTGAGAGAATTGTAAATCCGGATTTGATGGTACGGCGTATATATTTAACAGCTTCACATGTGATAAATGAAGATTTTCATTCAATGGAAGATCATTTTGAACAGCTGGATCTTTTTACAGATTACAGCGCTCTGGAGAAGCAGAAGATGAGAGAGTCTGCAGATCTAAGGCGTGAGAGACAATGGCAGAAAGCCATTTTGGATATAAAGAAGAAGTATGGAAAAAACGCAATCCTGCGTGGGATGAATTTTGAAGATGGCGCTACAGCCAGAGAACGCAATAAACAGATCGGAGGGCATAAAGCATGAGCGGGCCATATGATGATATCATTGATATGCCGCATCCTATCTCTGCGGCACATCCTCGGATGACCATGGAAGAGAGGGCTGCCCAGTTTTCGCCGTTTGCTGCACTTACAGGTTACGGAGCTGTTATAAAGGAGGCGGCCCGCCAGACCGTTCCCAGGCCAGAACTGAGCGAGAATATCCAGGATGATCTAAAGCGGCATCTGGATATTCTGGAAGAACATATCAGTGAATCGCCGGAAGTGATGATCACTTATTTCCAATCAGATCGGACAAAAGAAGGCGGCTCGTATGTATCTGTATCAGGCAGGCTTAAGAGAATTGATCATGCAAGGCGCGTGCTTTGGCTTGATCATGACATCTGCATTTTGACTGCGGACATTCTTAAGATCTGGTCATCCATATACCCGGATGAATCTTGTTGCGCGAAGGTCCGTTAAACATACATAATTGAAAACAATTCAGAAGAATGGAAGAACTAAAAAACAAACTGAAGATATATCAAAAATGTAAAAAAGTGAAAATATCTGAAATCCGGATTTTTTATTGATTTGAAGAGTGCTCTGTGGTAAAATACAGATATCTATTCGAAAAACATGTGTTTGGCGAATAGATCTTTAAGCCTTCCTATCGGGGGTTTTGAATCTGATTTTACATCTGATCATCTAATTTATAATAAAATTTAGAAAGGATTTTTTATTATGGACAAACGCACTACTTATCACGAACAGACTGACATGGAAAATATTTTAAAGCTGCGCGAGGTCTTGAAAAGTCTTCCCGTATTTGCCCGTGATTATTTCAGAGCCATTGAATCAACCACAACAACAAAAACCAGAATTTCATATGCTTATGATATCCGGATTTTCTTTCAATTCCTGATTGACGAAAATCCTCTGTTTAGCAGCTATTCTCTGGATCAATTTACCGTTGACGTCCTCGATCAGCTCAAGTCCGTTGATATTGAGGAATATATGGAATATCTCAAACTCTATAAAGATGCGGACAACCAGGTTGTCACAAACGGCGAACGCGGCTTAAAACGCAAGTTATCAGCGCTTCGCAGCTTCTATGCTTACTTCTATAAGCGCGAGGCAATTCAGACAAATCCCACTGTTCTGATTGATATGCCCAAAATTCATGACAAGGCTATTATCCGGCTTGATGTTGATGAGGTTGCATTACTGCTCGACTATATGGAAAATTGCGGAAATCAGTTGACTGGTCAACGAAAAGTGTATTATGAAAAGAATAAAGAACGTGACATCGCTATTGTCACGCTTCTGCTTGGAACGGGAATCCGTGTCTCGGAATGTGTCGGACTTGATGTTGAGGATGTAGACTTTAAAAATGACGGAATCAAGGTCACGAGGAAAGGCGGTAATGAAATGATTATCTATTTCGGTCCCGAGGTTGAAAAAGCACTGAAGAATTATCTTGAAGTACGCGAAACCATTACACCTGTAACCGGGCATGAACACGCACTCTTCTACTCCGCTCAGCGCAAACGCATCGGCGTCAAGGCAGTGGAAAATCTCGTAAAAAAATATTCCAGAGAAGTTACTACCACAAAAAAAATCACACCGCATAAGCTGAGAAGTACATACGGCACAGCGCTCTATCATGAGACAGGTGATATTTACCTGGTGGCGGATGTTCTGGGACATAAGGATGTCAATACCACAAAAAAACACTATGCCGCTATGGATGATGCCAGACGCAGAATGGCTGCATCTGCAGTAAAACTGCGTGAGGAACCGCCTACAGAAACAGGAAATAAGTAACCCCTCTTCTATCCTGCCTTACAAAAATGTAAGAGACTGCCAGAAAACTGTAAGGAAAATCCCATAGAAGCCTTGCCGTAAATCCTGTATACTAAGAGCTGTAAACAGGAGGTTGACACCGTATGCCGCACACGGCATGCACGAAAGAAAAGGATGGTGCGATATGCGAAAAATCATAAAACGTTTTGTGACGGCACTTCTGCTGCTTTTCCTGATCACAGGAGGTTTTGTAGTTTATAAGGGATATGAAGGCTATAAGGATGCTCTGAAAGTTATGAGCGTAGAAGAAATGGGTGAAAAAATCCAGTCGCAGGAACACTATACCTCACTGGATGAACTTCCGGATATTTATATCGACGCAGTGCTCTCAGTTGAAGATAAACGGTTTTATAAACATTTTGGCATCGACCCGATTGCCCTTGGACGCGCACTGGTTCATGATATTCAGGCCATGTCTTTTGTTGAGGGCGGAAGCACAATCACCCAGCAGCTGGCAAAGAATCAGTTTTTTACCCAGGATAAAAATCTGTTCCGCAAAGTCTCTGAAATGTTCATGGCATTTGATATTGAAAAGACGTATGATAAAAATACAATTCTGGAGCTGTACCTGAATTCCATTTATTTCGGAAATGGTTACTATTGTGTAAGAGATGCGAGTTATGGGTATTTCGGAAAGCCGCCGGCGGATATGACGGATGACGAGGCGACTCTGCTCGCAGGAGTCCCCAACGCTCCGTCTGTATATAACCCCATTGATAATCCCAGGCTTGCCAGAGAACGCCAGCAGCAGGTACTCCGGAAAATGCAGAATGCCGGCTTCTTAGCCTAAAAGTGGATGGAAATTCTCGCTCCGACAGCAATAGCTCTTGAGTCGCTGCCATGTCCGATCTGCTGTGTTTTGGCAATTGGCAGATCTGCGCGGCATGCGGCATTACGCGCCAGCTCCTCGATCGATCTGTTTGGGGAGCTGGATTCATATTCTGTGAATGTCCCGAGCAGAAGCCCCGAGATCTCAGTAAACACATTCATCTGCCGAAGCTGGGTGAAAAACGCCCTTATCAACGGCTCTTTTCCGCTTCTGCTCTCCAGAAACAGAATCTTTCCTTTCATATTCGGAAAATACGGAGTTCCCGCAAGCTTCAGAAAGCACCGGATATTTCCGCCCACAACGACTCCTTCCGCAGAGTATCCCTGCACAAATTTCCAGGATGTCCTAAAAAGTTCCCGACTGTCTCCCAGCACAGTACTGCGGAAAGCTTCTGTCTGGCGTTTTTCATCTGTGCCGATGAGATTTCTGATCTGGTAAAGACATCCTGTATTGCCCGTCCGGGCATAGATACCATTTAGTACTGTTGTCAGATCACTGTATCCCCAAAAGTATTTCGGATTTTCTTTTATCACATCATAGTCAAGATATTCCAGTATTTCATTGGATAGATCCCCGCCGGATATATCAAATATTGCACCTATCCTGCTATCCCGATAAAATTTCATAAGTTCTTCTGCTCTTTCCAGGCCGGATGAATATGCCCGAAAAACGCAGTCTCCTACCTCCGGCATGAGTCCCAGACAGCGCAGTCTGTTCAGGAGACTGGGAAGCTTTTCCCGTGCCCCCTCTCCCAGAGGATTTGAACAGGCGGTAATCGCCACAAAATCGCCGTATTTAAGTATCATCTGTCACAAACCTCCTTTTATCATATCACCTGATGTTTGAGCCATTTACGACTGCGGAACCTGACAGAAAATATAATAGCTCTCACAGTCCAGTCCGCAAACATCCCGATCCAGACGGCTATCGGACCGAATCCCATCACGCGTGCCAGGAAGATAGCAAGGCTGACACGGCACATCCACATGGAGGCTGCGGATACGAACATTGTAAATTTTACATCTCCGGATGCGCGCAGGCCATATGCCGGAATAAAAGAAAGCGTCCAGACAATAGGTTTTACTATGGAAATCCAGGTCAGCATGAAAATACACATTTTGGCACTTTCCGGCTCCATGCCGCAGAAATAGGTAATTGGACGAACCAGAATAAATATTATAAGGCAGCTTATAATCAGGACGATCTCAGCAATCCAGCTCAGCTTCTTGATATAATAGACCGCCTCGTCCTTTCTTCCGGCTCCCAGACACTCTCCTACCACAGTCATAGAACCGATTCCTATTCCCAGCGCCAGAATGCCATTCAGATTTTCCAGTATATTAGCCATTCCCTGAGCTGCTATCGCCGCCGTACCCATTAATGATACTGTGGACTGCAGGGCCAGCTTTCCGAACTGAAACATACTGTTTTCAATTCCGGAGGGAATACCGAGATACAGTATCTTTTTGATCTGTCCCCAATCGGGGCGGATATCCAGATAATGTTCCATACAGATCTGCCAGCTGGGAGAGCGCAGTTTTGCCATGACAAATACTGTGGAAAATACGCGTGCCGTCAGCGTTGCCAGCGCAGATCCGGCAACACCCAGATGGAATCCCCAGACAAACAGGAAATTCAAAACCAGATTGATAATATTAGAGTATAAAGAAATCTGCATCGGCAGTCTGCTGTTTTCCTGAGCCCGGAATATGGAGGCTCCGTCGTCATAAAGAGCAATAAATGGATAGGATATGGCGGAAATCAGAAAGTACTGTCTCGCGTATTCCATGACCTTTGGCTCCACCTTTCCAAAAATCAGGTGCAGCAGCGGTCCGTTAAAGGCGATGCACAGCGCCGCTATCATAACAGACAGTATAAATGTGATAAAAATCAGCTGTTTCGCCGCTCTTTTCGCGTGAAACCGATCTGAGCATCCAAGATAATGGGAGCAGATTACCGTACCTCCCGCAGCAAGCGCATAAAACGCCTGTACAATAAGGATGTTGATCGAATCCACAAGACTGACTGCGGAAATGGCGGCTGAGCCCAGATTACTGACCATCATGGTTCCTACGGTTCCCATCATTGTATTCAGAAGCTGATCAATGGCCAGAGGAATCAGAAGCTTTTTCAAATCCCTGTTGGAAAACATGTGCTGAGCCGTCTTTGCCTGCACTTCTGTTTCGTACATCATTATTTCCTCCGTATGTAAAAGCAAGTATTAACAAAACAGTTATATTATACATCTTTGAGCCGAAAAGGGAACATGCATGTGGAGAGATTTTCCGGAATTTTTTCAGAAAAATCTCTCCAGCCTTACTCAGACAATCCGTATTCGATACTCTTTCAGCCAGTAGTTTACCTGCAGCAGGTATGCAAGCATCTGGGGGCCTGCCATGAGCTGCCCGTACCACGGCCTGCCGTAGTCAAAAGAACTTTCCAAAAAGGCATGCACCTTTTGGGGATCCACCAGCGTGCGAAGCGGTGCATTGGGATCTTCCAACACCTGCAGAAGCGCCTTTCCCAGTGCTTTTTCATAATCAGGGTGGTATGTCTTTGGATAAGGGCTCTTTCTGCGCCAGAGAATTTCATCCGGCAGCCAGCCTTCTGCGGCATGGCGAAGAAGCCCCTTGACGGTTCCTTCCGGACACTTCATGTTCCACGGTACATTCCAGATATATTCTACAATTCTGTGATCCGCCAGAGGCACCCGAGCCTCCAGTCCTGAATACATACTTGTGCGGTCCATGCGATCCAGCAATGTTACCATGAACCATCTCAGATTCAGCCATGCAATCTCCCGCCGCCGCTTTTCCGTAATGCTGTCTTCTGTACAGACCGGCGTCTGTCGAATCGTCTGCTCATAGGCAGCACGGGCATATTCCTCCATGGGAAGGCTCTCAATAAGTTCATCCGACAGAAGTGCCTGACGCGGCTTTATGGTCTGCGACCATGGAAAGGCATCCGTCTCAAATGCCTCTTTTGTGTGAAACCATGGATAGCCGCCGAATATTTCATCCGCACATTCACCAGTCAGTGCCACTTTGTCATGTTCTGCAACCTTTGAGCAGAAATACAGCATCGATGACTCCACATCCGCCATACACGGCAAATCCCGCGCCCTGACAGCGTCGTACAGGCAGGAAATCATATCGTTGTTTCCGCATTCTAGAAATCGGTGATTTGTCCCGCAGAATTTTACCATTTTTTCCACATACGGACGGTCACGGCTTGGCTGAAAAGCATTGGCCTGAAAGTATTTCCCGTTTCCCTCAAAGTCAAAAGAAAATGTGTCAAGCAGCTTTCCCTGTTTTTTCATTTCGCGGGAACAAATTGCTGTAACGATGCTGCTGTCTACTCCTCCGGATAAGAATGTACAGATCGGCGTATCGGAAAGCATCTGCAATTTTACAGCATCCTCCACAAGATAAGATGTTTTCTGTACCGTATCAGAAAAGGAATCTTCGTGCGTGCAGCTATGAAGCTTCCAGTAACAGATATCACGAACTCCCTGCCGTGAAATTGCCAGATAATGTCCCGGCAGGACTTCAAACATTCCTCTGAAAACTCCCTTACCGGGTGTCCTGGCAGGACCCAGTGCAAAGATCTCACACAGCCCTTCCTGATCAAGCACGGCATTTATACCTGGAAACGCCAGCAGTCCTTTAATTTCCGAGGCAAAGATCAGTGTGCTGTCCTGCATAGTGTAAAACAGCGGCTTGATCCCCATGCGATCACGGAAAAGATAAAAAGTATCGCATGCGGAATCCCAGAGTGCAATGGCAAAAATTCCATTCAGTTTCTCCAGATACGAAACTCCGTGAAGCATATACCCTTGAAGTACAACTTCCGTGTCACTTTCCGTTTCAAATACTGCACCTTCTCTTCTTAACTCGCGTCTCAGGGACATCATATTATATATCTCACCGTTCATCACAAGTGAGCAGGTACGTCCGGAACGGGAGCAGGTCATGGGCTGGTGTCCGGTTATCGGATCAATAATGGAAAGACGAACATGCCCCATACCGCAGTGCTCTCCCAGCCAGATTCCCTCGTCATCAGGCCCTCTCTTCTTTAGTGCGCTGTTCATACTTTCCAGACAGTGCAGCCACCTCTCAGGCTCTCTGTCAAAACCGCCGCCAATGCGGCAGAAGCCGCTGATTCCGCACATAGGCAAATCCTCCTTTACTGAATAACCGGCTGATATTGTCTGCCGTTTAGCGCTGCAGCAATAGACGGGAGCAGCAAATCAATTCTGGCAATCATAGAATTCGGCTTTTTTGAGGGGTTATCCTGTCCGAACGGGACAAAGTAAATATTTTTCGTATTCATGAGAAGTCCGATATTTTTCATGTTCATACCAAGGGCATCGTTTGTGGATACAGATAAGAGCAGCGGCTTCTCATTCCTGAGATGTGCCTTCGCTGCCATGAGCACCGGCGAATCCGTGATACCATTGGCAAGCTTTGCGATTGTATTTCCTGTACACGGCATAATAAGCAGCAGATCAAGGAACCCGCCTGGCCCGATGGGTTCTGCGTCCGGAATTGTCAAAATCGGAGCGTGATGGGTGATTTCTTCAGCTCTTTTTATGAAGTACTCTGCTTTTCCAAATCGGCTGTCAAAGCTTTGGGAAGCGTTTGAGAAGATCGTCCGGATATCAGCACCAGTCTGTGCAAGTATTTCCAGCTGTTCAAAAGCCTTGGTATACGTACAAAACGAGCCCGTAAAGGCGATTCCAATGGTTTTATCCTTCAGGCACATAAGAATCCCTCCCAGTGGTCAATATTTAACCTTCAATCTGCGGGGGCACCCGAAATCATATGCCCGGTACCGGTATATGCCGGATGAGCCCGCCCGGATAGCTTTTGGAGTATTGCTTCAGCCAGAATAGATGCTGATGCAGCAGGAGCATATTTCCCAGGAAGCCCCGGACATGCAGCCGCATGGACACCATACTCTCCGGCAGCATTTAAATCAACTCCGCCGGGTGCTGATGCCAGATCAAGAATCAGACTCTCCGGCGGAACATGCTTTATCATATGGCGGTTCAGAATTTCGCATGGAATCGTGTTAAAAATCAGATCCGAGCGCTTAAGCACTCGATAGAGGTTCTTAAAGTCTGTCACCTCATCTGCACATACAGAGGCTCTGGCCCGTGCGGATGAACTGCGCGCACATACTGTAAGACTCCGGCACAGGCACTTCAGATATGCCGCCAGCGCAGTGCCGCATCGCCCATATCCAAGAATCAGGCAGCGGCTGTCACCCAGATTATAAGGGCTGCGGATAATGGCCTCTGCTATTGCGCCCTCTGCTGTCGCAATGCTGTTTCTCACAGCAACGGTTTCATCTTCCAGCAGATCGATATATTCGTTCCCCTGATCCTTTAATCTGCTTCGAAACTGTTTTGGAATTCCACCTGCAAATATCAGTTTTCCTCCGCGGATACTGGAAAGGAAAAACTCAGGCATAGCTGCGGCATCAGAATTATGGAAAAAGATTTTCTTTTCCTTCAGAAACGGTGTCGGGCACAACAGAATATCTGCCGCTTCTGCCGCCTCTTTTAATGTCTTTGCTGATGTCACCATCTGGCCATTGGAATTCTCAGCCGGACTGCACAGACCGTACGCGGTCACCTCATGCCCTTGCCGGGCTAAAAATTTTGCAAGATAAACCTGACGCAGATCGCCTCCCAGGACGGAAAATCTATAAAAATCTGTTTTCACACTTAAGGCATCCATTTACTGTTATCTCCCAATTACTATATGCGGTGTCCTCAGAAATGGAACCTTTTACATACATTTAATCATATCTTCATAAAAACATATGTATAAATGCGGTAAAATGAAAAATGCAGGCAGAACAGTATAGGATGCCATTCGATTATTCACTAAAAAACCTAAATCATACGGGGCAGTTCCTGATAAAAAAGAGCTGCCCCGTATGGCATTGTCTGTTTATTTCTGCCCGTAATATGCATTTGCACCGTGCTTGCGGAAATAATGCTTATCCTGCAGCTCCTGCGGTGCCGGGAGCACCTGCGGATTAATCTGCTCGCAGCGAAGAGCCATCTTGGCAACTTCCTCAAGAACAACAGCATTGTGCACCGCCTCATACGCGTCATTTCCCCAGGCAAACGGCCCGTGGTTTTTGCACAGAACTGCAGGAACTGCCGTATAGTCTCTGTCCTTAAAATACTCAGCAATAAGCACTCCCGTATTTTTCTCGTAATTCTCTTCGATTTCTTCTTTTGTCAGAGTACGCACGCAGGGGATATCTCCATAGAAATAATCTGCATGCGTCGTTCCATAACAGGGAATCGAGCGCCCCGCCTGAGCCCAGCTGGTTGCCCATTGCGAATGCGTATGGACAATGCCTCCGATCTTGGAAAATGCACGGTAAAGAACCGCATGTGTAGGTGTATCTGAAGACGGACGGTAATCTCCCTCCACTACATTTCCATTCAGATCAACCACAACCATACTTTCCGGCGTAAGTTTTTCGTAGTCTACGCCGCTTGGCTTAATCACAAAAAGTCCCGATGCACGGTCGATACCGCTTACATTTCCCCAGGTAAAGGTGATAAGTCCGTGCTTCGGCAGAAGCATATTTGCCTCGTACACCTGCTGTTTAAGCTTCTCCAGCATTCCAGTATTCCTCCTGTATGTCTAAATTAAAGTCTCAGAAGCTGCACGCTCTGCCGGCAATGCATTGCGATAGCGTTCCATAAAAGAATGGAATCCCTCGCTGCCCTTTGGATCCGGCATCACAGCAGAACCATTTACACCGTTAAATACGCAGCTGTTCAGATACTGATCCAGCGTCTCTCCATCCCTGCGGTTCTTTCGGTACGCCGCAAGCAGAGCAATGCCCCATGCACCGCCTTCACCTGCAGTTTCCATGACACTTACAGGAACCTCCATGGCATCTGCCATGATCTGCTGTCCGCCTTT
>CALWBA010000036.1 GCA_944375815.1 uncultured Lachnospiraceae bacterium | reverse complement strand
AATCAAGTCAGCAACTGCATAACCTTAACATTCTCAATATTTAATTTTTAAAGCGGCCACCGAAAGATGGCTTGTTTGTCATGCGATTAAGGGAATGGATACCCTTTACTTTTCATTTTCAATCTTTAATCCTCCGGAATATTCTTGATTAATCTGGCAGGGATCCCGCCATATACAGTATTTTCAGGTACATCTGTTGTTACCACGGCACCTGCAGCAATAACCGCACCATCTCCAATGGTAACGCCCTTGCAGATCGTTGCATTAGCTCCCACCCAGACATTCTTTCCGATATGAATAGGTGCAGGAATTAAATTTCCCCGCTGTCTGGGATCAAGATTATGATCCAGTGTTGCAAGTACGACGTTGTGCCCCAACAGGGTTCCGTCTCCGATGGTGACGCCGCCCTGGTCTTGAATTTTGACGCCCGAATTAAAGAACACATTTTTTCCGATACTCAGATTTTTACCGCAATCCGTATAAAACGGCGGGAATAACGAAAAACTGTCATCTACCGGACGCCCTGTAATCTGCTGCATCAGAGAAACAACCTCTTCCGGGGTATGGTAGCGACTGTTCAGTTCCATAGTTAAACGGATAGCCTCCTGGGACAATTCGTGCATACATTGATGTACTTTTGAATGGGCGGTCACTTCTTTTCCGCTGTTCATATGCATTAAAAAATCATTCAAATTCAAATCATTCACCTCTCTGCTTTTATTATAAAAGCTGAAAAGTCAGATAGCAAATTGTTATAAATTATAGACAGTCATTCTTGAAAGGAATATCTTCAACGGGTATAATGGAATCATAATGGAAGGAGGAATCCGGGATGGAGCTTCGAGTACTTCGATATTTTGTGGAGGCAGCGCGGGAAGAAAGCATGACAAATGCAGCCGTAAAGCTTCATGTCACACAGCCGACGCTCTCCAAGCAGATTAAAGAACTGGAGGAGGAGCTTGGACAGAAACTGTTTGTGCGCGGAAATTATCATATACGGCTGACACCGGAGGGCGAGATTCTATACAAACGGGCGCTGGATATTCTGGAGCTGGCAGATCTGACTGCTCTGGAATTTGCCTCCATGAATGATTTTAATGGAGGAGATATTCACCTGGGCTGTGCAGAGTCGGACGGCGTGACGTTGCTGGCGAAAGCTGCCAGACAGCTTCAGACAGAATATAAAAATCTGCACTTTCATCTGTACAGCGGAAATGCGGAAACGGTTTGTGAGAGGTTAGACAAAGGTCTTCTGGATTTCGCTGTTGTCGTACAGAATGTGGATCTGTCCAGATATAAGTATCTGGATCTGCATGTTGCCGACACCTGGGGACTGATTATGCGCAAGGACAGTCCGATGGTATCAAAAGAGTATATAGCCATAGAGGAGCTGACGGAAATACCGCTGATTGTATCGCGTCAGGGTACAACGAATGAAATGCCGGAATGGCTGCAGAAAAATTATGATCGTCTGAATATCGTTGCCACTTATGATCTGATTTTCAATGCATCGATTCTGGTGAAGGAAGGACTGGGATATGCCCTGGGACTGGATAAACTGGTAAACACAAGTGCAGAAAGTATCCTGTGTTTCCGCCCCATTGTTCCGCTTATATCATCGCCTTTAAGATTACTCTGGAGAAAGGAACAGCGGTTCTCAAAAGCTGCTGCGCTTTATCTGGACAAAATAAAAGAAATGTGTATATAGGCCGCTAACGGCAGAAGCAGGTTCGCATTGAAGCTGCAGGCGGTATTTGCTATAATCAATTAAGATAAAATAGAAAAGGGGTTCCGATTATCGGAACAATGGTGAAAAATATGAAAGAGGAATGTCTGATCTGTAAAGCACCTTTACAATATCTGAATGAAGATGTTGAAATGGAGTGTGAAATATGTCATAAAAAAGAAAGCAGCAAAACCAGATGCGTAAATGGCCATTATGTATGCAGTGACTGTCATATGCGCGGCATTGACAGTCTTATGGGGATATGTATGACAGAGACATCCAAAAACCCGGCTGTGATTCTGAATAAAATGATGTCCCAGCCTTTCTGTCATATGCATGGACCGGAGCATCATGTAATGGTAGGAATGGCGCTTCTGACAGCTTACAAAAATTCCGGCGGGGATCTGGATCTTAAAAAGGCGCTGGTTGAGATGAACAGCAGAGGAAAGTCGGTGCCGGGCGGAGCATGTGGTTTCTGGGGAGCCTGCGGTGCCGGGATCAGTACGGGAATGTTTATTTCCATTGCAACCGGTTCAACACCGCTGGGAAAAGAGAATTTCGGACTTTCCCATAAAATGACATCCAGTGCACTGGGGGCAATCGGGGAAATCGGAGGACCCAGATGCTGCAAGCGGGATTCTTATTTATCTATCCTTCAGGCGGTTGAGTTTGTAAAAGAAAACCTGGGTATCCATATGGAGCAGCCCCAAATCCGCTGTTCTTACAGCAGCCGGAATAATCAGTGCATTGGAAAACGCTGTCCGTTTTGTAAAAAGAAAAAGAAGATTGCGTTTATCTGTGTTCATAATTCCTGCAGAAGCCAGATTGCGGAAGCACTGGGTAAGCATTACTTGTCTGACTTTTATGACTGCTATTCTGCAGGTACAGAGACAAAGCCGCAGATCAATCAGGATGCAGTAAGGCTGATGAAGCAGATTTATGGGATTGATATGGAACAGGATCAGTATTCAAAACTGCTCGGGGATATACCGGAGGCGGATATTTATGTATCCATGGGATGCAATGTTGCATGTCCGAATATTCCCGGCAAAGAGGTGGTCAACTGGGGACTGGATGATCCGACGGGAAAGGATGACGAGGCTTTCCTGGATGTGATCCGGCAGATTGACTGCAAAATACAGAAATTGAGAAAATGTGAGGAATAATCTCATAGATAATCGGAGCCGTCCATAGACAGCTCCGATTATTCTTTGCCTGACTTCCCCCATTTGTTTTTTTTGCCCTGACCGTTATTGCTGCTGCTGTTTCCTTTGCCGTTGGTATTGGTATTGCCATTGCCATTGCCATTGGCATTACCGCTGCCGCCATTGCCGTTACTGTTTCCGTTTCCGTTTCCGGAGGGCTCAGCGTCACTTCCCTGACTGGCGGACAAACTGCTGATTAAATCTCTGATTTCACGCATTGTCATGTTTTGCACTTCTTCGGCCGTGATTGTGGGATCAAGTGACTGCAGGTCTAAGAATGCTTTATATTTTCCATAGGAAAGACCAGTTTCGTGGGCCTTCTCCACTTCCTCTGAGTGTGCATAGTAACAATAGGTATTGCTGTTCCCTGCCGTGCAGGATTGTATAGTTGAGAAGACTTCCTCAGACTGTGTGCTGTCTGTTCCGATAACAGCAATCGTCAATATTTCGTCATCTGATAATAAAGATACAATCTCGTCGCTCTCCATGATCTGGTTTACAGCGTCTGAATAATTCATATATTTTATATCCAGTGAATTTATCAATTCTTTTCCATCGTCATTATAGCTTTCGAAAGATATGATCCGGTTAAAACGATTAACACCTAATTCCACTGAGGGATTTATGTCTATGCTGATTTCGACTGTGGGTGAAAAGTAGAGCCAGTGTCCTCCGATCAGCAAAAATACAAAGCATGCAAAAGCAGATATGAGGTGTCTGTAATTTACTGCTTTTTTTGGTGTATATCCTTTTGTTTTTCGAAAGATAAACTCTTTTGTAGTGCTTTTTAATTCATCCTCTGCCGTTATCTGATCAAAAGCTTTTTTTAGTTTTTCATTCATAAGCATCGCCTCCCAGCTTTTCCCGAAGCATTTTCCTGGAACGAGTTAGGAGAGCATAAATTGTATTTACTTTTTTACCTAAAATTCGGCTGATTTCCAGGGCAGTATAGTTTTCATAATAGTGTAAATATACAACTTCTCTGTACTTTTGCGGGAGTGACAGTACAGCTTCCAGAACTTCTCTGTGATCCTCCTGCATTTGCACAGGCTGTTCTAAAATTTCGTCTAACGATGTAACGCGGCTGTGAAAAAAATTTTTGAGCAAATCCCTGCACGCATTAATGGTAACACGAATAAACCACGCTTTCTCGTGTTCGTCATTTTCGAATGAAACGGAACTAAGGACATACTTCAAAAACACGGTTTGAAATATGTCCTCGGTATCAGCATAACTTTTCAGATGTATCATGCATAGCCGCCGAATCATATCAGAATATTGTTCGATCGCCCTGTTTACCTCTTGTTCGCTCCGCATTGAATCATTACCTGCTTATTTATTACGTCCGCCGCAAAATCTTCTTCCCTGTTTTGTTCCATAGTTATCGCAGATGCCGTTGTTATCCGTGTCGGTAAAGCGGCAGCCGCTGCCAGCGTGGTCACAGATGCCGTCGTTATCCGTGTCGGTATAGCGGCAGCCGCTGCCAGAGTAGTCACAGATGCCGTCATTATCTGCATCGGTAAAGCGGCAGATGCTGTCTGAATAGTCGCAGATGCCGTTATTATCTGTATCAACAAAATTTCTGCCGCGGCCTGAACTAGCTGCAAATACGCTTACTGTTCCTACGGATAACATCATTACTGCTGCCAGAATGCCCGCTGTTGTTTTGGTAAGTTTTCGTTTCATAGATTATTCCTCCCTGTTTTGAAATATATTTTCGCCTTCATCTATAATACGATTGACAGACCAGAATCCGTTCACTTTTTTAAAAAAATTATTTTTTACAGGAATCTGTATATTTTGCGTATAAACAGGCCTATAATACAGGTTCAATGACTGCGCGGAAATACCGGTCCAGCTCCTCCGGTGTCTGTTTCATACGGCCTTTAACCCACCACAGCACCATTTCCACAAAACTGCCGGAAATATGATTGATCAGAAAATCCGGAGGAATATCCCTGTTGACTTTCCTGTTCTGATTTACAAACTGATCTTTGATTAATTCATTTAAGCTGTCCTTAAAGCAGCGCAGAAAAAGCTCGCTGCTTTCACAGGACAGTAAGCCGAGAATATTATTGTCATTTTCCTGAAGATGCTGAAGCAAATGACAGAATACGGACTCAGGGGCATTTCCATCGCAGTACAGACCGTGGGTGTGAGTACAGTCAGCAGCACTCCCTATAATGTGTCCGAAAAGCTGATCGCATAGTGCTCTCAGAAGTTCATCTTTTGTTTCAAAATGTGCATAGAAGGTCGTACGCCCTACATTTGCGCGGTCAATAATTTCCTGTACCGTGATTTTGCTGTAACTTTTTTCAGCAAGAAGATCTGCGAAAGCATTAAAAATAGCCATTCTCGTTTTCTGCTGCCGTCTGTCCATTTCCATTCCTCCCGATTGACCGCCGCCCGCAGACAAAAGCAAGACCTCTGTATTTCCGTACAGTTTACGGAAAATGTTCTGTATGAAACATGCGGCGGATATTATACATTGTATTTGGCCTTCTCCTTTTTTACAATAAAAGAGAACAAAATGTTCGGTATTAAATTTATTGTACGGTGGATGACGGCGGATGTCAAGACACAGCCGGTGCAAAAGCCGTAGATAGGAGGAGAAGTATGATGAAGAAACTCAGCGATTTTCTTGCCGGCCTTCCTATGACGGTTGTTGCCGGCATATTTCTGCTGTTGGATTTAATTCCGCATCTGATGCAGGAGTTTTCAGGTGAATCCGTTTCAATGTTATCACTGCCCTTTGATCCGGCATGGGTGACCGTCCTTATCAGCGGTATTCCGCTGCTTTATCTGGCAATATGGAGACTGATTCACAATCCGGGTATCAGTAAGATTTCCTCTGCGCTTTTGATCTGTATCGCCATGTTTGCAGCTGTCGCAATCGGGGATTTGTTTGCGGCTGGAGAGGTCGCCTTTATTATGGCAATCGGAGCAATTCTGGAGGAGGCTACCACAAATCGGGCTCAGAAGGGCCTGAAGAATCTGATCAGTCTTGCGCCCGCAAAAGGACGAAGGCTTAGAGACGGCACAGAGGAAATAGTTCCGGCAGAGGAAATTATGCAGGGAGATATTCTGCGCATTCTGCCTGGAGAGACTATTCCGGCCGACGGAGTGATTCAAAGAGGAGAGACCTCTGTAGATCAGTCCATTATGACCGGAGAATCTCTGCCCGTTGACAAGGGAACAGGAGATGAGGTATTCTGCGGTACCATGAACCGATTCGGTTCTGTGGATATTACCGTGACGAAGGCGGGAGAAAATACCTCGCTGCAGAAGCTGATCCGCATGGTGCGGGATGCGCAGGAAAAGCAGGCGCCCATGCAGCGCATTGCTGATAAATGTGCGAGCTGGCTGGTGCCGGCAGCGCTGTTGATTGCAGCAGGAGCTTACGCTGCAACAGGAAATATAGTTACAGGAGTTACCGTGCTGGTGGTATTTTGTCCCTGTGCGCTTGTGCTGGCTACTCCGACTGCGATTATGGCTGCGATCGGACAGGCTACAAAGCATGGTGTGATTATTAAATCCGGGGAAGCTCTCGAAAAAATGGGGAAAGTAGATACTATCGCATTTGATAAAACCGGGACTCTTACGTATGGCAGTCTGGCGGTCAGTGATATTCTGCCACTGGATGAAAATATGAGTGAGAGGGAGCTTCTTTTGCTTGCAGCCTCTGCGGAGGCCAGAAGTGAACACCCTCTGGGGAAAGCAATTGCGGATCGAGCCAGGTCAGAAGATATAAAACTGTTGGAATCCGAAGAATTCACAATGACGGCCGGGAGAGGAATTTACGCCAGAGTAGGGGAACAGGAACTGTTTTGCGGCAGTGAACAGTTTCTCGAGGAAAACGGCATTTTAATCAGCGACAGCACTGCATCTGCACTGGAACAGCTGCGCGCTCAGGGGAAGGCATCTGTTCTGATTGCTGATGCCAGCCGCTGTATTGGAGTGATTGCGCTCTCTGATATCCTGCGGCCTGAAGCCCGAGATATGGTTATGCGTCTGAAAGAAATGCGGACGCGTACGGTACTGCTTACAGGAGATAATCAGAAGACAGCCGATTATTTCGCCCGACAGGCGGGTATATCTGAGGTAAAGGCCGGATTGCTTCCGGAGGAAAAAGTGAGGAGTATTGAAGCCATGCAGCACAGAGAACATCGGGTCTGCATGATAGGGGACGGCGTAAATGATGCTCCGGCACTGAAAACAGCAGATGTAAGCGTGGCAATGGGAAGTATGGGCAGTGATATTGCTGTGGAAGCTGCGGATATTGCACTGATGAGTGATGACTTGTCCGGAATTCCATATTTGAAAAAGCTTTCCGAAGCAGCGGTTCGGACAATCAAGGCCAGCATTACCATGTCTATGTGTATTAACTTTGCAGCTATTGTACTTTCACTCATGGGCATTCTTACGCCTACTACCGGAGCACTGGTGCATAATGCCGGTTCCTGCTTTGTGGTACTGTTTGCGGCGCTGCTGTATGACAGAAAATTTGAGTAAGAGACAGGAAAGTGTACAGATCTTCTGACCTGTCAGTATAGATACAAGTTTAACTGTACTTATAAATAAGATAAGATACATTAATTTTACTTATAAACAAAAGTATGGTATTCTTTCTATGATAAAGCAATCAATGTGCAATACCCAATACTACGAAAGGACAGGTACAGAAATGAGCAAAGTTAGACGCGTTTATGTAGAAAAAAAGGCGGATTTTGCAGTACAGGCAAAGGAATTAAAGCACGAGATCAGCAGCTATCTGAATATCGGAAGCGTGACAGGAGTGCGGGTTCTGATTCGTTATGACGTTGAGAATATAAGTGATGATACATTTGAAAAGGCATGCCACAGCGTATTTTCCGAACCACCGGTAGATACGTTATACGAGGAGTCTTTCCCGATGGCAGATGGAGCACGTGTATTTTCTGTGGAGTATCTGCCGGGTCAGTTTGATCAGAGAGCGGATTCTGCAGTACAGTGTGTGCAGTTCCTGAAAGAGGATGAGCAGCCGATCATTAAATCAGCGACAACCTATGTGATCGAGGGAGATATTACCGATGATGAGTTTGCTGCAATCAAGGCACACTGCATCAACCCTGTAGATTCCCGTGAGACGGGTCTTCAGAAGCCGGAGACTCTGGTGACAGAGTTTGAGGAGCCGGAGGACGTAAAGATATTTGAAGGATTTGCCGCAATGCCGGAGGATGAGCTGAAAGCACTTTACGATTCTCTGGGGCTTGCAATGACTTTCAAGGATTTTCAGCACATTCAGAATTACTTCAGAAATGAAGAACACCGCGATCCATCGATGACAGAGATCCGCGTGCTGGATACATACTGGTCAGATCATTGCCGTCACACTACATTTTCCACAGAACTGAAAAATGTAACATTCGGTGAGGGTGATTACAGAGAGCCGATCGAGAAGACATATGAGAGATATCTGGCTGACCGTGAAGTGATCTTCAAGGGAAGAGATGATAAGTTTGTCTGCCTGATGGATCTGGCACTGATGGCAATGAGAAAACTCAAAGCTGAGGGCAAGCTGCAGGATCAGGAGGAATCTGATGAGATCAATGCATGCTCTATTGTAGTTCCGGTTGATGTAGACGGTGTAGAGGAGGAGTGGCTCATTAATTTCAAAAATGAGACACACAATCATCCGACAGAGATCGAGCCGTTCGGCGGCGCTGCAACCTGTCTGGGAGGAGCAATCCGCGACCCGCTTTCAGGACGTACTTATGTATATCAGGCAATGCGTGTGACAGGAGCCGCAGACCCGACTGTATCCGTAAAAGAAACGATGAAAGGCAAACTGCCGCAGAAGAAGCTGGTACGCGGTGCAGCGCATGGCTACAGCTCCTACGGAAACCAGATAGGTCTGGCGACAGGATATGTAAAGGAAATTTATCATCCGAATTATGTGGCTAAGAGAATGGAGATCGGTGCGGTTATGGGCGCAGCTCCGAGACGCGCGGTTATCCGCGAGACTTCCGATCCGGGTGATATCATTATTCTGCTGGGCGGACGTACCGGACGCGACGGTATCGGCGGAGCAACCGGTTCTTCCAAGGTACACACAGAGGCATCTATTGAAGTCTGCGGTGCGGAAGTTCAGAAGGGAAATGCTCCGACAGAGCGTAAGATTCAGAGAATGTTCCGCAGAGAAGAAGTAAGTAAGTTAATCAAGAAGTGTAATGACTTCGGTGCAGGCGGAGTATCCGTTGCAATCGGTGAGCTGGCACCAGGTCTGAGAATTAATCTCGATAAGGTTCCGAAGAAATATGCCGGCCTGGATGGTACGGAGATCGCTATTTCCGAGTCACAGGAGCGTATGGCTGTAGTTGTGGATCCGAAAGATGTGGCTCAGTTCCTGAAATATGCGAATGAGGAAAACCTTGAGGCTGTTGAGGTTGCAGTTGTGACAGAGGAGCCGAGACTTGTTCTGAACTGGAGAGGAAAAGAGATCGTAAATATTTCCAGAGCATTTTTGGATACCAACGGTGCTCATCAGGAGACAGAGGTATTTGTGGACATCCCGAACCGGGCAGATACTGTGCTGACAAGAGAGGAAGTCGGCGATGTGAAGGAAAAATGGCTGAATACGCTGGCGGATCTGAACACCTGCTCACAGAAGGGACTCGTGGAGATGTTTGACGGATCCATCGGCGCAGGTTCCGTATTTATGCCGTACGGCGGAAAATATCAGCTCACGGAGACACAGTCTATGGTGGCAAAGGTTCCGGTACAGAACGGAAAGACTGAGACAGTCACCATGATGAGCTATGGATTTGACCCATATGTATCCAGCTGGAGCCCCTATCATGGAGCGGTTTACGCAGTGACTGAGTCTGTGGCACGCATTGTTGCGGCAGGCGGTGATTTTTCAAAGATCCGTTTTACCTTCCAGGAGTATTTCCGCAGAATGACCGAGGATCCGAAGCGTTGGAGCCAGCCGTTTGCAGCTCTTCTGGGTGCATACGATGCACAGCTCGGATTCGGCCTGCCGTCTATCGGCGGAAAAGACAGTATGTCAGGTACTTTCAATGATATCGATGTACCTCCGACACTTGTATCCTTTGCTGTGGATGTTGCAAAACAGAAAGATGTAATTACACCGGAGTTTAAGGTTCCGGGAAGCAAGCTGGTATGGATCCGTATGCCGAAGGATGCTTATGATCTGCCGGAATATGAGAAACTGATGGATCTGTACAGCCGTGTACACGAGGATATTCAGAACGGCAGAATTATTTCCGCTTATGCACTTGACCGTCACGGAATCGCAGCGGCTGTTTCCAAAATGGCGTTCGGTAATAAACTGGGCGTAAAGATTGAGCACAATCTTGATAAACGTGATTTCTTCCGTCCGGCGTTCGGTGATCTGGTATGTGAGGTCAGAGACGGTAAAGTAGGAGAACTTGCATGCGAGTACACGGTGATCGGTGAAGTAACTGATAAAGGTGTATTCGAGTATGCTGATACCGAAATTACAATGGATGAAGCTCTTAAGGCATGGACAGGCACGCTGGAAAAGGTATTTGCTACCCGTGCAGCAGACGATAAAGCTGCTGTGGACAGCCCGTTATATAAAGCTGACAGCGTATATGTATGCAAACATAAAGTGGCCCGCCCGACAGTATTTATTCCGGTGTTCCCGGGTACGAACTGCGAGTACGACAGCACGAAAGCATTTGAGCGGGCTGGAGCGGATGTGATCACCAGAGTATTTAAAAACCTGACGGCTGAAGATATCCGCGATTCAGTAAATATTTTTGAGAAGGCTATTGATCAGGCACAGATCATTATGTTCCCAGGCGGATTCTCAGCGGGAGACGAACCGGACGGTTCCGCTAAATTCTTTGCAACAGCATTCCAGAATGCAAAGATCAAAGAAGCGGTAATGAAACTGCTGAATGAGAGAGACGGTCTGGCACTTGGTATCTGCAACGGATTCCAGGCGCTGATTAAGCTGGGGCTTGTGCCGTACGGTGAGATTGTAGGTCAGCAGGCAGACTCTCCGACACTGACATACAACACCATTGGACGCCATATTTCCAAGATGGTATATACGAAGGT
>CALWBA010000035.1 GCA_944375815.1 uncultured Lachnospiraceae bacterium | reverse complement strand
AGGCGGTACTTGAGCACGTCAAACTGCAGTACACCGACAACGCCCACGATAATTTCTTCCATGCCGCCCATAAACTCCTGGAAAATCTGGATCGCTCCCTCCTGAGCAATCTGGTTCACGCCTTTGACAAACTGTTTTCTCTTCATACTGTCAAGCAGACGCACGCGCGCAAAATGCTCCGGTGCAAATGTCGGAATGCCCTCATAAGAGAACTTCTTTCCCGGCATGCAGATGGTATCTCCTATAGAGAAAATACCCGGATCGAACACACCGATAATATCTCCTGCATATGCCTCGTCTACAATATGGCGGTCGGAAGCCATCATCTGCTGCGGCTGTGAGAGGCGCAGTTTTTTATTTCCCTGCACATGATAAACCTCCATGCCCGCATCAAACTTTCCTGAACAGATACGCATAAACGCAATACGGTCCCTGTGCGCTTTGTTCATGTTCGCCTGAATCTTGAACACAAATGCGGAAAATTCTTCCTTCATAGGATCAATGACGCCGCAGTCGGCAGTACGCGGCAGCGGACTGCTTGTCATGCGCAGAAAGTGCTGCAGGAACGTCTCAACACCAAAGTTGGTAAGCGCAGACCCGAAGAATACCGGAGAGAGTTCTCCTTTTGAAACCTTCTCCAGATCAAATTCAGCAGCAGCACCGTCCAGCAGCTCAATTTCTTCAAAAAGCTGCTCCTTCTGATCTTCCGTCATGATTTCCTCAAGACGCGCATCCTCCAGTCCGATTTCTTCAATGATACCCTCTTTTGTTCCCTTCTGTGTATCAGAAAACGTGAGAACCTTCTTTGTATCCCTGTCATATACACCGCGGAATACCTTTCCTGATCCAATCGGCCAGTTGACAGGACAGGTAGGAATTCCGAGTTCCTTCTCGATATCATCCAGAAGCTCAAATGTGTCATTTGCATCTCTGTCCATCTTATTGATAAATGTAAAAATAGGGATATGGCGCATTGCACAGACCTTAAACAGCTTTCTCGTCTGTGCCTCCACACCCTTGGACGCATCAATTACCATAACCGCGGAATCGGCAGCCATCAGGGTTCTGTATGTGTCCTCAGAGAAATCTTGATGTCCCGGTGTATCCAGGATATTAATGCAGTATCCGCCATAGTTAAACTGAAGCACAGAGGATGTGACGGAAATACCTCTCTCCTTCTCAATCTCCATCCAGTCGGAAACCGCATGCCGCGCGGTCGCCTTGCCTTTTACAGATCCTGCCAGATTGATTGCTCCTCCGTACAGAAGGAACTTCTCTGTCAGTGTCGTCTTTCCGGCATCGGGGTGGGAGATAATTGCAAACGTTCTTCTTTTTTCGATTTCTTTCGTGTAAGCAGCCACAGTTATCCTCCTCTATATCTAATAAAAATAGTTCTTGTCTTTGCACTTACGTTATTCTATTATAAGGGATTTTGCATGTCAAGGGATTTTGAGGCTTAACATCCAGAAAATCCCATGGTATAATGGCGGAAAATAATAATCTGATGAGGTATTTACTTATGGAACAATTAATGAAAGATCTGGAATTTCTCCCGGAGGATCAGGAATATCTTGCCGGTCAGAGACTCCTGTTGAAAAAAAGCGCTTCTGAAGAAGCATTCCTTGCGCTCGTCAGGGATTTTACGGAATCCCTTCCGGATGACCTCTCTGCTGTGGAGACAGCGCTTTCCGGACTTGCCGCAGACACTGCCATCCATCCGTACACTATGAATCTTCTTTTTCTTCTTGAGTGCGCTCTCCCGCTGCGTGAGGCTTATGCTCGCTCCGGCTATACAGATCAGCTGTTTCTGGACACCATGCGGGATCTGAAATGGAAAACCGCAGAGTGCAGAGATGTCTACGGCGTTGCAGGAAATTTCGTAATGTTCTGGTATCCGGGTTTTTACCAGCTCAAACGGTTTGCTCTCGGAAGGCTTCAGTATGAGCTGTACAGTTTTCCCTGCCACTCCGGCATAATTTCCGGTGTCACAATACGTAAGGGAAGTCCTGTGATCAATCTGCATATTCCTTCGTGCGGACTGTTCACAAAAGAACTGTGGGAAGATTCCATTCATCGCGCCATGGATTTCTTTTCCGATGCTTTCCCGGACGGAATATTCTCCTTCTTTATCGAATCATGGATTGTTGATCCGGATCTGGTACGCCTGCTTCCGGAAGGTAATTTAAAAGATTTTTCAGAGCTTTTCACTCTTCTTGACGTCCGCAAATTTCCAGATTTTCCCGACGGCTGGCGGATTTTCGGAAAAGACTGGAAGCTTGATCCCAAGGATCTGCCGCGAAATACCAGGCTTCAGAAAAATGTGGCCGATTTTCTCGCGCGCGGCGGTAAAATAGGCGAAGGCTTCGGAGCTTTTATCCTCCGAAGAAAATAATGCGGAAAAACAGGCAGAATCCCGGAGATTCTGCCTGTTTTCACTATTCCATATTTTCTTCCTGCACTGTATCCTCAGTCTGTTCCGTATCTTCCTGATCCGCCGCGGGATCAGCTTCTGCCTCCGTTTCTGTCTGTGTCATCGGTGTAATGACGATGTTCTCCGGAGATACACCGGTCTTTCTCTTTACAATATCTTCAATCTGCGCACGGCTGGCTTCGTCAATCTCCGTCTGCGGTATCACAATATCAGCGGTTTCCCCTGTTAAATTTACTACCGCATTCGTAAATCCCTTCGCCTCGAGCAAAAGCTCCGCGGCAGCTTCCTTTTCCACAAGATCCGTCATGTTTACCATGGTCTCCACAGCACCCTGACGTTCCTCCTCAGACAGCTCAGTATTATTAATAATACTGTTAAGCGTTTCCTTATTTTGTGCCCGCACCTGCTCGCGGCTGATCTTGGCCTGCGCCATGTATGTAGAGGCGCCTGTCAGCACCGCCTCCCCCGGCGTTTCCGAAGTCTCCTGTACCTCCGTTTCCTCTCCGGTATCCGCCAGAGCCGTATCATCCCCGATATCCAGATCCAGACTCTCGATATCCTCCAGAATGGTGCTCGTACTTGCCGTATCCTCCGCTTTTGCCTTGGAATCCTCCCCTGACGACAGCCGGCTGTCCGAATAGTTAATATATCCGGCCACCGCAATCATGACCGCAAGGGCAGTGATGATGATTTGATTCTTCTTGAAGATTTTTTTCAAGTGGGCTTACTCCTTTATTTCATTTTCATTACTTTTATTTTATTAACGTCAATGTGAAATAATGCCATCACAGCCTCCTGAATTTGCCGGATGATCACAGGATCATCGCCCCCCTCGGCGACAATAAGTACACCGCGGATCTGCGGAAGCGTCTCTGATATCACATACGGCGTCTGCGCTCCGTCAGAATTTTTCTCATAAACCGTTGTCTCGTCTTTGTCCTCAGATGTGCTGCTCTGCGTCTCCCCTCCATTCTGCGTCTGCTGCGAAGCTGTACTGCTTTCGGGATGATCTTTCTCCACTACCTTTGTTCCCGTGGATTCAAGCGTTATCATCGCCTTTACCTCTCCCACGCCCTCAACCTGCGAAAGCGCCGCCGTAAGCTGCTCCTCTAATGATGCAGCCTGTCCCGTCTGTCCGGATTCCGTCTGCACAGTCTGGGAAGTGTTTTTTTCTTTCTCCTGCTCTTTCTTCCCCGGTGCCGGAATCACAATAACCGCTAAAAGAGCCGCAAGCAGAAGATAGACGAGCCACTGCTCCTTCTTTCTCATCTTCAGCTTTGTGAAAAATTCTTTCCATCTTCCTGTCATGCCGCTTTCTCCCCTTCCCGGCTACTTTTCTTCCAGCCTTGTTATCTGCACCTGTGCGGCAGTAAGCTCATACGTCTGCATCATCTCCTTTTGAAAGCTCTCAGATGCACGTTCCTCGCCCCTCACATGCACAGACAGCAGCCTTAGACCGCTTCCATCTGATCTCATCTGTGCCTGAACTTCCTCCGGCGTAAGTCCATGCGCCCTGGCAGCCTCTTTCACCTGTGCACAGACCTCTGCAAGTACCGCCTCTCTGTAATAGTCATACGTCTCATCGTTTAAAATTTCTGCCGAATTCTCAAGTTCATTAAACTTCTCCCCAATACTCTCCATTCTCAGATATCCGGCAAGCACATCACCCAGACCAAACAGGGCAAACAGCGGCTTACAGACTACAAGCAGCAGCAATAATCCCAGAAATGACTTCACATATTTCCTGTATTTCTCATCCGGCAGAAGGTTTAATATCACTGTCAGGAATATAAAGAAAAACGCAAGATTTTTTATCCATCCATAGATCGCATCCGCCACGCTTTTTCCCCCTTCGCTATGTCAGCGTCGCCGCCAGAATGGTGATCGTCAGGATAAATAAAAGCTCCATAGTTGCCAGGAGCCTTAAGAGCAGCGCACAGCTCTCCCCCATTGTGTTCAGGCATCCGCAGATCCGGCTGTCTGACACCGGCTGCGCAGCTGCTGAAAGAAGCTTGTAGCACAGCGATGTAATAAGCAATTTTAACACCGGCGAGACAGCAGAAAGCACAAGTACAATGACTGCGAGCGCCCCTACACAGTTCCGTATTAAAACCGCAGAGCCCAGAATCATCTCTGTAACCGCATTCACTGCATTTCCCACACCCGGAATCGCTCCGGCAGTACGCCCGACCGCAGATCTTTTCAGTGAGTCAAAAGCAGGAGCTACAAGATTCTGCAGAACCTCCAGTCCAACCACCATGCCGAGCACTGTGCGGAGCGTCCATAGAAGAACGCTCTTCAGCAGCTCAGCCATTCTTGACAGAAAGTCCTCTCTCGTAAGCTGATTGACAAGAGAGAGCAGCAGATAGGCATGAATTCCCGGCAGAAGCACATAAAGCAGCAGCTTTTCGGTCAGATAAAAAACAAGAAGCAGAACCTGATAGAACACACTTGCGGTTGTCACACCAGCGGATGCCGCGACAGCCAGATAATATGCGGGAGCTGCCGCTTTCATAAAGGATAAGGTCCCTTCCATGGTCTGTTCTACAAGTGAAGAAACCCCCGCAAATCCTCTCAGCAGCAGCGCAAACAGCAGAAGATATATAAGATAAAAGCCAGTATCTCCTAGCTGACCGTTCTGCAGCATACCGGAGAAATTTCCGAGAAGTGCGGCGGCCAGTACAAGAAACAGCACATATCCCATAATCTGCTTCTGTTCCAGCAGTTCTCCGGCAGCAGCATTTACAAGAAGTTCTTCAACTCCTTCTGCCGTAAACACAGCTTCTCCGGCAATCAGCCGCTGCAGCGTGCCGGTAAATGAGAAGTCCTGTCCCTCCAAAAGCTCGTCCACTGCTTTCTCTACTGCATCAAGCTCCATTCGCGAAAGCAGATCATCTCCGGTCTGATCAGCAGGATCCGGGGCATTGCCATCATCCGCCTGCGCAGACACCCTTACCGGCAGCATAAGGAATGCGAGCAGAAAGGCTACTATCAGAAATAATCTCTTTTTCTCTCTCATGCCAGAAATTCCTGAATCGTCTCGAGAAGTGCAGCAAGTACCGGCATGCTCAAAGCCAGAATTGAAATTTTCGCAAACAGTTCAATCTGAGAGGCAACCGCGGAGTAGCCTGCGTCCCTGCAAAGCCCCGATGCAAATTGTCCCACGTATGTGATGCCCACCATCTTCATCAGTGCCGTCAGATAAACGCTGTCCACGGGTATATAGCTCTGCAGCTTTTCCACCATCTCAAAAACATATGAGAGCCGCCCTGATGCAAGGATCAGAATCACCACACA
>CALWBA010000034.1 GCA_944375815.1 uncultured Lachnospiraceae bacterium | reverse complement strand
CGGAGAGAAAGATGGTTGTCGTTAGCCATCTTTTTCTCTTTTTTAAGGAAAAGTTTCAGGGGGCATTGTGACTGAACCAGTCACAATGCCCCCCTGTTTGAGGTTATCTATTTCCCGACAACCCCTTTTACTCAGTCTTTATTTACAGCATTTAAAATCCGTATCAATATAGTGCGCGACAAACCGTGCCTTGAAATGTCTCGAATTGCACATTGCCTTTGGATTTCCTTCTGAAACATCCAGATCCTCCGGAAGTACAAACTCGATACATTTCACCTGCACATCTTGACACCCGGAGCGATTATGGGCGGGAATTGTAAATGTCTTCATGCCGCGCGGATATTCTTTTCCATTATCATCTGTCTCGGTAAGGATCACCGCCAATGCAGCACGCTTTCCGGGGCAGACATTTTTGATTGTCACATTCAGCCGCAGGATACTTCCCTGTGACTCCAGGTACACATCCCCGGCATCGATTTCGACAAAATCCTGACAGCCTTTGATTGTAATATCTATCGGCTCCGGGCATGGCTCGGGTATGACTTCACTGCTGCACTCTACATTCACTCTGGGGTTCGGAAAAATGACCTCATTTCCTTCATCGTCAGAGTACGATATAAACTCATTTACCTCTTTTTCACCCGGCTCCTGAGAGATATGGCGGATATAAAATTCCAGAACCGCACTCTCTTCTCCCGATACACCCAGTTCTTCCATTTTCCATCGGAGTGTGTTCGCGTCAATCTGCAAAATGTTTCCTTTTACAGGAGGAATTATATTTATGATTTCAAAATCAGAATTTATCACCTCATCAATCATGATGTTCGTTGCACCTGCTTTGGAAATATTCGCCCCCAATTCTCTGAACAGCTCCTCAAGCTTTGAGTCGTCCGGCGTTACTGCCACATGAGCAGCATCCGGATCGCTGGCCCATTCGTTCAGAGTCTCCACATCAATTCCGTCCGTTCCAATAAGACCGATGCAGTAAATAATTACCCCTGCATCCTTTGCCGCTTCAGCTATAGACTCCGGCGGCGGACCTGCCGTAGTTTTTCCATCCGTAAACATAACAATCACCTTTTCATTAGAAGAAAGCGGATCAAACAGCTGCAGTGCTTTTAAAAAAGCGTCCGCAGGATTGGTAGAGCCGCCCGCAGTAAGGCTGTCTACTGCGTTTTTAAGTTCTTCTGCCGAAGTAATCAGCTGTGTGTTGTCCACTGTAGTGCCGGCAAAACTTACTATGCCGATCCGGCTTCCGGAACCGATGTTTCCATCCTGGGAACTGTCCGTGGCTTCATCTATAATATCAATAAAGGTTTTTGCTCCCTGTTTCATATTGGCAAGCGGTCTGCCTGCCATGCTTCCGGAACGATCAAGAATCAAAACAATATCCGTAGGATTCGACGAGATATCCGGCGCTGCAGATAACGCTATCGCAACTTTCAGAACTCCGCCGCAGTCAATACTGTCCTTATCTATTTGCTTATTAGAATTTGTAATACCCATCCTGCTGCCTCCTAATCTATTTAAAGGGAAAGATCCCGATATATTTTATGCCGGGGCGATGATGGAAGACACTCACTTTCATCCTGACAGAAAAGGCAATTTTATTGACTGCAATTATAAATTGCAGTAAGATTAATCTGGCAAATGTCGAAGGGAGGTATCGAACATTGAAAAAAAACAAATACGAAATAGACATGTGTAACGGCTCCATCATGGATAAGCTGATCTCCTTTTCACTTCCATTGATGCTCTCGAGTATTCTGCAGCTCATGTTTAATGCCGTGGATATCATTGTAGTGGGACGATTTTCAGGCAGCCAGGCGCTGGCAGCGGTAGGATCTACCACTGCGCTCATCAACATTTTCACCAATCTTTTTATCGGAGTTTCCTTAGGCGCAAACGTTCTCTCGGCACGGTACTACGCGGCAGGAAAAGATAAAGAAATGTCAGAGGCAGTACATACAGCGATTACGCTAGCTCTCATCAGCGGCATCTTCATGGTATTTGTGGGACTTGGCGCATCCAGATTTGCACTGGAGCTGATGGATACACCCGCAGATGTAATTGATCAGTCAGCGCTTTACATGAAAATATATTTTGTAGGCATGCCGTTTTTCATGCTTTATAACTACGGAGCAGCGATTCTCCGCGCGGTAGGAGATACAAAACGGCCTCTGGTTTTCCTTGCCATAGCCGGACTGGCAAATGTATTTCTGGATCTGCTGCTCGTTATTGTAATTCCTCTGGGCGTAGCAGGTGTAGCCATCGGTACGGTATCTTCTCAGATGGTTTCCTGTATTCTGGTGCTGCGCTGCCTGTATAAGACAGACAGCAGCTATCAGCTTCGTTTCTCTAAGCTCAGTATTAAAAGTGTCTATCTGGTACGAATTTTCCAGGTAGGCATACCGGCAGGTATTCAGAGTACTGTTATTAACTTCTCAAATGCCATGCTGCAGTCCTCGGTAAACTCTTTCGGATCAACAGCCATGGCCGGATATACCGCTGCAAATAATATACTGGGATTTTTATATGTTTCCGTCAATGCTGTCACTCAGGCATGTATGAGTTTTACAAGCCAGAATTTCAGCGTAGGAAAGTATAAACGTATTACCAGAGTCCTTCTGGACTGTATCCTCCTGTCTACAAGTGTAGCTCTCGTACTCGGCGTTGGAGCATATGTCTTCGGCTCCCAGCTTCTTGGAATCTATACTTCAGATGCGGATGTTATCAAATGCGGACTGGAAATTCTGTCTATTACGACCGTTCCGTATTTCCTCTGCGGAATTATGGATCTGCTTCCGGGTTCCTTAAGGGGCATGGGACATTCGACCATACCAATGATCCTGTCTGTGATCGGAACCGTCGGTACCAGAGCACTGTGGATCTATGTGTTCTTCCCACAGCACAGATCCTTATATTTTCTTTTTATTTCCTATCCGGGGTCATGGGCCGCGACAATCCTGATGCAGGCTGTCTGCTATTACTTTGTAAAAAAGAAATATGTATCTTCAGACCTTCAAACTGCATAACAAGTACTTACTATTACTGAAAAACCCAAAAGTCCTTTATTTTATGACTTTCGGGTTTTTTAGTTTTTCATCCTCAGAAGCATATGACACACTCCGTACGATAGACAGCATTATGCCGATCAGCTCAATATAATTTTAAAATCCATAAGTCCTGTACACCGATAACTGTATGTGCTAAAATATTTATAATATAGCAATTTAGTATAGTAGATAAGAACAGTGAGGTGAGAATTAACAATGCGACTTTGGAAAAATAAACTTGTTATGACCAAAGAACAGGAAAGCTCTTTCTTTCAAAAAACTCATATCACCACCAGAAAGTATTTCTGGTCAGCCATTTTATTTATACTGATTTTTCAGATATATAATATTTTATACGCTCTTCATTATACAGATTTTAAACTTCATACAAAAGCCAGTAGAGTTTATATGGCATTATATATAATTATGTTTTTTATGTGTATAGCTTTCTCTGCTGCTGGATTGATGCTATCCCTTTTCAAAAAACAGTCATCACTATTTCTTGGTCTGTATACAGCATTTGGATGTTTCCTTTTACTCTGGTCTGTTTGCATTTCTCTATATGACCACAGGCTCTCAAACAATATGAGCATTTTTATGACAGCTATCATTTATATCGCAGGACTCTTTTATATGTCTCCGCGAATAACCATACCTGTTTTTACTTTTTGTGAAGTTTTTTTTATCAGCGGATTGCTTTGGATAAGTGCTAACGGAAACAGAGATACATATGGATCCTGTGTGAATTCTGTGGGACTTACAATTGTAGCTTTATTTATCAGTCTGTACCGCTGGAGCACCCTGAGACAAGATTTTCTGAATCATCTTGAGCTCGAGGAGAAGAGTCGTATGATTACAGAGCAAAGTGAAAAGCTGAGCTATCTGGCAAACCACGATCCTCTTACAGGATTATGGAATCGGAATTATCTTCAAGAATGGACGGAAAAATTCTTTACGTCTCACAATACAGGCAAAGTCGCTGTCTTTATAGCTGACATTGATTATTTCAAGCAATACAACGATACTTTTGGGCATATTGCAGGTGATGAATGCCTGAAGAGTGTGGCTTTTGCCCTTTTGGAATCCGGGACAATCGTTTTCCGCTTCGGAGGCGAAGAATTTCTATGCCTGTATCCCAATGCGTCAGAAAACGAAGCTGACAAGCTTGCAATGTATCTTTGCACTCAGATTCAAAAACTGCAGATTCCATCCTCAACACCTGAAGGTATTGTTACCATCAGTATAGGATTTGCAATTGCAAGCATGAAAGATGATCTGGAGTTCCGTGATCTTCTCCATAAAGCAGACAAGGCACTTTATCAAGCTAAAAGCAATGGAAGAAACCGAGCAATAAGATACGGTATGGAAAAATTTCCTATAATGCCCACGTCAAATTAACTGTTTATCCAGAGTTATATAGTCTACAATTTGCTGTCCTATTTCTTGCATTTTTTATGCAAACGTGGTAACATAATATTCGGACAGTCAGGAATTGTCCATACATATGAAAAAACGGGGAGCATGCGTATCAAGCAGGCTGAGAGGAAGATGAATAGCTTCGACCCGAAACCTGATTTGGGTAATGCCAACGTAGGGATCATAAGGGAATTTTTATGCGGGCGTACCTTTGATGAGGTTCCCCGCTTTTTCTTTGTCCAAAACAGCGGCAGACTGGGGGCACCACTTTCTGCCGCTATACAAAATGATGCTGACATACAAAAGAAAGGATGAGGAAAATGAAAACAGCATTAACAATCGCTGGCAGTGACTGCAGCGGAGGCGCCGGAATTCAGGCAGATATTAAGACAATGACCGCGAACGGGGTATATGCCATGAGCGCGATCACTGCACTGACTGCACAGAATACGACCGGCGTATCAGGAATTATGGAGGTATCTCCTGAATTTCTCAGACAACAGATTGACAGTGTTTTTACCGATATCCGACCGGATGCGGTCAAGATCGGCATGGTATCATCATCAGAGCTGATTGTCGCCATTGCGGACAAGCTGGCTGAGTATCAGGCAGAGAATATCGTCGTTGATCCTGTCATGGTAGCAACCAGCGGCGCCAGACTGATCAGCGATGACGCCATTGATACGCTCAAAAAGCGGCTTCTTCCGATGGCGGACGTTCTGACACCGAATATCCCGGAAGCGGAAGTTCTCTCCGGAATGCCGATAAAGACCGCAGAGGATATGACTGCTGCCGCAGAGGTTATTCGCACCGCCTATCACTGTGCCGTACTCCTAAAAGGCGGGCATCGGTTAAATGACGCCAATGATCTGCTCTGCAGATCTGCCGGATGCCGCTGGTTTATGGGTACGCGCATCGATAATCCGAACACACACGGTACCGGCTGTACGCTCTCAAGCGCTATTGCCTCCAATCTGGCGAAAGGCTTTGATCTGGATACGTCTGTAGAGCGTGCAAAATCTTATATCTCCGGAGCCCTGAGCGCCATGCTCGATCTCGGAAAGGGAAGCGGACCTATGAACCACGCCTTTGCTCTTACAGGGGAATACGGAAAGGAGTGCCGATGATATGAATACAAAACGCACTTCCATATACGAGAACAGTCTCATCTGGTTCGGAGCCGGTGTCTCTATCGCGGAAATTCTGACCGGAACATATCTTGCCCCTCTGGGATTTCAGAAAGGTCTTGCCGCAGTCCTGATCGGACATATCATCGGCTGCTGCATGATGTTCTTCGCCGGACTCATCGGAGCAAAGACGAGGAAAAGCGCCATGGAGACCGTAAAAATAAGTTTCGGCCAAAAGGGCGGTCTGCTTTTTGCCGTTCTCAATGTACTGCAGCTTGTAGGATGGACGGCCATTATGATCTATGACGGAGCACTGGCCGCGAACGGCATTTTTCAGACCGGCGCCTGGATATGGTGCTTAATCATCGGTATTCTGATTATACTGTGGATCGCAGTCGGAATAACCAATCTGGGTAAGATTAATACAATCGCAATGGCTGCCCTTTTTATCCTCACGATCCTTCTCTGTAAAGTTATCTTTTTCGGCAGCGGCAGCTCAGGTGCGGATATGAACGGCGGCGCTATGAGCTTTGGAGCAGCTGTGGAGCTTTCTGCAGCAATGCCTCTCTCATGGCTGCCCGTTATCAGCGACTATACCCGTGAGGCCCAAAAGCCGGTGAAAGCAACCGCGGCAAGCGTAATCGTATACGGCGCAGTAAGCTGCTGGATGTATGTGATCGGCATGGGAGCCGCTATCTATACAGGAGAATCTGATATTGCAGTCATTATGGCAAAAGCCGGTCTTGGAATAGCCGCGCTTTTAATTGTAGTATTCTCCACTGTAACAACGACCTTCCTGGACGCCTACTCTGCAGGAGTATCCTCAGAATCCATCTTTGCAGGACTGAAGGGAAAACATGTGGGAATCGCTGCGGCCGTGATCGGAACAGCGGCTGCAATTCTTTTTCCCATGGATGATATCACGGATTTTCTCTACCTTATCGGTTCTGTCTTTGCGCCGATGATCGCAGTCCAGATTGCAGATGTATTCATTCTTCGAAAAGAAAGAAAAACTTCTGATTTCGACTGGGCAAATCTGGTGATCTGGCTGATTGGATTTATCGTCTATCGCTGGCTTATGACCGTGGATATTCCGGTTGGAAATACACTGCCGGATATGGCAGTTGTTATTGTGCTCTGTCTTCTTAAACAGGCATTTACCCGCAAACAGCATCTGTAATTTAAAGGAATCGAAAAGGGGCATCGGATACTTCCGATTTGCCCCTTTTCTCTATAATCCTTCCGTTCCACAACCTGTACCTTCACGGAAATATATAATTTTCCGTATCGTATCCTCAGATAGACTATACGCCTCACCGAGTTGTTCCAAAGTCGCTCCCTGTTTATATTTTAGCCGTATCTCCTCATTTCTCTGTCTATAAAAAACTTTTGCTCCCGATCCATCGCCCCATTTCTTTCTCTTTCCAACTGCCGGAATATACAGGGCTTCTCCGGAAGCATACTTTTGCACTTCTCTAAGCACTTTATCCGGCAGCACATCCGAAGCGTTTCTGTATTTCATAGCCCTCCCGTCATACTACTTATGTTTTTTTCTATAAATGCATTCAATGTAGGATACTCCTCGATCTCTGCCCCATGATTTTCTATTTCTGAACGGATATATTGTTCTGCGTTCTTCGCTGCCTCAAGAAGCGGCATCAGATTGTCCGCACTGAAATTTCCTAGCAAATCGTGCTCCTGCAGGCAAAACTCCTCCGCCGTGATGCAAAGTTCATTCTGCAGAGCGCATGCCTGCGCATAAGCCATAGTCGTATTCTTTTGTTCACAATAAATATACAGTCTTCTCCACCAAAGAGAAATTTCCTGATACCACTGTGCCAGGTTCTTAAAATCGGAATTCCCTGTTCTCTGTTTTTTCTTTTTTTCCAGCGCAAATACACGAACACTTTGAATCATTCTGTGGCAGCACTCCCTCATCTCGCCGACCGAATCAGCCCGCAGCATCTTTTCATGACCTTCTAATAACCCCTGGGGAACCTTACATCCAGCTCTTTCTTTAAGCTTTAGTAAAAAAGCGTATTGCCCCTCACTCCAACTGTCCACATACGTTCCATTTAAATATGCGACTGTGTCGGTCAGATAAGAAAACACAAACCCCGCAGCCATCCGGCTTTTTGATATCTGTTCCTCAAATAGCATTCTTTGATAAATTCCCATGACATCCTGAAGACGTTCGAGTGCCTTTGCATACATAAAAGATTCATCCTTAAGGTGTTCAAAAAATCTTTGCTGCAGTTTTAGAAATCTTTTCCTTTCACTTTCACTGCGGCTATACAGGATTGTTGCATTAGCTATGCAGAGTGTCCCGGGATCTTCCAGATCTGCTGTCATTTCCATCCGCTCCCATGATCGGGGATAAAGATCGTATCCAATTCCCTCCACAATAAAAGTCCGTGCCAGATCATTTCCCTTCTCTGAAGCAGGAATAAAATAGTCAAAACAAATACCATGACCATCATCCTTTGTCTCATGTCCCTCTACACCTATCAGAAGATCCACATCATGGAGATAATTTTTTTTGATCTCTCCAATAGCCCATTCCATGAGATATTTCGCTCTTTCCTGCATGAAACCCTCTCCTTTCTTTTTACTTATAAATATTATACTCTGCCGGATCAGAATGAAAAATGCCGAAAACGGTTATAAAAAGAACTCTCCGAAAATAAAAATGCCGGCATTCTGTTTCATGCCGGCATTTTTACTGATTTTCTTCTCTATTCAAATTTTACATTTTCTGCAGAGCTTCTACAATCTTCTCAAACTGCATCGCATGAGATGCCTTCACAAGTACGGTATCTCCCGGCTTCACAAGAGTGCCAAGATGCCCCATCAGCTCCTCACGCGTATCATAATGCATGACTAAAAGAGACGGATTCGTTTTCTTTGCAGCTTCAGCAAGACCCTTACTTAAGGTTCCCGCACAGATCAGACAATCGATTCCTGCATTCGCCGCATGCTCTCCCACCTCTGCATGAAGGGCGGATTCATTCTCACCGAGTTCGCCCATATCTCCGAGAATTGCCACTTTTCTTCCCAGCGCGTCCTTTAATACATCAAGAGATGCCTTCATAGACATCGGATTTGCATTGTAGCAGTCATCGACAATCGTCATGCCGTTTGCCTCAATGATGTGAAATCTGCCGCTCAGTGACTGGAGGCTTTCGATCCCCTCCTTAATCTGTTCAAGAATCAGCCCGTACTGCAGACCCACAGCAGTTCCCGCAAGAGCATTATAGACCATATGACGTCCCGGAATCGGGATCAGCACGGAAAAGCTGCCTGCTGCCGTATGGATACGGCATGAAATTCCCTTTAAACCTTTTGGCTCAATCTCGTCTGCATAAATCTCATTTTCCGGATTCAGTCCGAAATAAACTGCCTTTTTGCCGTGAACTTCCTTCACAGTCGCCAGTTTATCATCATCACCGTTTAATATGGCAGTTCCGCCCGGCTTCATGTGATCAAACATCTCAGTTTTTGCTTTCAATACGCCGTCACGGTCAATCAGATTCTCAAGGTGGCAGTAGCCTATGTTTGTAATTACACAGGTATCCGGCTTTGCGATCCTGGCAAGGCGATGCATCTCTCCAAAGTGATTTATTCCCATCTCCAGTACTGCAATCTCATGTTCCTCTCTTAATCGGAATACGGTCAGAGGTAAGCCCAGTTCATTATTAAAGTTGCCGAGCGTCTTAAGCACGTTATATTTCTGTGCCAGTACCGCGGCGATCATTTCCTTCGTGCTCGTCTTACCGACGCTGCCCGTGATGCCGACTACGGGAATCTCCAGCTGCTCCAGATAATACTCTGCGATATCCTTTACCGCCTGCAGCGTTGACTCCACACGGATATACGGAATCGGGCAATCCGGAAGTTCTCTCTCCGAGAGCGCGGCAAGCGCACCCTGCTCTGCCACCTTCGAAATAAAATCATGGCCGTCCACACGGGCTCCCTTGATGGCTACAAAAAGACTTCCCTTATCAGCATTCCGGCTGTCTGTGGTGATGCTTTCTGCACAGACAGACTTTTTATTCTCAGCGCCCACATATGTTCCGCCGCAGGCAAGCGCTATATGTTCCAGTGTCAGATTTTTCATATTCTCACTTCCCAATATTAATTATTATACTTTTTCATGGAAACCTCTATCAGCTTTTCACACAGCTCAGGGTAGTCGATTCCCAGCACCTTTGCCTCCTGCGGAATCAGACTTGTAGGTGTCATACCCGGAAGTGTGTTTGCCTCGAGGCAGAACATGGAACCGTCTTCGCGCATCATGAAATCCAGACGGCAGTAGCCTTCCATAAAAAGCACCTTCGCGCCAAGCTCTGCATAATGCTGCATCTTTCTGGTCAGTTCCTCTGACAGTTCTGCCGGACATGTTTCCACCGTAGCTCCCGGCTGATACTTATTCTTGTAATCATAAAATCCCTGCAGAGGAGCGATCTCAATCACCGGATACGCCTTTTGGTCCACAACCGCGACAGAGAATTCGCGTCCTTTGATATACTCCTCGATGACTACTTCATCTTCATATGTAAATGCCTGCTCCATCGCAGCTTTAAATTCTTCCTCTGTGTTTGCAATGTACACGCCCACACTTGATCCTCCGCAGCAGGTCTTGACTACGAGAGGCAGACTCACGGAAAGCTCCTCGGGTGTACAGATACCCTCTGCTTTTGTACGTGTCAGTCCCTTCGGTGTAGGTACTCCTCCTGCCAGGAAGAGTGTCTTTGTGAGACCTTTATCCATGGCAATCGCGCTGCTTAAATAACCTGTTCCCGTATAGCGGATACCAAGCAGATCAAACGCTGCCTGCACCTTACCGTTTTCTCCGTTTTCCCCGTGCAGTGCCAGAAATACAATATCAGCTGCGCGGCAGAGTGTAAGTACATTTTCTCCGAAGAATTCTCTTCTGTTCTTCTTTGTCTCCTCTACTCTTCCGTTCTGCGCACTGATATGTGCCGCCTGAGCATCCGCATCGTACTCCTCAGGGAAGAGTTCTCCGTTTATATCCGCCTCAAAAAACACATCTGTCAGAATTGCTCTGTGTCCTCTGCTTCTGAGCGCTTTGCATACATTTAATCCGGATACAATAGATACCTCGCGCTCTGTGCTGCATCCTCCCGCTAATACAACTATATTCATTTCCCTCTTATTTCCTTTCTGCTTAATAAACTACAACCGGTGTACCAATTTCAACCGTGTTGTATATAATCTCTGCCTTATCGTAAGGCGTATTCACACAGCCATGAGAGCCGTTTGTGAGATAAACGTCGCCGCCCCAGCCGCTGCGCTCCAGATCATGGATTCCCACATCTCCGTTAAACGGCATCCAGAAAGTTACCGGCTGACGGTATCCATAGACGTCGCTTGTGAGCACCGAAGGACTCTTCTTGGCATCGATAGCCCACACGCCTCCTCGCGGCGTCATACGGGCAGGATCGCTCTCGAGTCCGGTTACAACGGGTGTATCCACAATTACTTTTCCATCTTTATAGCACCACATACGCTGCTCGCTGATACTGACTTCAACATAGGTGCCGCCGATATCATTTGAAGCACGTTCCTTGCCCCTGTACAGGTAAACCGGCTCGCGCGTCTCTGTCACTCCGTTTCGAACCGATTCGATGAGTGCCTGCGTCGTTGCCTCTTTGTCAATCACCCAGCCATAGTCTCCGCCTTTCAGAGAAACGGTATTTCCATGAAAAGTGGTAAACTCCCGACGCTGCCCGAACGTGTCCGTGTCGTACGCCATGTTGTAGACAAAACGCGATGCGGCATTCTCATCCAGTACAAAACCGCCCTGTCCGTCATCTACAATCCAGGCACTGATTGTTTCCGAATCAGCCGTAAATGTGCGGTCCTTAAAGTCGTACGTAATCTGTGCAGCCGTCATTCGATTCAGTTCATCTACACGGCTTTTGAGTTCCTGGTCATTGCCATACACCGACGGCTTTTTATATAGTCCAAGTTCCTCCAGAGAAATCTCGCTCTTTAACTCACTGACTGCCTGGCGGACCGCATTCTTTACCTCTTCTCCATCCAGAGCATTTCCCTTTGTCTCCGGGGCAATGGCAAATCCCGTGTCCGTGCGCTCGATTTTCGCATCCTGAGGCTGTACCATCGCAGTTTCATCCATGCAGTCAAGCTGCTCAACCAGTGTATCTATGACGCTCTCATTGTAAGTTCTTCCCGCATCCACAGCAAGATCTTTCTTGCGCGTCATTGAGACAATCCACATCCAGGGATTCTGCGCTTTTATCAGTTCCTCGATTTCTCCGTCATCTTTATAGTCCATTTCAAGCTGAGCGGCTGTAATCGTCTCCAGTCCGTCTCCCCGCTCGTGAATTGTGAGCGTATATTCTCTCACCTTATCCTGCATCTGCTTTTTGACCTGCTGCGCGTTCATCGTTCCCACATCCATTCCGTTGATCCTTGTTCCCGGATAGAAGTGCCGCGAAAAATATCCGGCAGCTGCAAAATATATTCCCAGAATCAGGATGATACACAGCAATATTATAACCAGAGCAATCTTTTTCCTTTTGCTCATCCTCCACCTCTTTTTCCTATATATTTTATCTGTGTCTGCCTTATTGTATCACCAAACGCGAGTCAGGGCAAACCCTTTCCTCCAATTCGACACGAAATGCCCGACATGCCGCAGAAAACGCAAAATGCCGCCGTACACCGGGATGTATTCCCCGCGTGCACAGCGGCACCGATTTATAATTTTGTATGATTATGCCTGCTCCAGCAGTTTATCTATGCTCACAAGCTTAACGCTGAGAACAAAGATCTCCGCTGCAACTTTCAGTTCTTCCTCTGTCGGATAAGACGGAGCAATACGGATATTGCTGTCTTTCGGATCTTTTCCATACGGGAATGTAGCACCTGCACCTGTCATCGTAAGTCCGGCCTCTTTTGCCTTTGCCACAATTTTCTTTGCGCATCCTTCCATAGCGTCAAAAGAAATAAAGTAACCTCCTCTTGGTCTGGTCCACTCACCGATACCAAGTCCGCCCAGCTCACGATCAAGCGTATCAAGAACGGCTTCGAACTTCGGACGCATAATTGCAGCGTGAAGTTTCATGTGCTCGCGCATACCGTCAATATCCTTGAAAAATCTCACATGACGAAGCTGATTTAACTTGTCATGGCTGATAATCTGATATCCCATATGACGCAGGGCATCTTTCATATTATTCTCAGAACATGCAAGAGCTGCAATTCCGGAACCCGGAAAACTTACCTTAGAAGTGGAGATAAACTTAAGCACCATATCCGGATTGCCCGCTTTCTCACACTCGCTCATCAGCTCAAGGATGACGTCCTGCTTTTCAGGCTCATCATACAGATGATGAATGGAATATGCATTGTCCCAGTAAATGCGGAAATCCTTAGCTGCCGGCTTTAAGTGTGCAAATCTTCTGACCGTCTCATCAGAGTAAGAAATTCCCTGCGGGTTTGAATATTTCGGAACACACCAGATACCTTTAATTGCCTCATCTTCTGCCACAAGTTTCTCTACAATGTCCATATCCGGGCCAGTGGGCAGCATCGGAACGTTGATCATCTCAATGCCGAAATATTCCGTAATTGCAAAGTGTCTGTCATATCCCGGAACAGGGCAGAGGAACTTTACCTTATCCAGCTTGCACCAGGGAGTATTTCCCATTACGCCGTGTGTATATGAGCGGGAAATCGCGTCGAACATTACATTCAGACTTGAGTTTCCGTAAATCAGAATATCTTTCTCAGGAACCTCGGACATATCTGCAAGCAGTCTTCTCGCTTCCGGGATACCTGTTAAAATGCCGTAATTTCTGCAGTCCAGACCGTTCTCTGCAATTGCATCTTCATTTGTCTTAATAATTCCCAGAAGTCCTTCACTGATGTCTAACTGTGCTTTGCTCGGTTTTCCTCTGGACATATCCATCTTTAAATCTTTTGCCTTTACCTCTTCATACTGCGCTTCCAGCTGGCTCTTTAACTCCAGCAGCTCCTCTCTGCTTAACTCGCTGTACGCTTTCATCTGCACTTCCTCCTTGATTATCTCACTTAAGTGCTATTGTATTACCTCATTTGATTCATTGTCAAGGAAAACTTGCAAAATTCTTCATATTTTTTTGGGTTTTTGCGGAAATGAGCTTTTTTATATGCAACTGCAAAGAACCAAACTTGCATATCTGCTGCAGCGAAGCAGTAAATCGTTTCCTGCCGCGGCTTCCAATCAGGAAAGATATCCAGCAGCATATGTTGACACAGTGTCAGAATAGTGCTATATTGTTTACAATGACACAGTGTCAGAATATTGATATGCCAAAAGCAAAGGAGTGTATGTGATGAGCAAAACATTAATTGCCTATTTTTCCGCCAGCGGTGTAACTGCCCGCACTGCAAAGCAGATCGCTGATGCTGCCGGTGCAGATCTGTATGAAATTGTCCCGGCCGAACCCTATACCTCCGCCGATCTGGACTGGATGGATAAGAAAAGCCGCAGTACGCTTGAAATGAACGATCCATCCTGCCGCCCGGCCATTGCAGAACCGGTGCAGGATATAGCTCAGTATGACACAGTAATGATCGGTTTCCCGATCTGGTGGTATGTAGAGCCCCGCATCGTAGATACTTTCCTGGAGAGCTATGATTTTTCCGGCAAAACGCTTATCCCCTTCGCAACTTCCGGCGGAAGCGGCATTGAAAAGGCAGAAAGAAGCCTGAAAGAACATTGCCCTGCCGCATCCTGGAAGAAAGGGGCTCTTCTCAAAGGCACAGATGCCTCTGACTGGGCAAATCATATGCTTAAAGGTTAAAAAACACTTCCATAACTCATAACAGTACAGACATAAAAGAGGGGGCCGTAAGACCCCCTCAGATTTTACTCAGTATTCTTCTCTTATATCCTAAAAATTCCTCAGTCAGATTAAAGTCCTCTCTCCGGGGCTTCTTCTCCTCAATCCTGATCTCGTCCACAATCCTTCCCGGCGTACCTCCCAGGATATAGATTCTGTCAGACAGTAAAATGGCCTCATCAATGTCATGCGTGATAAAAATCGTTGACAGATGAATCTGTTCCATTACATTTAAGTACCATTTATGCATCGCACTCTTGGTCAGCGTATCGAGAGCCGAAAACGGTTCATCGAGAAGTGCCAGGCGGTCGGAAAACATATACGTGCGCAGCAATGCTGCTCTCTGCCGCATACCTCCGGACAGCTGAGCCGGATATTTCTTCTGGGTACCTTCCAGTCCAAACTCCGCAAAGTACGGCTGAACCTTTTCACGCGCCGCTTTCTTCTTCTCTCCCTTGATCAGAAGAGGAAGTGCCACATTATCCTCTACCGTGCGGTATGGCAGCAGAAGATCTTTCTGGAGCATATAACTTACATTTCCCGGATGCGATGTAATATCCTTTCCGTCCAGAACTATACTGCCGCTGTCCGGTGAAATCAGTCCCGAAATTACGTTGAAAAGTGTCGTCTTTCCGCCGCCGCTGACACCGAGGAGACTGACAATCTCATTTTCATGGATTTCGATTGAAATATTCTCCAGTATCTTTTTTCCGTCAAAGGATTTCGATACATTCGATACTTTTAACTCTGCCATGTCGCTTCCCCTTATTCCGGCAGATAATCATTGGAAAATCCGGTATTTTCCGGAATCTCTGTCTCTGACAAGCCGTTCTCATTCAGCCAGTTATAAAATGCATTCCAGCGCTCCGGATCAATATATCCCCATCGCTCGGCATCTGCCTGATACTGATCTTTCAGGTACTCCTGGCTTGCCTGTACGAGCTCCTCATCCAGCTCCGGTGAAGCTTCACAGAGGATATCCGCTGCCTCGGCAGGATTTTCAATGGCGAACTCATAGCCCTTCTTCACCGCACGCAGAAATGCCTTTGCTGTGTCCGGTTCTTCCTCGAGGAACGTATTATTTGCAATAATGACCGGTGTATAGTAATCAAATACAGGATTAATATCTTTAAACGCAAAATAGTCCGTGTCAAGCCCTGCAACCTCTGTTGCCACTCCTGCCCATGCATAGAAAATCCAGATTGCATCCACAGACTTCGACTGCAGTGCAGACACCTCATCTGTGACAGTGCTCGGAATCAGCTCAACCTTGCTGAAATCACCGCCGTCCTGCTCAACAACGTTCTTGAGCATCGCTTTCTCAATCGGAGCGTCCCAGGTTGCATACTTCTTTCCCTCAAGTCCCTTCGGACGATCCATTCCTTCTCCCTTTCTGGAGATAATACCTGAGGTATTGTGCTGGACAACAGCCGCAACCGCTGTAGTCGGAAGCGCACTGTCACCGACTACGCCCGGAGCCATTGTATCCTGAAAGGAAATGCCGAACTGCGCTTTTCCGGATGCTACAAGCGCATCTGCTCCATCCTCCGGCGGCTGAGCGATTTCCACTTCCAGACCTTCTTTCTCAAAATATCCCTTTTCCTGAGCCACATAAAGACCCGTATGATTCGTATTCGGCGTCCAGTCCAGGACAAATGTGATCTTTTCCAGATTTTCCTCCTGTGCCTCGG
>CALWBA010000033.1 GCA_944375815.1 uncultured Lachnospiraceae bacterium | reverse complement strand
GAGGGAAACAAGGTGGTTATCACAATACAAGATTACGGTGAAATTCGCAGGCGTTTCCTTGCTGGCGAAAGTCAGCGGCATATCGTAAATACGATGAGCATTTCCAGGAATACTATAAAAAAATACTGTGAAGGGAATTCTGTCCCCTAGGAACGAAAAAAGCCTGATCGTGAATCGACGATTCTTACACCAGACGTAGTCAGATTCATACAAAACTGCCTTGAGGAAGATTCCCGTCAAGGTCTTAAAAAGCAAAAATGAATATTCTTATGCGGGAGTACCGCTGTTCCGGCGGAAGGAAACCGTTATTCTGGAACAGGGATACCGCACTTAATTGAGACTTACTGCGAGTTTACTCGCTTAAAGCTGGATCGGTCGGGATGATATGGATCTTGTATGTATCGTGCTTGATGCGGCCGAGGATCACCTATGAGAGGGGACTACCATCACCGCCTAACTGATCATACCAACCATTGGAGTCATACTGGGAACAGAAAATAATAGACGATCTGAGCTGGGCATGCGGACAAAAAGTTGGACTTCCTAAGGGTTCCAAAAGGAGCTGAGTTAGAATGTATTCGCAATACAAAAACGATGTTGCTTTAAAAATATATCATCAGTGCGGATCGGTAACCGCCACCATTCGAGTCCTTGGTTATCCGACCAGACGAGCACTTTACACATGGATAGCCAATGAAGGATCCGCCAAGTTGGAACGAAAGCCCTTGAAACGGGTAAATACTGCCGAACATCCGCGGAATCCGTCTGTTGAAGTAAAAATGGAGGCAATTCATCGTTGCTTTGAGCTCGGGGAAAGTATAAAATCCGTATCAGAAGATATCGGCTACACCAGAACCAGCATTTACAGTTGGCGCAAAAAATATCTTCAGGTAGGTATTACTGCATTGGTGAATGATAAAAACATCAAACCCGGAACTCTCAAGTAAGGCGCCCCATCCACAGCTTCTGCCCTTGATCTTGCTCAATTGCAGGCTCAGATCATCAGATCAGGGATATGCAAATGGAGACTGATATTTTAAAGGAGACGATCAATCTCTTAAAAAAAGACCCCGGCATCGATCAGGCGGCTCTCAAAAACAAGGAGAAGGCAGTGATGATCGATGTCCTGAAAAGTAAATATCCACTGCCTGACCTGTTAGAAAGTCTTGAAATATCAAAGAGCAGCTATTATTATCAAGAAACTGTCAAAAAGCAGCCTGATAAATACAGCGATATTCGCAGTAGGATATGTCTGCTTTTCCATGAAAATAAATAGCGGTATGGATACCGACGCATTTATGGTCTTCTGAAACGGGAGGAACTCACAGTTTCAGAGAAAGTGGTTCGTCAGATCATGCGGGAAGAAAGACTTATTGTTATCTGCAAACGGCGCAGAAAATATAATTCCTATCAGGGAGAAATCTCCCCGTATGTACCCAACAAAATAGAACGGGATTTTCATGCAGATAAGCCAAATCAAAAATGGCTCACGGACATTACCGAGCTTGCCGGAAAAGTTTATCTGTCGGTACTTGTAGACTGCTTTGATGGACTGCTTCCCGGCTGGACAATCAGCATGATCCCCGATTCTGTGCTTGTCAACACAATGCCAGACCAGGCAATAGCTTATTTGCCGGAAAGGGGATCGCCCACTCATCCATTCAGACAGAGGCTGCCACTATCGGTGGTCTGGTTGGATAGGACGTATGAAGAAAGCGGGTCTGGAACGTTCAATGTCTAAAAAAGGTTGCTCCCTTGATAATGCGGCTTGTGAGGGAGTATTTGGCCGTCTGAAAAATGAAATGTTCTATTGTTAGAATTGGAAGGGTGTTAAAATATCAGAGTTCATTGATATTCTCAATAATTATCTGCTATTGTATAACACAAAGCGGATAAGAAAATCACTTGGAAATATGAACCCTCTGGAGTATCGGCAGAGCCGTGATATAGCTGTATAACCAGTCCAGGAAAATGTCCGCACCCAGTCATCGATCTTCCGATTGCAGTGCTCTCCCATACTCTTTCGGATGAAAAACTATAGGAAATCTTTGACGCGAACGGTTGGAAGCTGCTTCCGGATGAAGCCTGCAAAAGGTTCCACCGCAATTGAAATAACTATAATTATTACAAACCAGGAGACAAAACCCATGAGACAGGTAAATGACATCACAAAAAAGAGCAGAATCAGACTCTACATATTTATCTACAGTCTCCTTATGATGGTGATTGCCGTGGCGTCTTTCTATACCGTGGTATATGTGATATCGGATCAGATAAAGACCCAGAGCGAACAGCTGATCCAGTCATACAGCGACAAGACGGCTGCTTTGGTCCGCAGCCGGATGGAGGATATGGACAACTTCTTCAGCTATATGGATTTCTGCATATCAAATGACCTGGAATACCAGGATATTCAGGCGGTTAAGACAATGTATGAAAACCTGCATTTGGTAGATATGTGGGTATGCGAGAAGGGCGGAGGGATCTATTCATACCGGCAGCAGAAAGAGCTGGAAGCTTCTGATCAGGAAATATATCAGGAAATTACGGCAAACGGCCAGATGGTTACGACGAAATGTGTGCAGGGAGGCTGCCGTACTTATGCCGTTCGGCAGATAACAGGGGAAGATCAGGAAGTTCTCGCAACGGTTGTATTGATAGACAAGCTGAATGTTCTGCAGCAGTACCTTTCCCAGGACATACAGATGTCAGGCCGGCTGGAGCAATGCCTGATTAACGCTTCCGGCCAGGTTTATTATTCCAGCATTGACCCTGCGGCGGACGATATGGATATTCTGAATCTGCTGAGAAGCGAAGAAAAAAGCGCGGCGCTGGCAGATCAGATGCAGGAGGTGCTGGAGGGATCCCTGGAGAGCAAGTTCATTTATTTTGACGCGGATGAAGAAAAACTTGCATATGTAGAAAAGTTAAGCAACCGGGAGCTGTATTTGCTGACGATTGTGCCGACTTCGGCGCTGAAAAGCCAGGCAGGCCGGGTTTTCCTGTTTCTTCAGGCGACTCTCATCGGTCTGATCGTATTCGCTGCTTTATCGATCATATATTTGTTTCTCATTAAGAAACAATACTTCAAGGAGGTACGGTACGTTATTTACCACGATGCCATCACAGACGGGATTAACTATCTGAGCTTTAAGCGGAAAGCGGCGGAGCAGATCCAGACGGGGAAATGGGTATTTCTGCTTTTCAATATAAAGAAATTCAAAATATTCAACGATATATTTGGCTTTGCGGAGGGCGACAGACTGCTGAAAACCATTCATCAGATTCTGAAAAAGCATTGCGGAAAGGAAGAGCTGCTGTGCAGAGCCTATTCAGACCATTTCTGCGTGCTGTGGGAGTACCGGGATAAGAAAGAAGCCCAGGAGAGGCTGAATGCATTGCTTGCGGACTTGGAAGAGCTGGATAAGCAGAACCAAAGGTTCAAAATTGAATTTTCCATTGGGGTTTCCTACGTGAAGGGCTTTGACAAACCGGATCAGGCCATAGATTTTATTGATCTTTTGTACAGCGAGGCGGCGATTGCCTGTCAGTGCAAAAAAGATGATTCCGGCAATACCTTTTGCGAATATGATTTAAATTTGGGCAATACATATATGAAACGCAAGTTTCTGCAGGACCGTATGATTAAAGCGTTGGAGGAAAAGGACTTTCAGGTCTGGTACCAGCCGAAATATGACCTGGAAACGTCTTCCTACTGCTCCTGCGAGGCATTGGCAAGGCCGGGAGCGAAAATCATCGATGTCACCACAGGCGAATTTATTAAATTCTTTGAGGAAAGCGGCCGTATTGGAAAATTTGATCTTATGATCTTTGAAAAAGTGTGCCGCGATATACAGCGGTGGAAGGCGGGGCATAAGCGGATACTGCCCATTTCCCTGAATCTGTCGAGGGAAAACACATATGATTTTCAGTTTATTGACGCATGCCTTGCCTTGATGGAGGAATATCATATTTCTCATGACTTGATCCAGTTTGAAATTACGGAGACGCGTCCGATGCTGGAAAATCAATATTTGAGCAGCCTTTGCACCTATCTCCACCAACAGGGCTTTGCCATACTTCTGGATGATTTCGGAGTGGGATATTCCAGCATTTCCACTTTGGTGGATATACCATTTGATATTCTTAAGCTTGATATTGCATTGATTCGGAAAATCGGCAGCCGGGAAGGGGAAAAGATTTTGAAATCCCTCATTCTTCTGGCTGAAAGCCTGGATAAAAAATTGATTGCGGAAGGCGTGGAGACTGCAGAGCAGGAGCAGTTTTTAAAACAGCAGGGAGTCAGCGTCATGCAGGGATACCGGTATCAGAAGCCTCTGGCTCCCGATATTTATGAGAAGCTGCTGATTGATTTCCCCTTTACCTGACAGAGCAGTTGTGGCATGATAAATTCAAACGGAGGAGAAACTCAGAAGTCTGCCGTCCGGGGGGATTTTCTGAATGAAGGCATTCGCAGCAGAAGAAAGGAGAACAGTCCATGATGAATTTATCATCCATTCACCATATTGCCATTATTGTATCGGATTATGAGGCTGCTAAGGATTTTTATGTGAACAAGCTGGGATTTTCCGTAATTCGGGACAACTGCCGTCCGGAGAGAAGGGACCGGAAGCTGGATCTGCGTCTTTCCGACACGGTGGAGCTGGAGATATTTGCGGAGGAAAATCCTCCGAAGCGGGTCAGCCGCCCGGAAGCCTGCGGCCTGCGCCATCTGGCGTTTCGGGTGGACGATGTGGAAGCGGCGGTGAAAGAACTGGCTGAACTGGGAATTTCCTGTGAACCTGTTCGGACGGATGATTATACGGGGAAAAAGATGACGTTTTTCCATGACCCGGACGGACTTCCCCTGGAGCTTCATGAGTGACGGAGCGGAACCATGATGCATCCGATATTGAACTCCGGCGTAGAGCTGGGCACATTCATATATGAAGATACCGGGGAAGAGGGATTTCTTCTCTCTGACCGCCGCGGGGAAGAATATGAAATATCCTACGAGCTGTTTCGCGAACTGATGAGAGCGGACGGAAGCAGTGTGCTCCGCCTGCCGAAGGACACGATCCGGGAACTGAAGGAGGAAGGGATTCTTGCCACAAGCCGTTTGGTGAAGGACGGGTGGCTCAACAGATATATCCTGTTTATCCTTGGGAAGCGGGCAAAGCGCTTCAGACCTGTCTGCAGGAGAATCAACGCGATGCTGCCTTATGGGGCGGTCCTTGTATTTTTCCTGGGAATTGCGGCGAAGCTCTGTATACGGACGGAAACAGAAAGCCATCTGATTCTGTCTCTGTATTACGGCATGCTGATCGCATCCATGGCGGCCCATGAATGGGGACATATCACAGCGGCTCTGGCATTTGGCTGCACGGTGACGGATATGGGTTTACTGCTGCTGGGAATCATTCCTGCAGGCGCCTACACAGCCTATCAGGAAATGGGAGAACTGAAGCAGGGAGAGAAAATACAGCTGTCTCTGGCCGGGATTGAGATGAACCTGATGCTGGCGGGGCTGTTCCTTCTCGCTTCCGTTTTCTGCCCGGATTCTTACACGTGGATGATGGCGGCCAATGTGAATGTTTTTCTGGTACTGTTCAATATTCTTCCTGTGGAAGGCCTTGACGGAGAGTGGGTTTTAAGTGATCTGCTGGGAGTGAAAAGCGTCGGAGCTCTTGCCTGGAGGTCGCTGACAGTACGAAGAAAGGGAGAACGGTTTCTCCGTTCCGGCCCGATCGGATGGCTCTGTCTGGCATTCTGCGGGCTTCTCTGCCTGTTTAAGCTGGCGGTGGCTGCTCTGATTGCCTTCAACGGGCTTTATGGATTGTGGATAATACTGAAACTGATCGGCCTGCTGTTTTTCTGAGCTTCCGGATAACTGCCGGAAAAGCGGGGCTGGAGAGAAGGATTGTTGCATAGTTGATGGGAGGAGACCGTATGAAAAAGAAAATCAGTCTGATATGGATGGGAGCTGTGCTGGGACTGTGCTTGATTTCCGGCTGCGGTTCGTCTTCGTCAGGCGCAGTTTATCTGATGGGAGACGCGAAGCTGAAGCTGGAGATCGGAGAGGACGAAAAGGTAAAGGCGGCGGAAGGGCTGAACAGACAGGCGGCGCCTGTGCTGGATGCCTATGACGGGAAAGGGCTGGAGATCGGGGAGGCGGCAGCCGGATATGTATCCCGGATGGCCGAGGCCGCTGACCCCGGCAGCATCATTGAGATCAGCGTGGTTTCTCAGGATCAGAGCTGGGCGGAGAAGCTGGTCGGCGGACTGGACCAGGCACTTGCAGAGCTGCGGAATGAGCTTCAGATAGGGCTTGCGGTTCAGACGGTGGAAGAGCTGAATGACAGCAGTATTTTGGAGCAGCTGAAGGAAACGGAGGAGAGCGGGGAGGAAGAGTCTGCGGCAGCGGACCTTCAGGAATCGATATTCTCCGGAAAAGAGCAGGAAGAGACGGAGACGGCGGAAACGGAGTCTGCGGCAGGAGAAACAGAACAGGAGACGGAGACGGCGGAAGCGGAAACAGAATCGGATCCTGCGGCATCCGCAGTCCGAACAGAGGAAGTGCGGGAGGCGGAAAGCACGGCAGCTCAGACGCAGCCGGAATCCTCTGCGGAAACGGAAATTCCGGAAACAGAGCCTCCGGCAGCGGAGCAGCCGGAAGCCGGGCAGCCGGAAGAAACCATGGCTGAGGAGTCCCAGGCTCCGGAAGAGGAAACGGTTCCCCCATCAGAATCCGCCGTATATGAAGAACCGTCTCTTCCCTTGGTGGATGGGCCGGGCGCTTTCATACAGGAGAGCCGGCAGCAGAGGTAAAACAGACAAGATATGAATTTCCAATGGATTTTAAATGATTTTGGGGAAGTGGCTGCCTGCGTGGCAGAGGATTTTCTGGAGCCTTTGAGCTATGCGGCAGCGGGAGTGCTTCCTGCTCTGGCGGCCGCTGCGCTTTGGACGGCGGCTGCGGCCTGCATCCGCGGGGGAAAATGGAGCCTGAGAAGGGCGGCTGCGCGGATCTTTTTCTGCCTGTACGTGTATGTGGTGATCTGGCAGGCTTTTTTATCCAGAGAGTCCGGCTCTCGCACCGGAGTGGATCTGGCGCTGCTTTCCACCTGGAAAGCTTCCGCCCAGTCGAAAGCTTACGTGCTGGAAAATGTGCTTATGTTTATACCTATGGGCGTCATTCTCCCCCTTGTATGGAAAAAAGGAAGGAATCCGGCAGTCTGCGTGCTGACAGGGGCCGTATGCAGCGCTTTGATCGAGGGCCTTCAGTATCTTACCTCCAGGGGCCACTGCCAGACGGATGATCTGGTGATGAATACCCTGGGCACACTGATAGGATGGGGACTGGCTGCGGCGCTCGGATCAGTGTGTGGGATATTTAATCAAAAACAGTCGAGAAAACAGCTGTAACATTTGCTGCTGCTTTTTCGGCTGTTTTTGTATAAAAATCATTTATAACAAATTAAAAAAGGCTATATATTTCCTAATATTGTTAGCCGTATTCAATGGGTATAATAAGTCAGATATGCGTCAATTAACATATTTTTCAGGATGTTGATTTCCAGCGGAAGCTTTCTGCCTTTTCGTTCCAGAAGCTGCATATATCGATAATAGGACTGCTCTGGTCGGCATACCAATACTCCGCAGTTTCTGGGAATGCCATAGCTTGGAAGCAGTGAAAGATAGGTGTTGTTTATTACCATATCACACAAATTCTTCGTATTGTTCAGTTCGCATAAAATATGAGCATCCATATGGTAATCCTGAAACAGCTTTCTGGCCAACTTGTATTCGCAAGTTTCATGGTCGGATAGAACGAATTTTTGTGGTCAAATAATTGCATATCTACTATAGGAGGATCATCGTAATTTCCGGAAGCCAGGTTTGCGTGCGGGTGCTGAGGTGAGAGGAGCAGAAGAAGTTCATCTTTTTTAATTAATTCTGTGTTAAATAAAGGATGATTGATTAATTCGGCATTGCCTATGATGGCAATGTCTATTTTTTCGGCGTACAATTTTTCAAGAATTAAATTAGAGCGGCCCTCTGTTACGCTTACGCGGACATTTGGATAGGTGGATTGAAAGCGAGAATATACACTTCCGAAAATATTAAAAAGCGTTTGGCAGGAAATGCCGATACTGACAGAAAGCTGGTTTTGCTTTGATTGAATTTTTTGATACAGTTCTTTTTTCAATTCAAGTATTTTTCTTGCGGTTTCTACATAAAGGCGGCCATCCGGAGTGATAACCAGCTTATTTTTTTCGCGGATGAATAGCTGTGTACCTAACTCACGTTCTATCTTTCCCAGGAAGATGCTGAGAGTAGATTGAGAAACGTATAGTTTTTCGGCGGCTTTGGTTATATTTAGCTCTTCGGCAATAGTGATAATGTAAATGAGTTGTCTAAAATCCATAAAAAATCACCTAAATTCAAAATATTATACTGATTATTATAGAATTGACCATTAAAAAAATCAATGGATATTATGAAGTTTGTATATTGGACGGTAATAAAAAACAGCTGTAATATTAACACATAAACAGATAAAAGTTAGAAAATTCAAAAAATAAATAAACTGGAGGGGAAAATGAAAGAAATAGGTGGAATACCTGTTGTTGTCTCAAAGGGAACTTCGTATGAAATAGGACTCAATCATGGAAAAACCAGTGCGGAAAAGGTGTGGCGCAGCTATGAGAATAATTTAAAATCTTGCTTGAAATCGGGATATGTTACCAAAGGTGAGATATATCGTATTGCTGCAAATTACATAAAGCCTGTGGAAAAATATAATCCCGATTATATTGAAGAAGTACAGGGAATTGCGGATGGAGCCGGAATGAAACTGGAGGATCTGATGGTGCTGAATTCCCGGACAGAACTGCAAAAACTGAGCTGCAATTCAAAAGACAGGAATGGGAAAATCATATCGCTGCATCCTCAGGAAGAAGTGGAAGCCTGTACTTCTATTGCGGTTACAGGGGAAAGAACGGTAGACGGGGCAACATATGTTGGTCAGACCTGGGATAATTACGGTTGGTGCGATGATTGCTTAATTTTTCATGTTATAGAGCAGAAAAACGGGAAACCGTCAATTGCATATTGCGGTGAAGCCGGGATTATCTGCAGATCAGGAATAAACTCTGCCGGAATTGGGGATGGAGTAAATTCCCTATCGACGAACGCTCCTGTCAGCTTTGAAGGAGTACCGTTACAGTTTTTGCTGCGGGGAGTCTTGGATGCGGATAACTTAGGAGCAGCGATTGACGCAGTCAATGGAGGAAAAAATGCAGCGGTGAATAATATCATGATTGCTCATAAAGATAATGAGGCTGCAAACGTCGAAATGGATTCGGATTGCTGCGGGATCCTTTATCCGACTGATTTTATACTAACGCATGCAAACCATTATGTTTCAATCGGCCATCCCAGATATCCGTATATTGATATGGGTAACGGCAATTCCTTCGTGAGACATAACCGCAGTGATAAGCTGCTTAGAATGATTGACAGAAAAATCAGCGTTGAGGATATAAAAGCGGTATTTTCAGACCATGGTGATAAACCTCAATGTATTTGCCGGCATATTGATAAACGGTATCCGGCGGAAGAACAGATAAAAACCGTGTTCAGCTTTGTGTGTAATCTAACCACATTGGAAATGGAATTTTCACCACATAATCCCTGCGAGGGATATATGAAAATTAAACCCTTTGATTGGCTGAATGAACATAAATAAAGGAGGAATAAAAATGAAGAAGAGAAAAATGTTTGCGGCGGTTGCGTTGGTTGCCAGCATGATACTAAGCACTGCGGCATGCGGTGGTTCAACATCAGGAGAATCAGCCGGAGGGACTGTATCCAATGAAACTGTTGCATCAGGTGGCGTTTCAAGCTATGTGGATGACGATGGAAAAGTAGTGGTCAATCTGCAGAGAGAAGATGGTATTCAGTCACTGAATATCTGGAATTACACATCAGGTCCCAACTATATGTTTGCTGAAATGGTTTTTGATTCTTTATATACATCGAATCACGGCGGCGACTGCGAGCCACTGATTTGTACGGGTTACGATTTGAGCGAGGATCAGAAGGAAGTAACATTACACATAGCTGAAGGTGTAAAATTTTTTGACGGCTCTGACTGTGATGCGGATGATGTTTATACAGAAATGCAGTATATAGCGGAACATAAAGATGAGATGGCTTTATTTGCCACAAACTGGAAGTACCTGGAAAAGGCAGAAAAAATAGATGATCATACGGTTAAATTATATTTAAGTGAACCGTTCTTTTCCTTAGATATTTCTTTGGCTTATACGTATATTGCAAAAGCTGAGGAAATTGAACAGTATGGAGCAAGCTTATTTTCTTCTGTAGAAACTTTAAACGGAACCGGTAAATGGAAATTGGATGAGTGGGTAGACGGACAGTATCTCAAATTCAGCCGTAATACGGACTACTGGCAGGGCGGTGATTTCAGCAATATTGATACACTGTATTTATGGTTTATTTCTGATCCTACTGCTCAGAATGCCGCATTTATCAATGGAGACATCGACTATATAAATAATGTGAATGTCGATTTGAAGTCCATGCTGGATCCGGTAGCAGACCAGTGCGAGATGAATGAAATGGTGGCTGAGACCATGTACTATTTACAGTTCAAAATGGATGGAACAGCTCCTACAAGTGATCAAAACCTCAGATATGCGATTATGCATTCCATTGACAGAGAAGCGTTATGTGCATTGATGGGTGGCGGTGTTGTGATGAATGATTTTTATACTCAGCATGCGGAAGGTCATCAGGATGATATACCCGCTATTGAGTATGATCCGGAATTGGCAAAAGAATATCTGGCAAAATCAAACTATAATGGGGAAGAGCTTGTACTGCTGAGCAGGAGCGATATTTCCTATGCTGATTCCATTATGACGGCAATGGCAGATTATATGAATCAGATTGGGATTAAAACCAGAGTTGATATGGTAGATACTGCAACGATGAATTCAAGGCGTACAGATGGAGATTATGATATTTTCATGGTAAACCTTGCAACTTGGGATGGAAATGCTTTAACTCAGAACCTTGTTCCGCGTATTGTTGAAGATATGCACAGCAGTGGGTATGTGAATGAAGAGTTAAATGATAAAATTCTGCAGGCATTTGGAGACATGAATAAGGAAAGCCGTACAAAGACATTGGAGGAAGTGGGAGATATGCTGTATGACCTTCAAGGGCCGATCGTTCCTTTGATGCAGATTATCAGAACTTCCTGCACTCGTAAAGGACTGACCGGAATGATCGAAAATCCTCTGTCTGGCTATATATTTACAGATGTTTCTGTAGAAGAAGAGTATTTAAAGTAAAGCTGAATGCAAGAAGAGAAGATATGGATCGCTGTTTCTGGAACAGTGATCCATATCTGAATAGAGAAACATTGTGATTATCGCATAAGGAGGAACCATGGTCAAATTTTTTGCAAAAAGAATTTTATGCCTGCTTCTGGTTGTGTGGATTGTATCAGTTTTGGCATTTGTCATGATGAGACTGGCACCGGGAGACGCAGCGGTAATGGCGTTACCGGATTATGCATCAGAGGCACAGATAGCAGCGATGCGGGTGAAACTGGGACTGGATAAACCGTATATTACACAATATTTAATATATCTTGGGGATCTCCTTAGAGGAGATTTGGGAACCTCTGTTTTATATGAGAAACCATGTCTGGATGTTATAATGGAACGGCTTCCGGCCACATTGAGTGTAACGATTGTCTGCTCAATTATGGTTTTGATTATCAGCATTCCGCTAGGAATCATTGCAGGTGTGAACAAAGGAGGACCAATAGACTTTTTTGCTGTTTTATTTGCTCTTTTAGGACAGTCTATGTCTGTAGTGTGGATATGTGTTTTGCTGCTGCTGCTTTGCTCTGTAAAACATAATTGGCTGCCCAGCATGGGATATAATGGTTTGTTTGATGTGAAATATTTGATCATGCCGGCCATAGCAATGGGCTATAAAATGTGTGCAGGCATGGTACGAATGGGACGCTCGGGAATGATCGATGTTCTCAGCGAAGATTACATCACCTGTGCGTATGCAAGAGGAATGAGCCGCTTTGAGGTAAACTGCAAATATGCTTTTAAAAACTCCATCATACCGGTTATCACCCTTTTTGGAATGGATGTGGCAGCTATGCTGGCTGGAGCGGTAATTATAGAGACTACGTTTACTATTCCTGGAATAGGGAGCATGCTGGTAAAAGCGGTATCAAACAGAGATTATCCATTGACGCAGTCAACGTTAGTGGTGACAGCAGCGATGTTCGCAGTTGTTAATCTGGTGGTGGATATTGTAAATGCATTCATTGACAGAAGAATGAAGTTGAACTGACATAGGAGGGTATAAATGAAAGGGAAAATACTGATTCGCCGTATGCTTAGAAGTCCTCAGTTTGTCATTGGATTTGTTATCGTTATAACGATTGTTCTTGTCAGTGTTTTCGCGGATCAACTGGCACCGATGGATGAAAATTTGAATCATATTACGGCACGTTTTACTCCGCCTCAAGGGATCAGTGCGTACTTTAACGGGGGATATGTATTAGGAAGTGATGAATTAGGAAGAGACATATTGTCCCGAGTTTTAGTCGGCAGCAAAATTTCTTTGACCATTGCGTTTGTAGGAACCATTTGCGTTGCAACGATAGGAACCTTATTGGGAGTGTTTGCCGGATATTTCGGAGGAGTTGTGGATGATATTGTGATGAGAGCTACGGAGGTTACCATGGCAATTCCGTCTATGACTCTTGGTATTGTAATTATGGCTATTTTTGGCCCAAGTATTTCAAACCTGATACTGGTTATGATTATTACATCGTGGAAGAACTTTGCGAAGATTTCCAGAAATCAGGTTATGATTATGAGAAACCGAGAATTTGTACAGGCATCAAGGGCACTGGGAGGATCCGGGTGGCATGTAATTATGACGCAGATCATGCCTAATGTTACTACACCTCTTTTGATCCAGCTGTCCGGGACTTTTGGAGGAATCATTTTAACTGAAGCAGGACTCAGCTATTTATACTTAGGCGTTCAGCTGCCGAATCCTTCTTGGGGAAATATGATTGCCGGAGGGCGGACATATTTGGCCGCTTATCCGTGGATGGTTATTGTTCCTGGCATTGCGCTTATGATTACTGTCCTGGGATTTAATTTCCTTGGAGATGGCCTCAGAGACGTTCTGGATCCTAAGCAAACAAGATAGGGGGAGCAACATGAACCAGGAAAAAGACATTTTATTGAAAATTTCAGATTTTGTAGTAGAATTCCGCACTGAAACCGGAACAAAACAGGCCATCAATCATTTGGATCTGGCAATACATAAAGGAGAATCATTAGGATTAGTAGGAGAAAGCGGAGCAGGAAAAACAACAACAGCTTTAGGCATTTTGCGCCTTCTTCCAAAGCATTCGGCTAAAATTAAAAGTGGTATTATTGAGTTTCATGGACAGGATATGGCTAAAATGTCTGAAAAACGTCTTATGGAAATTCGCGGAGATAAGATTTCTATGATTTTCCAAAATCCTCTTACTTCATTAAACCCTGTTTTTACAGTGGGAGAACAGATCGCAATGGTTCTTCGCAAGCATAAAAAACTAAATAGCAGACAGGCAATGGAAGAAGCAGGAAAACTAATGGAAACTGTGGGAATTGCAAAAGAAAGAATACGTGATTATCCTCATCAGTTTTCCGGAGGAATGCGTCAGAGAATAGGAATTGCGGCCGCGCTGGCGTGCAGTCCGGAATTATTAATTGCAGACGAACCAACAACTGCCCTGGATGTTACTATTCAAGCTCAGATTCTTGAATTGATGAAAAGCCTGCAGAGCCAATATAATACTTCTCTTCTTATGATTACGCATAATCTGGGCATTATAAGCGAGTTGTGCAAAAATGTGGCAGTTATGTACGCAGGAACGATCATAGAATACGGAACGGTAAAGGAAGTATTTTCAAATCCGATGCATCCATATACAAAAGGTCTTTTAGGGGCTATTCCGTCATTGGATGATCATAAAGACCGCTTGGTAGCCATCCCGGGGGAAGTTGCCAATCCTTACCACTTGCCTGAGGGCTGCAGCTTTCATCCCCGCTGTGGATGCAAATGTGAGGAGTGTATGAAAGTGCCGCCTGAGATGGTAGAAATAAATGACTCTCATTTTGTTGCATGCTGGGCTTGCAGGGAGGGAAAATAGTATGATGCTGGAAAATGATACTCTAGTAGAAGTAAAAAACTTGAAAAAATATTTTAATGTGGGAAAAGGAAAAGTACTGCATGCAGTAGATGATGTCAGCTTTTCTCTGAAGAAAGGCCATACATTGGGACTGGTGGGAGAAAGTGGCTGCGGGAAAAGTACGGTGGGAAGCGTAACAATGAGATTGCAGGATCCTACGTCGGGAGAACTGCTTTTTGAGGGGAAGGATATTTTTAAATGTAAAGATAAAAAAGAGAATCTTCAATATAGAAGAGATATGCAGATTGTTTTTCAGGATCCGTATTCTTCTTTAAATCCCAAAAAAACAATTAGAAGTATTCTGGCTGAGGGTTACCAGATCCACCATACCGTTACGAAAGGCGAGCTAAACGATGTTTTATCATTGCTGTCGGAAAAAACAGGTATTTCGAAGGATATGTGGGAACAATATCCACATGAATTGGATGGAGGAAAGCGTCAGGTAGTAGGCATTGCCAGAGCATTGAGCTTAAATCCTAAATTTATTGTGTGTGATGAACCTGTATCATCTCTCGATGTATCTGTTCAGGCAAAAGTTTTAAATTTGCTGATGGATCTTCAGGAGGAAATGAATTTATCTTATCTATTCATCTCACATGACTTAAGTGTGGTAAAACATATTTCAGACAGGATTGCTGTGATGTATTTAGGACAGATTGTAGAAATGGCAGATAAAGATACTTTATTTTCAGAAACAATGCATCCATATTCCATTGCGTTGCTGTCGGCCATTCCGAAGGTTGACGTGGAAAACAAAGTAAGTCGAATTGTTCTGAAAGGAGATGTTCCCAGTCCTATCAATCCGAAACCGATTTGCCGCTTCGCAAATAGATGCTGGATGAGTCAGCAGATATGCTTTGAAAAGGAGCCGGAATTGCTGGAAGTTGCACCGGGACATTGTGTGAAATGTCATTTTGCAAAGGAATCTCGAAAGCTGATGGCGGGAGCTGAAAAAACAGGATTGAATAGCGGAGAACAGATATAAAGAACTATGCAGGAAAGGCAAGGTCGAAAAGGACTTTGTCTTTTTTCATGAATATATAAAATAATAAAAATATCTGAAAAAGCAAAAAAATGTAGGTTTGTCAAACATTTGTTACAGTGAATGCAAATACTCCTGAAGGATCTCATTGGGTGATTTCCATCCCAGGGGCCGCATGGGGAAGTTGTTGTAATCTCTGCGATTATACACTTTCAGCTGTTTTGCAAAATCCTCGAAAGAGTAAAACAGATGCGTTGCGTAAAAACGTTCGTTGTCCTTTCTGTGGCTGCGTTCCA
>CALWBA010000032.1 GCA_944375815.1 uncultured Lachnospiraceae bacterium | reverse complement strand
TCTGCCTTACAAGCAGAGGGTCATAGGTTCGAGCCCTATAGGTTCCATTGCGGCGAGATAGCTCAGTTGGCTAGAGCATACGGTTCATACCCGTAGTGTCGAGGGTTCGAATCCCCCTCTCGCTACTTCATAAGACCTTGCAGAGATTCTGTAAGGTCTTTTTTGCAGAAAACACTAAGAATGAGACGCGCGGAACTTATATTATTCCGCGCACTTTTCCGGATTCATCAGCAGTCTGAGCGCATGCTTCTGATTCTGAATGCGCACATACGGATGCTTACCGCCATCTTCTCCGTCCAGAGTCCAGGATATCGGTTCCATCATCTCAACAGTAATCCAGTCCGCCTTAAATGTATCAATAAGCTGAGTGTTGTCCACTTCCGTGACAAGAGCACCAAGGATCTCGTTGAGCTCCAGCAGATTGCGGGGCTTCTTAATCAGTGTAACCTCAAATAATCCGTCATCCAGTTCCACATTGCGTCCGGTCAGATTCTTAAATCCGCCCACTGAGCGGGAGTTTGTCACCATTCCGTAGATATAGTCCCCCTCATAGACCCGGGAATCAGAAGTCACTTTCATCCAGTAGGATTGAATGTCAAAAATACGTTTCATTCCCTCAAGGACGTATGCCACATGTCCCAGAATATTCTTCATATGCTGCGGGGTCTGGTAGGAAACATCTGTAAACAGCCCGAACGCAGCAATATACACGAATGTATCCTGATTAAAACTTCCCACATCACACGGATAAATCTCTCCTTTTACTATATCCTCCGCTGCTTCCAGCATATCAGAGGGAATATTAAGACTGCTTGCAAAGTCATTTGTACTTCCCGCAGGAATATAGCCTACCGGAACGCTCTTCTGACATCGCATCAGCCCGCTTACCGTCTCGTCGAGTGTACCGTCACCCCCGCTGCAGACAATCAAATCCATATCGTCAACATATTCCTGAACCTGTTCAAAAGCATCCCCCGCTCTCTGCGTCGGGTGCACAATAACTTCATATCCTCCCTTTACAAAGGTATCCAGAATATCGGAAAGTCTGCTCTTAATCTGTGCCTTTCCTGCTTTGGGATTATATATAAAAAGCATTTTCTTCTTCATCTTGCTTATCCCTCCAACCTGTCATTCTCTAAAGATATGCTTAGTTTACTACATTTATCTGATGTGTGCAAGCAAAAGCCTTGTCTTGGCATTTGCTGTCCTGTTATAATAAATTCAGCGCCTGACAGCGCAGAATAAAAATAGAGAGATGAGCAAAACATCTTAATAGAAATTTGAATTTTGGCAGTCAGCCCATAAAATCCAGGAAAAGATTATTTCATGGCATAGCAAAGCTGACGTAAGTCCAAAACCTACGCTGCAATGGCTATATAGGAATAACGATATCAGGCAATCCGCTTTATGGATTTTAATTTCCTGTATGACTGGTCTGCCTGCGTAGTGACGGCGGCAACGGCAACAGCCAGCAGACTGATATGTGCAAGGGTGTTGAGGTTTGTGACAGATGCCTGATTCCGTACCCACATACGTTCCTGCCCGGTGTTTTTAAAGCGGGAATTGTATCGTTCGCATTCAGTCCGTAGAGAATAGGTGTTTTTGAAATATTGACTGTCACGGTCAATGGAGAGTCTTAAATCATCAGGAACTGTGATGTATTTCGTACAGCCGCGATGCTTCTTTCCATTATAGAAGTTTTTATGATGGCAGGGACAGACCTCGTTTTTGGAATTTTTCAGTGGGCAGCAGAATTTTTGACGTGTACGCCCGTTGTCGGAAAATTTGCCGTCTTTCCACATGGCAAGACCTGCTTCACAGACAGGGTTCCCCTGTGGGAGCAGCTTCGGATTTTTGGTATTACGTTTATTTAAAGGAATGATACATTCCCCATTGTAAAGCTGGCTGATCTGATTATAAATGTTTTTGACATCATAGCCTTTATCAGCGAGGAAGGTACATTCCGTAATGGGAAGAAATCGATGGGTATCTGCCAGGATATCGAGGGCGACAGAGGAATCAGCAGCTTCGGCAGTGGTAGTGATTTCGTAAATGGGAAGCCCTGAAATACAGTCCACAAGGACATGGTTTTTGTAGCCCCAATAGAATTCGTATTTTTTCTCATTGGTTTGGTTGGAAGCGGTATGTACACCGAGTTTACAGTCAGCATAGGCGGTTGGCTGATGATCCGGCTTGCATTTATTTGATACAAAGGATTTCGGATTATTTTGGGAAGTATTTGCGGAAATCGGGGTGGAATCCAAACCGATAAATGAGGTATCAACAATTCCCTTCTCGGCGAGAAGCAATACCTGCGATTTCATGATGGCGGAAAGAAGATCATTGTCAAAGTTTTTGAGGAAGCGGTCAAAAGTCCAATAAGAAGGCAGTGGTCTTGAGATATCAAAACCACAGTAATGAGCAATGAGAAGGTTGTTGTTGAGATAGTCAACAAGATCAGAAATCATAGAGAAACCTTCGCATTTCATGACAATGAAAGAGCAGATCAAGGCGTGGTTGGAAAACCCTTTCCGTCCGTTTTTTGGGAATTCCGGAATAAAGGAAAGATCCAGGTTGAGGAAAAGGAAATCATAAAACTTAGCAACAGGTTGAGAAGTAAAAAGACGGATGTCCTGCAAAATTTCTTGACGATAGATAACAATCAGCTCCTTTCGGTGAATTGATTTTGACAACTTAATGATACCATTTGGAGCTGATTGTTTCTATAAATTTGGAGTGATAAAGAGGTTTGCCATGCCTCGCAAACCCGCATAAATACTGGATGTGTGGAGTTTTGCCCATGGCTATAAAAATATTATAAGGAGTTTATTATATGGAATATACTGCAAAAACCGTACTTATTACCGGTGCAGCCCGCGGCATCGGACGTGCATGTGCAATCCGCTTTGCTCAGGCAGGTTTCCGGCTGCTTCTCAACACCCGCACGAGCACAGAAGAGCTTGAGCATCTGCGCGCAGAGCTGACCTCTCGTTTTCACGCAGTCTGCCGCACCTCTATCGGCGATGTCGGCGATGAATCTTATGTGAAAGAGCTTTTCCTGGAACTTCATAATCTCGGAGGCCGCCTCGATGTGCTTGTAAACAACGCAGGAATCTCCATAGTTGGGCTTTTTCAGGACATGACACTGGACGAATGGAACCGTATCATCTCATCAAATTTAACATCCGCCTTTCTCTGCAGCCGCAGCGCAATCCCGCTGTTTCTCAGTCAGGGACATGGATCTATCGTAAACGTATCTTCCGTCTGGGGAAATGCAGGAGCTTCGTGCGAGGCAGCATATTCAGCGACAAAAGGAGGCATCAATTCACTCACAAAAGCGCTTGCCAGAGAGCTCGCGCCAAGTCATATTCGTGTCAACGCTGCTGCTTTCGGAGCCATTGATACAGAAATGAATCATCATCTGACCGCAGAGGAACGTCAAGCTCTCGAAGAGGAAATCCCCGTCGGGCGATATGGAACTCCCGGCGAGGCGGCGGAACTCATCTACGACCTGGCCGTAAATCACCCCTATCTCACCGGACAGATCGTTACCATGGACGGCGCATGGACTTAATTTCTTTCCCATTCAAAAAATCCCGCGGAGACATATCTCCACGGGATTTCTATTAGCTGTTCTGAAATTATACTAACTCCAGTAATACTTCCATAGCTGCATCGCCCTTGCGCAGACCGATCTTTACGATTCTGGTGTAACCACCGTTGCGGTTTGCGTACTTCGGAGCGATCTCAGTGAACATCTTATCAACTAAGTCTACGTTCTTTGTATTTTTCTTCTTGCCGGCATTCTCAGTCGGAACAGATTTTACCGGGTAGAATACCTTCATCATCTGACGTCTAGCGTGCAGTCTGGACGGCATATCTTTCTTGATTTCTTTCTCTACCTCATCGTATACGGTAACTTTCTTTCCGTCTTTAACCTCTTTTACTCTCTTTCCGTCAGCATCTTTGCGTGCTACTTTAGCAGTAACCTTAACAGTCTCGAAGTTGTCCTTCTCTCTTACTGCCATAGCAATCAGATGCTCAGCGATCTTACGTACTTCTTTAGCCTTTGCCTCAGTTGTAACGATCTTGCCGTTTGCCAGAAGGTTTGTTACCTGGTTTCTAAGTAATGCTTTTCTCTGTGCAGATGTTCTGCTGAGTTTTCTATATCCTGCCATTTTAAATTTTCCTCCATTTGTGGAACACCAGACCACGCTTCTTCGGTCTTACTGGTAAGGTGCTTTTCTTCTACAAATATTATTAGCTTTCCTCGCCCGGACTTAACTGTAATCCAAGCTCTTTCAGTTTTGCCAGAACCTCCTCTAAGGACTTGCGGCCCAGGTTGCGGACCTTCATCATATCCTCGGAAGTCTTGTTGCAAAGCTCTTCTACCGTGTTGATACCGGCACGTTTTAAGCAGTTGTAAGAACGAACGGATAACTCCAGCTCGTCAATGTTCATTTCCAGAACTTTTTCCTTCTCATTGTCTTCTTTCTCGATCATAACCTCTGCGGTCTTTGCATTCTCAGAAAGGTCAATGAAAAGTTTCAGATGCTCGCTCAGTACCTTAGCTGCAAGGCTGACTGCCTCATCCGGAGCCAGGGTACCATTTGTATATACATCCAGAGTCAGCTTATCGAAATCGGTAATCTGACCTACACGGGTATTCTCCACTGTCAGGTTGACACGTTCTACCGGTGTGTAGATGGAGTCTACTGCAATTACGCCAATCGGCATATCATCTGTTTTGGATTTGTCTGCGCTCACATATCCACGGCCCTTTGTAATAGTAAGTTCCATGTACAGTTTGCTGTCAGCTCCGCCGTTTAAGGTGGCGATTACCTGATCAGGATTCATAATCTCGATATCCTGATCCACCTGAATGTCGGACGCCTTCACGACACCCTCGCCCTCGAACTCGATATACGCAACCTTCGCTTCATTTGTCTCGCTTGTGTTGCGGATTGCAAGACTCTTCAGGTTCATGATGATTTCCGTAACGTCTTCCTTAACGCCCGGAATGGAGCTGAATTCGTGCAGAACACCTTCAATCTTAACCTGGCTTACAGC
>CALWBA010000031.1 GCA_944375815.1 uncultured Lachnospiraceae bacterium | reverse complement strand
CAATCAGCATTCCCTCCAGCTCCTCACGGTCAATCTGTGCCAGCCGATCCGCCGCGCTGATTCCCTGAAGCGGATTCAGGCGCAGATCCAGCGGTCCGTCCGCCTTATAGGAAAATCCCCGGTCAGGATTATCAATCTGCATGGATGATACTCCCAGATCAGCCAGCACGAAATCAAACTTTCCCGTCTCGGCGCAGACTTTGTCAATATCCGCAAAGTTTTGAAGACGCACAGTCAGAATTTCAGGGCCAAATCCCTGGTTTGCCAGTCTGTTTCTCGTTTTTTCCGACTCGATAGGATCCACATCAAGAGCATAAAGATGTCCCTGTCCCTTAAGACATTTCAGCATTTCGCTGGTATGCCCTCCGTATCCCAGCGTGGCATCCAGTCCCTGCTGCCCCGGCTGGATCTCAAGAAAGTCCAGAATTTCCTTCACCATGATCGGAATATGCATGCCCGCGGGTGTGCCGCCCTTTTGAATTACCTTGGCAACTGTATCGGCATATTTTTCGGGGTTCAGTTCTTTATATTTCTCTTTATATGATTTTGGATGTGTGCCCGAATATCGAACACGGCGTTTGTGTTGTTCTTCCATTTTCTGTCTCCTTATTTTTACTCTGTTATTTTTCCCGGAACTGTATTTAACATCACAGGACTATTTCCGTCACAAAAATTCCTTCAGCCTGTCCGCACTGGATTTCACCGCCATGCATTTTTACAATACGCTCCGCACTTTTTAATCCGATGCCGCTGCTCTCTGCCTGAATGCGTTCCTGTCTGATATGATTTCTGACGGACAGATGAAGCCTTCCATCCTGCATCCGGCACGCAATCTTTACATCCCGGCGCTTATCGCCGTATTTGAGGATATTGGAAAAAATATTATTCTGCACGCGCTTTAAAGCGCTCTCATTTCCGGTAAATGACGCACCGCTTTCGCAGATTTCTGCCTGTACATGAAATCCCACCATCTCCAGAAAGTGAATATTCTCACAGAGCTGATCCTGAAAGCACTTTACCGGGATGCGCGTCATCTCAAGCTCCTCTTCCTGCTCAAAAACCACGGCATATTCAAACATCTTATCGGACAGTTCCCTGATCTCCTCCGCCTTGTGCAGACAGTTTTCCACATATCTGATGCCGTTTTGCGGATCTCCTCTTCCCAGCCGCAGCACCTCCAGATATCCGCAGAGTACCGTCAGCGGTGTTCGCAGATCATGCGAAAGCGCACGGATAAGATCGCGATTTGCGTTTTTGCTCTCCTGCTCCTTTCGGTTGTTCTCCTCCAGCGTCAGCCGAAGATGATCCATATGGCATGCCAGAATCCCGATCTCATCTCCGCTCTTGGCGCTGATTTTGCGTTCGAGATTCCCCTCTGCCATATAGCAGATCTCATCTTTCAGATACATAAGCTCACGCATCTTTCGCCGCAGATAGAAAAACTGGGGAATCATAAATACAAGAATACCGGCAGCAATGCTGCATCCAAGATACACCGGCAGCATCCGATACAGATCATAGGAATAAAATCCAACCCACGCTTTCTGATCCTGAAACTGGACAATCTTTTCTATTCCTCTCTCCATATCTGCATGCACACCCCAGTTTACGGGGATAAAATCATACGCCCAGATGCTCTCACTCATCTCGGCAAACGCTCCTGTAATATATGTTCCCGGGTTTCCGTTCTCATCCAGCGCATAAATTACCACAGTCGTATAGTCATTGCGCATGTCCAGCAGCTTCTTCAGCTTTTCAAACTCATCGGAATTCTCCTCCTGCCATCCGACAGGATTCAAGGTGACATTCGCTGCCCCCTTTTCAATTTTTTCCACCTGATCCTCTCTCACTGCAGCATAATATCCACAGTCATACAGCAGATTATACACACTGACTCTGAATCCCCACAAAAGCAGAAAAGTACCGATACCGAGCACTGCGGAGAAAAAAAAGATCAGAAAAAATTTAGCAGTCAGCGGCAGACTTTCTTTTCTCTTAATCAAATCGGTACCCCTTTCCCCAGATCGTCCTGATGCGCTTAGGGTTCTGCGGATCCTCCTCTATCTTCTTGCGCAGATTCCTGATATGTACCATCACCGTATTATTTGCACCGTAATAGTACGGTTCTTTCCATACCGCCTCATAAAGATGCTGTGCAGAAAATATCTGCTTTTCATTCTTCATCATCAGAACAAGCAGCTCATACTCCGTTTCAGTCAGCTCCACCGGCTTTCCGTCCACATAAATTTTTCTGTCCTCCTCGCGGATCTCAATATTGTATCTGCGGTAGGCTGCACGGTTTTGCGCCTTTTCCTTGCCCCGGTAGACCTGGTAACGGCGAAGCAGTGCCTTTACTCTTGCAATCAACTCGCTGTACGAAAATGGTTTTTCCAGATAATCGTCGCCTCCGCTTGCAAATCCCAGCGTCTTATCGCCGTCCTGTGTTCTGGCACTCAAAAAGAGAATCGGAGCGTTTGTAAGTCTGCGGATCTCCATGCAGGTCTGATATCCGTTCATATCCGGCATCATTACATCAAGGATAATCAAATCATACTCTTCTTTTCTGAGTTTCTCAAGAGCTTCATGTCCGTCCTGCGCTTCAGCTGTACGGTAGCTCTCTCCTGAAAGCAGTATGTGCAGCACTTCTCTGATCTCCGGATTATCATCCACAATTAATATTCCTGACTGTTCCATAACTTCTGCCTCTCCCTCAAGCTTATGTTCCCCACATTATATCAGAAAAAAGGAGAAACAGGTAAAATCTTAAGAATTCTTTAGATTTACTTTTGGCAATTCTTCAGATTTGTGCTGTAGGATAAACGTGAAAAGGAGGTTATGCATCATGTTCACATATGATAAGAAAAAGGTTCTTCCTTATGCGGCACTTTTGCTGCTCTGTCTTGGTCTGATCGTCTTTTCGCGCGATATGCGCTGCCTGCCGGGCTCTTCCTGCGACTGGTATTCCCAGTATGTGAGTATCGCTGAAACAATGCGGCAGACATTTTACGAGACAGGAACTCTTTTCCCCGGAAGACTGCCTCTGGGCGGCGGATCGAATATCTATAATTTTTCCTATTACGGTTATCTGCGGCCGGATATATTGATCGGATGCACCCTGCCGAATGTTTCAATGACTGCTGTAATCAGCATTTACTGTACCGCTTTATATATTGTATCCGTGCTTCTCTTTTACAGGCTTGCCGGCCGGTGCGGTCTTACCGGTCAGATCCGTTTCTGGAGCGGCGTACTCTTTCTCGGTGCAGGATGCTTCTTTCAGCTCCACCGTCAAATCGTTTTTATTAATTATATGCCGTTTCTGATCGGAGCTCTGCTGGCTGTCAGCTCACGGAAAAAGCATGATGATGCAGCACTGGTTGTTATGATTTCACTGATCATCTTCCACAGTTATTTCTTTGCGATCTCCTGTATCCTTGCGATCTATGTGTTTCTGCTGTGGAGACACGGAACAAAGCGCTCGTGGATCCGGATTTCCCTGCGCTATGCTCTGCATGTTCTCTGCGCAATACTGCTCTCAGGAATACTGCTGCTGCCGTCGGCTGCGGTCATCTTAAACTGCGCCTCATCCAAGGACGGAGGTACTGCATCGCTTGGGAACCCCTTCGGACTGCGGTTAGATTTCTCAGGATTTCTATACAGTTCCTATGGATGCGGTCTGACGCTTGTTCTGCTGTTTCTCATTCTGTGCGGACTTTTCTGCAAAGTTTCCTCACGGCTCCGGGTCCTCTGTGCTTTTTTATTTTTTGCGTTTATCTGCGGGATTCTCCCGTATATACTGAATGGATTTCTGTATTCCAGAAGCAAAGTGCTCATACCGCTTCTACCGCTTGCGGTTCTCGCAGGAGCCTGTATACTCCAGGATCTTTTCCTGCAGGCAATACGTCCTTCATTTCTGGCTCTGGCCTTGTGCGGGTATGCGGCATATCTGCAGTATATCAATTTTTCAAATGCATGGATATGGGGCGATTTTGCGCTGTCCGCAGGGATATTTGTTCTTCTTGCAGTCAGATGGGCTGTCGGACGGCGGCATCCCGAAAGACTTGCCGTATATGGAAAATACCTGATCTTATTCCTGTCTGTTTCGCTGCTGCTCTGCACGGTATTTTCCTTTTCCGTCCACAGGAGTGATGAGTATCTTCTCAGAGAGCACACGCAGATTTCTGCTTTCAGCGCGCAGGAACGCTTAACGTATTTTAAAAACGGAAATTACCGGTCCGACTCATTTTCTGAACCATACCAGACTGTAAATCAGACCCTATCCTCCCGAAACGGAAGAACATCGATGTATACTTCTACCCCGAATCCCCTGTACAGCCGTTTTTATTTCGATGTGATGCGAAATCCCATCCGGATCAATAACCGTGTAGCGCTGCTGTCTCAGGCCAATCCGTTCTTTCAGTATCTGATGGGCGTACGCTATCTTGAATGTTCCCGCGAATCGCTTCCCTATGGATTTAAGATTCTGGCAGAACGGGGGGATTCGGTGCTGGCTGAAAATCCGGATGTACTCCCGCTCTGTTACGGAAGTACAGCTGTAATGTCTGAAGAAGTCTTTGACGCGCTCCCCTTCCCTGCTTCTCTGGAGGCCATCTGCACGCAAAGCGTTGTAAAGAGCAATACGGACTTCCCGCAGCCGTTTACAGCGCATTTTAAGGAACTGCACTGGACAGATGGAAAGGATTATGTGATTGAGAAACAGACGGATACCTCTTTTGATATAGTCCCCGCAGAAGCAATAGCGGGACAGATTCTTGTGCTCACCTTTGACGTCAGACGAGAGTCTTCCGAAGCAGCAATTGTAACAATTAACAATATCCGAAACAAGCTCTCAGGCGCAGCAGCACCGTATCCGAATCACAATACAACATTTACGTTTGTGCTCTCATCTCCGGAAATGTTGGAGCGGTTTCATGTCAGTTTTTCTGGAAAGTTCTCTGTCTCAAATGTGCATCTGTATGCCCTGGATACCTCGCATTTCGGTATGGACACGGACACAGTCCATCCTCTGCAGCAAAATACACTTTCCGGCAATGAAGTCGCAGACGGAACTGTCAGCATGCCCGCAGACGGCTGGCTGATCACCTCCATTCCCATGGAGCCGGGATTTTCCGCCTGGGTGGACAATGAGCCGTGCAAAATCCGGATGGTTAATAAATCGTTCATCGGCTTTCCTCTGACAGCCGGTGAACATCAGATCCGCATTGTCTATGAGCCTCCGCTGCAGCGCGCAGGAATATTGTGTTCGGCTGCCGGCGGCATAGGGTTACTCTTGATTTTCAAACGTAAAAGAAAGGAGGCGTGATTGTGAAACATCTGATTACCTACGCAATCGGCGGCGTTCTCACAACTGCAGTCAACTATGTGATATATTTTTCTCTCTGTACAGCGGGAATGGGTTATCTCACAGCAAATACTGCGGCATGGGCGGCTGCAGTGATATTTTCCTACTTTATAAACCGCAGGTTTGTATTTCACTCTGACGGAAAGCGGCTGTCCGAGCTTTTATCCTTTTGCTCTCTGCGTCTGCTGACACTGCTGTCGGAAGACATACTGCTGTTTTTATCCATATCTGTTCTTTTGCTTCCTTCAGGGATATCAAAGCTCATCGTGAGCATTGTGACGGTACTGGCGAATTATCTGATCTGCCGAAAGAAAATTTTTGTGAAAGGGGTACATACATTATGAAAAAACTTACAATTATTGTTCCGTGTTATAATGAAGAAGAAGTGCTTAAGTTATTTTATCGTGAAACAAAACGTTATACCGCAGAACTTCCTGACGCCGAAACAGAATTTCTGTTCGTAGATGACGGAAGCAGTGACGGAACGCTTCAGATCCTTAGGTCGCTCGCTGCATGTGATTCCTCCTGTCACTATATCACATTTTCCAGGAATTTCGGAAAAGAAGCGGCCATGTACGCAGGCCTGCAGGCTGCTGACGGGGATTACTGCGTGCTGATGGACGCAGATCTGCAGCATCCGCCGGCTCTTTTACCCCGGATGTACGCTGCGCTCAAGGATGAAGGATATGACTGCTGCGCCGGCAGACGCACAACGCGAGACGGGGAAGGAGCTGTCCGGAATTTCCTCTCACACTGCTTTTATCGGGTCATACGCAGATTGAGCCGTATGGATATGCAGGACGGCGCAGGAGATTTCCGCATGATGACCCGCCGCATGGTTGACTCTGTGCTTTCCTGTACGGAATATAACAGATATATGAAAGGTATTTTTTCTTTTGTTGGCTTTGAGACAAAGTGGATTCCCTTCGAGAACACTGCCCGCGCCGCAGGAAGGTCTAAGTGGAGTCTGAAAAGTCTTTTCCGATACGCAGTTGACGGAATTTTTTCTTTTTCCACCGCTCCCATTGCCCTCTCCGGCGCGGTCGGCGTACTTCTGTTTATCCTCTCTCTTTTCCTTGCTTTCGGCACCGCTGTCAGCACCCTGATTTTTGGCAACGAAGTCAACGGATGGACAACTATTGTCTGCCTGATCCTGTTCCTTAATGGAATGCAGATGCTGTTCCTGTCGGTTCTGGGAGAATATGTATCAAAAAACTATATGGAAAGTAAAGGACGGCCTGTCTATATTATAAAGGATAAAGGGTAATTCTGTTTATACGCAGCATCCGAGAATGTCTTTTACACATGCAGCAATTTTTTCGGACTTACAGTTTGCGAAAAAATATTCCCGGAACTTTTCACCGGACAGAGCTCCTTTTACCAGATCGCGGTCAAGCTCTCTTAAAATATCGCACAGATCGCGGTACGTGACTGTTTTTACCTGATCCAGAATCTTCTTGTTGCGCTGCTCGGGAACAGCCCGTTCTCTTGGATACCCCTGTCCGCTCTCCTCGCAGAACAGTTTTTCAAAGATATACTCCAGATTCAGATCTCCGCCCCATCCGAATCCTTTTGCAAATGGGATTGCGATTGCATTTCCGTCGTTAATCTGCGCAAAGGTATAGGCATCTAACGGGTCCTCCACGTGACCGCAGATTACGCCCGGAAACGAATTACACGCAAGCATTGCCCCCTCTCCGGTTCCGCAGCCGGTGATCACATAATCGGCTGCACCGGAGTTCAGCAGAACTGCTGCAAGGATGCCCACCTGAACGTAGGTAAGCTGTGCCTCATCCTCCGCTGTATACATACCATAATTAAACACCTCAAACCCCATCGGCTCAGTGACCTTCTTCAGGGAATTGCAGATCATGGCGTTTTTTGCGCCCTGACTGTTTTCGTTGATTAATGCGATTTTCATATCTCTGCTTCTCTCTTTCTGTTTTTTAGGGCTGTTTCCCGATGTATGCCAGAATACCTCCGTCTACATACAGAATATGGCCGTTTACAAAATTGGATGCATCGGATGCTAGGAAGACTGCCGGTCCCTGTAGATCTTCTGCTCTGCCCCAGCGTGCGGCAGGGGTTTTCGCAATAATAAACTGATCAAACGGATGTCTGGAGCCGTCCGGCTGTATCTCTCTCAGAGGTGCTGTCTGCGGTGTCGCAATATATCCTGGTCCAATTCCGTTACACTGAATGTTATACTCTCCGTACTCAGAAGCTATGTTTTTTGTCAGCATCTTCAATCCGCCTTTGGCTGCCGCATATGCCGACACTGTTTCACGTCCAAGTTCGCTCATCATGGAACAGATATTGATGATCTTTCCGTGTCCCTTCCTGATCATGCCGGGAATAACGGCCTTTGACACGATGAACGGACCGTTTAAGTCAATATCTACAACCTGGCGGAACTGTGCCGCTGTCATCTCGCACATTGGTATTCTCTTTATGATTCCCGCGTTGTTAACCAGAATATCAATCACACCTGCTTCTTCCTCAACCTGCTTCACAAAAGCGTTGACGGCCTCCTCATCTGTTACGTCACACACGTATCCATAAGCTCTGATGCCCTTCTCGGCATAAGACGCAAGTCCTTTGTCAACCAGTTCCTAATTGATATCGTTAAATACAATGGTCGCTCCTGCCTCTGCAAACGCAGCTGCAATTGCAAAACCGATACCATAGGATGCTCCTGTTACGAGTGCAACTTTCCCCTCTAAGGAGAAGTTCTTTGTAAAATCCATTTGGCTTTCCTCCTGATTTATTCTTTTTCGTCTTGATTTAGACTTATTCTAGCATTAAATTATTCCTTTTTCCTGTGGTATTTTGTTCAAAATATTGCAAATTTTGAAGTACCTGCTATACTGAAAGCAACACCTATCTGATTATGAGCATTACCAGAGCACCGGGAGGATCACGCCATGAAAATATTAAATTCCTGCCATCAGGCGATGATGACTGTATCAGTCAGCAATACTTTGCCATAGCTCATCTGTACAGCGATGAGAAGCCTATGGCAATGCATATCCATGACAGCTATGAAATCTACTTCTCCATCTCCGGCGGAAAACAGTTCCTGATTGACAGCCGGTTCTATGATATCCATCCCGGAGACATGTTTTTTATCAACCAGTATGAAAGCCATCACCTCACTCAGATTGACACGCAGATTCATGAGCGCATTGTGCTTTCCATCTATCCGGATTACTTAAAATCTCTGTGTACGCACCAGACCGACCTGGATCTGTGTTTTTCGAAACGTGAGGATGGATACTGCCACCGGATCTCGCTGACGGAGGAAGAGCAGAAACGCTTTTCCTACTATATTCACAAGCTTTCCGATATCAGCGGCTATGGCTCCGATGTTCTGGAACAGGCGGCATTTCTGGAACTTATGACCTTCTTAAACCGCTGCTTCCTTCACGGTTTGGTAAGTCTCCCCGATCAGACACCTTCGCGCCATCGCCGGCAGGTGGATGAAATTCTCACTTATATAGACCGCAACATCTCTGAAGCCTTTGGTCTGGAGGAGCTGTCTGAGCACTTCTATCTGAGCCCCTCTTACCTGTGCCGGATCTTTAAATCCGTCACAGGTACAACGATCAATAAATATATCGTGGCAAAACGCATCACACTTGCTAAATCTCTTTTGACAGAAGGCTGTTCCGTCACGGAAGCATGTGAGCGCTGCGGATTCAATGATTACAGCAACTTTTTGAAGGCTTTCAAAAAAGCCACCGGAGTTTCCCCGAAGAAATATTCTCAGTTTTCTGCCTGACAAACGAGGAGGACTGCCTCAGCAGTCCTCCTTCAGACTGTCAAAAAAGGGGGCTGTGAAAAAATGAGAAATCATTTTTTCGCAGCTCCCTTTTTATACATGGTCACATATTTTTTCCTAAAAATGCCTATAACTCCCCCTTACCCCCATAAGTCT